>JBAWYQ010000029.1:0-27280 GCA_037143475.1 Burkholderiales bacterium | reverse complement strand
ACCTGAAACTAGTGCGTCTACCAATTCCGCCACCTGGGCATCTCAGGAAAGAGAGCAATTGTATCAAAAATATTAGCCAAACCAGCGGCTTGCTGGACGAAGTTGAAGGAATAGTTCAGGGTCATCGCGATGGCCATGGATTCGTATCACGTGACGACGGTGCACTTGATATTTATTTGCCGCCCAACGAGATGCGGGCTGTGCTGCACAAGGATCGCGTGAAAGTGCGTATTGTTCGCAGCGATCGCAAGGGCCGACCGGAGGGGAGGGTGGTCGAGATTTTGGCGCGCTCAGCGCAACCTATTATTGGCCGATTGCTTCAGGAAAGTGGTGTATGGCTGGTGGCACCGGAAGACAAGCGCTATGGGCAGGATGTATTGATTCCAAAAGGCGCCACAAGTGTGGCCAAAGTAGGACAGGTTGTGGTGGTCGAATTGGTTGAGCCTCCTGCGTTGTTTGGACAACCCGTTGGGCGTATCAAAGAAGTCCTGGGCGAAGTGGACGACGCGGGCATGGAGATTGAAATCGCGGTTCGAAAATACAGTGTCCCTTATGAATTTTCCGAAGCGTGCATAGCTTTGGCGCGGACCCTTCCAGATAGGGTTCGACCGCAAGATCAAGTCAATCGTATTGATTTGACGGACGTGCCTTTAGTCACCATCGATGGAGAAGATGCGCGTGACTTTGACGATGCGGTGTACTGCGAGCCGGCGTCAAAGGGACGCGGGAAGTCTGCGGTAAAAGGATGGAGGCTATTGGTCGCCATTGCAGACGTAAGCCACTATGTTGCGACCGGTTCGGCGATTGACATTGACGCCTATGACCGCGCTACGAGCGTATATTTCCCACGGCGGGTAATCCCGATGTTGCCGGAAAAGTTATCCAACGGATTGTGCTCGCTCAATCCTGAGGTTGAACGTTTATGCATGGTTTGTGACATGTTTGTGACGACTGATGGCGTGGTTGATGCCTATCAGTTTTATCCGGCCGTGATGTGGAGTCATGCGCGTTTCACCTACACGGAAGTGGCTGCAATCTTGGGTAATACCAAAGGCTCTGAGGCCATACGGCGTAAAGACCGGGTTGGCGATTTGCTCAATCTGCACGGTGTTTATCAGTCATTGGTTAAATCCCGACATAAGCGCGGCGCGGTTGATTTTGAAACGACGGAGACCCAGATAGTTTGCGATGAAAACGGGCGAATTGAAAAGATCGTACCTCGCTCTCGCAACGTGGCCCACCGGGTGATTGAAGAGGCCATGCTTGCCGCCAATGTTTGTAGTGCAGACTTTGTTGCGCAAAGCAAGCATCCTGGCTTGTTTAGGGTACATGAGGGGCCGACCCCGGAGAAAAAGGAGATATTGCAAAATTACTTGAAGGCCACCGGTATTGGAATGACCATCAGTGATGACCCTTCACCAGGCGAGTTCCAGGCAATTGCCGAGGCAACTAAAGACCGCCCGGATGCGCAGCAAATTCACTCCATGTTGTTGCGTTCTATGCAGCAAGCTATTTACACGCCAACCAACGGTGGGCATTTCGGGTTGGCCTATGACGCATACACCCATTTCACCAGTCCTATTCGCCGATATCCGGATTTGCTGGTGCATCGGGTCATTAAGTCCATTCTTGAAAAAACGAGATACCAGTTACCGGTTTTGCCAACCCCTGGCGAGGCGCATGCGAAATTGGCTCGCCGCCTTGAGAAGGGGGGCGCCGATCGGGTTGGAGCGGCAAAGCAAGCCCCGAAGAAAACCAATGCTGAAAACATGGCTTGGTTGGCTGCAGGTTTGCATTGCAGTGCCAACGAACGACGGGCGGATGAAGCCAGTCGCGACGTTGAAGCATGGTTGAAATGCAAGTACATGAAGGAGCATCTGGGGGAGGAGTACGGAGGCGTGGTGACCGCCGCGACCAGCTTTGGCGTATTCGTGACGCTGGATGCCATGTATGTCGAAGGATTGGTCCACATCACGGAATTGGGTGGTGAGTATTTCCGTTTTGACGAAGCACGCCAGGAGCTTCGAGGCGAGCGGACAGGCACTAGATACGCGATTGGTACCCGTGTACGGATTCAAGTCAGCCGGGTTGATCTGGATGGTCGAAAAATCGATTTCCGCCTCGTACATGAGGGCGACGGCTTGGTGCCGCGTGCAATGTTGGACAAAGGTGTTGGTCGCGATTCGAAACTGCGGGCAACCTCTGGGGATTGTTTTGATTTGGAGGTTGGTGCGCGTCCATTGTCATTTGCAGCAGAGTCGCGCAAGCGGCCTGCTGGTAAGTCGACGCGCACAAGCAAGTCGACTCAAAAGCCTGTTGCCTCACAGAAGAAAACACCCAGGAAACGCCGGTAGTCGATTGGTAGTGTACTTTTTGCGCTATCGGTTTCCAAACCGATGCGCAATGCAAATCACAAATTTCTTGCCAAATTGTGGGCGGTAAGTGGGTATGCGTGGTGCCATTTTTCGGCTACTTCGCCATGCCGGTATGCCGATTCGCAGGCACTTTCAAAGGCGTTCTTTCCTGACGCGAGATGCGCGCCGATCAGTCCTGCCAGCACGTCTCCAGTACCGGCGGTTGCAAGCCTCGCGTTGCCCGTTGGGTTGATTCGCGCAATGGAGGATGGCGCGGCAATGACAGTGCCTGAGCCCTTTAGCACAATCGTGCAGCCGAACTGATCTGCCATGGATTGAGCCACACTTAGGCGGTTTGCTTGCACGTCGGCGCCTTGTATATTCATCAGGCGTGCAGCTTCCAGAGGATGCGGGGTAAGGACAGTGGTTAGGTGACTTCTGCTTTTTAGTTTGCGTTGAAGCACTAAATCTCGGGAAATAGCATTCAGCGCATCGGCGTCCAGCACAAGTCGTTTTGACCGTTCCAGTATTTCCTCCAAATGACCTGTTATGGCCTCTCCACCCCCGCAACCTGCGACTATCACCATGCTCTCGAAATAAATTTCATCTAAATTTCGGAACATGAGCTCAGGTTGGTTTGTGTCGATGCGTGCAATGGAGTCATCCAACAATGCCAAGTAGACGCGACCCGCCCCTCCGTGTAATGCAGCCACCGCAGCCAGCAATGCTGCGCCCGTCATTCCTTGTGTACCACCCACAACACCAACATCACCAAAGTTGCCCTTGTGAGTGTTGTGGGCGCGAGCGAAGGGTTGAGGCGTGCCGCTAAGCACCGCACACATTCCCATCGAGGTTTCAACCCCCAGAGAATTGAACCAAATCTCCCCGCATGCTTCTCGTCCACTTGCTGTAAATAAACCTGGCTTGAGGGTTAATAAGCTCAACGTGTAGTCGGCATGGACAGAGCCTAAAAGGCATGTTCCCGTTTCTGCGTTCAAACCGGAGGGGGTGTCGACTGCCAATACTGGCGCAGTCCCTGAATTAATTCTTTTGATCCAATCGGTGTAATGTGGGTCAAACCCGCGAATTTTTCCGATTCCAAACAATGCATCGATGCACAAATCGTACTGGTCTGGTACCTCGAGCGTAATCGCAACCCCTGCGTCCAAGGCAGATTGGCGACTCGCCGCCGCATCGGTGGGCAAAATGTCTTTGTGGCTACACGCAGTAACCACAGGAGACTTCCCCCATCGCTTGAGGTATGCGGCCGCCTCATAGCCATCGCCACCATTGTTGCCGGGGCCGCAAGCGATCCAGATCACCTGTGCGTGGGGAGCAATTGCCATGGCAAGGCGAGCAATGGCAAGTCCTGCACGTTGCATCAACGCGTGTTTGGGCAGGTTGGCGTGCGCCCACGCCTCTACATCACGCGTCGTGCCATTGAGGAATAAGGGTCGTGTTGAAATGGCGGTATTGCCATTCTTGCAAAGAATGCGTTCAGAATTCGTACGTTTCTCCTTCGCGCGCAAGTCGGATGTCCATTCCTGCTGCCAGCGAATGGTTGGCGGCGAGTGCAGTATGAAACACATCCTCCAATGCATCGTCGCTTCGGGTCGGTTCGTGGTGTGTGCAAAAAAGTACTTTTGCTCCAACTTGGCTGGCGCTAATAATGCTTGAACTGAACGTTCCGTGGCCCCACCCCTTTTTTGATGGGTACTCTGCGTCTGTATACGAGCTATCCGCGATAAATACATCGACACCACGGATGGCGTCATGGATGGTCGCTACCTTTTCATCAACAAAGACTTGATACTCGTCATATCCGTCATCGCCTGGTTCATAAATGTTGTATGGGGGTTCGTGATCACCTGTGAAGAAAACGGACTTTCCGTTGCTTTCGATGCGATACCCAAAGTCGATTACCGGGTGATTCAGCATGCATGGTGTTACGGTTGCTGATCCAATCTGAATCGCCTCGCCTGGCACCAGGGTTACATATTCAATGCGTGCTTTCATTTCGGCCTCGCGAACAGGGAAATAACTGTATTGCAATTGAACTGCCATTACTTGTTCGATGCCTTTGCCAGATACTGGGTCAAAGCCACCGTGCAGGCGCAAAGTGTTACCTGGAATGAAGTTTGGAATGAAAAACGGTAAACCTTGAATGTGATCCCAGTGGGAGTGTGTGACGAGTACATTCGCAGTCACAGGCAGTTCGGCCAGCAAAGTCTGGGAAAGTGGAAATATTCCGGTACCAGCGTCCAGAATGATGAGTTCGTTGTTGTCTGTGCGAATCTCGATGCAAGTGGTGTTTCCGCCATAGCGTACGGTTTTGGGACCTGGAGACGCGATGGAGCCGCGTACGCCCCAAAATCTGACTTTCATAGAGATTCCCTTTTTAAAGCAGCACTCAGAAAGTGCCATCACCTTGAAACTTCATTCTGCGCGAAGCCCGGAAATATTGTTTAGCGCCATAGCCTATTGGGGCATGCACTGGCTGGCCGTCAGGTGTGGATTGGGCAAATTCACCTCTCATGTTATACTTGAACGGCTTTGCTTATGGCGTATATGCTTTTGGCAATTCAATCGCAAATCTGCCCCGTCAAGGTGTTGGCTGCTCTGAATATTCTGAGTCGGTCGATAAGGGGGCTGGATTTAAGACCTAACCTTTGGAGTAAATTATGGCAGTAACAATGCGCGAAATGCTGGAAGCCGGCGTCCATTTCGGACACCAGACGCGTTTCTGGAATCCCAAGATGGCGCCGTTCATTTTTGGTCATCGAAATAAGATTCACATCATCAACCTGGAAAAATCGCTTCCGATGTTTCAGGATGCAGCAAAGTTCGTTCGCCAGTTGACCGCAAAACGTGGAACTATTTTGATGGTTGGAACCAAGCGGCAAGCCCGTGAGACGGTGGCAGCTGAAGCACAACGTGCTGGAGTACCATTTGTTGATCAGCGTTGGCTTGGCGGTATGCTGACAAATTTCAAAACGGTGAAAACTTCGATCAAGCGCTTAAAAGAAATGAAAGCGCAGCAAGAGGTCGGTCTGGATAGCATGAGCAAAAAAGAACAACTGATGTTTGCTCGCGAGTTGGTGAAGCTCGAAAAAGACATTGGTGGCATTCAAGATATGGCAGCTTTGCCTGATGCAATCTTTGTGATCGACGTCGGGTATCACAAAATCGCTATTGCCGAGGCACGCAAACTGGGTATTCCTTTGATTGGTGTCGTTGACTCTAACCATTCGCCAGAAGGAATTGATTACGTTATTCCTGGTAATGACGACTCATCCAAAGCAGTGACGCTATATGCTCGTGGCATTGCTGATGCCATTCTTGAAGGCCGTGCCAACGCTATGGACGATGTTGTCAAGGCAGTTGCTGCTGAGAGCAGTGATGAATTCGTAGAGGTGAGTGAAGCTTCCGCTTAAGTTTTTCTCGCCCGAAAATTGGGGCTTCTTGCCCCTTTTTTTTAGTCCATATTAAACAATTGAATTGATTACGGAGAAATAAAATGGCTGCAATTACCGCAAGCATGGTTGCTGAACTACGTGGGAAAACTGATGCTCCCATGATGGAGTGCAAAAGAGCTTTGACTGAAGCTGAAGGCGATATGGCCAAAGCAGAAGAGTTGTTGCGTGTGAAATTAGGTAGTAAAGCTGGCAAAGCTGCAGCCCGCATTACAGCAGAAGGTGTGGTTGTCAATAGTATCGATGGCACAACGGGCGCCATGCTTGAAGTCAATTGCGAAACTGATTTCGTAACCAAGAACGACAGCTTTCTCGCTCTGGCTAACGCGGCGGCCGTGTTGGTGGCGAAGCACAACCCTGTAGATGTGGCTGCTTTGGGTGCACTGTCATATGAGCAAGATGGTTTTGGTCCCACGCTGGAAGATGTGCGCAAGGGGTTGATTGGAAAAATCGGTGAGAACATGACTTTCCGCCGATTCAAACGTTTTTCAACGGGCGCACAGCTGGCTTCTTATCTCCATGGAACCCGTATTGGTGTTGTTGTGGAGTTTGAAGGTGACTCTGTCGCAGCAAAAGATGTGGCTATGCATGTAGCCGCAATGAAGCCTGTTGCGTTGACTAGTGCCGATGTGCCGGCTGATTTGGTTGAGCGTGAGCGTTCTGTGGCCGCGGCGAAAGCCGCTGAGGATGCTGCAGTTGCTACGGCTGCTGGAAAACCAGTTCAGTCAGCTGAAATTGTCGCCAAGCGCGTTGATGGTGGCGTACAGAAGTACCTCAAAGAGGTTTCTCTGTTCAATCAGACATTCGTGAAAAACGACAAGCAAACCGTGGAGCAGATGCTGAAGGCTGCTGGAACGTCGGTCAAGGCGTTTACCATGTATGTGGTTGGCGAGGGGATTGAGAAGAAGGTCGATGATTTCGCTGCAGAAGTTGCAGCACAGGTCGCTGCCGCTCAGAAGTCCGCATAATTGGTACCCAATGTCGGTCCAATTTGTTTAAGCATTACCCGGAGTCACCCATGAGTCAAGAAAAGCCTGCATACAAGCGAATTTTGCTGAAGTTGTCAGGTGAGGCCTTGATGGGTGATGATCTGTTTGGTATCAATCGCGACACCATTGTCCGCATGGTTGACGAAATTGCCGAAGTCACACGCCTGGGGGTTGAAGTGGCTGTTGTGATAGGTGGTGGAAACATCTTTCGCGGGGTTGCCGGTGGTTCGGTGGGAATGGATCGTGCCACCGCTGACTACATGGGGATGCTTGCAACCGTGATGAATGCGCTGGCTTTGGGCGACACCATGAACAAAGCGGGTTTGATTGCACGGGTTATGTCGGCTATTGGCATCGAGCAGGTTGTTGAACCTTATGTCCGCCCCAAAGCCCTTCAGTATCTTGAAGAAGGAAAGGTCGTGATATTTGCCGCCGGGACAGGAAATCCATTTTTCACAACGGATACTGCAGCAGCACTGCGAGGCGCAGAGATTGGTGCAGAGATCGTTTTAAAGGCCACAAAGGTGGATGGCGTCTATACGGCAGACCCCAAGAAGGATCCGCATGCGACTCGGTACGCAAAGATCACTTTTAACGACGCCATGTCACAAAATTTGGGAATCATGGATGCAGCTGCGTTTGCCCTCTGCCGGGATCAGAAGCTTCCCATTAAAGTATTTTCAATATTCAAGCATGGAGCATTGAAGCGTGTTGTGATGGGTGAGGACGAAGGAACGCTGGTTTACGTTTAGTGGGGAGTGTTTTGCGTGATTTTCCAAGATGGGCTAGCTGAGTGGAGAACGAAATATGGCAATTGATGAAATCAAAAAGGCGTTAGATGGAAAGATGGATCAGTCCATTGCAGCGTTGAAGCACAATTTGACGAAGATCCGTACGGGGCGTGCCAATCCTGCCTTGTTGGACACAGTTCATGTGGACTATTACGGCGCGATGCTTCCCCTTAGTCAGGTTGCAAATTTGTCCTTGCTGGACGCTCGCACTATCAGCGTTCAGCCGTGGGAAAAGGGAATGGGCCCCAAAATTGAGAAGGCAATTCGTGATAGCGATTTGGGTTTGAATCCGTCCAGTATGGGGGATCTGATACGTGTCCCCATGCCTATGATGACCGAAGAGCGGCGCAAGGAGTTGACCAAGGTTGTTCGAGGAGAGGGCGAAAACTCAAAGGTTGCCGTGCGCAATCTGCGCCGTGATGCCAATGAAGCTATTAAGAAGTTGGTCAAAGATAAATTGGCATCAGAGGATGATCAAAAGCGTTCTGAAACCGAAATTCAAAAATTGACGGATCGCCATATTACGGAAGTTGATCGTTTGGTCGCTTCAAAAGAGCACGATATCCTGGCAGTGTGATGGCCACCGAACAAAAGTGATCACTGATGGCAGATCAGTTTCCTAAATCACTGCATGTCGCCATCGTTATGGATGGAAATGGGCGATGGGCGTCCAAGCGTTTTCTTCCACGTGTGGCTGGCCACAAGCAAGGTGTTGACGCTCTTAAGCGCATTGTTGGTGCCTGTCCGGGGCGTGGCATTTCAGTGCTAACAGTGTTCGCTTTTTCATCTGAAAACTGGAATCGTCCTGAGGAGGAGGTATCCGGGCTCATGGACATTCTGGCGCTTGCCCTTTCAAGAGAAGTTCCCAAGCTTCAGCGCGACGGCGTTCGAATCCGGTTTGTTGGTGCGCGTGATAACTTGTCTACACGCGTTAAAAAGGGGCTGGAAGCGGCCGAAGCTGCAACCGCCTCCAATACGGCATTGACGCTGAATGTCTGTTTCAATTACGGCGGCCGGTGGGACATTGCGTCTGCTGCTGCGCGTCTGGCTGCCGCTGGAACCCTGATTACCGAGCAAAGCTTGTCCGGCGCCTTGGCCATGGCACATGGTGACGACCCAGACCTGCTGATACGCACGGGCAACGAGAAGCGACTTAGTAATTTCCTGTTATGGCAAGCGGCGTATTCCGAGCTGTATTTCAGCCCCTTGCTGTGGCCTGACTTTGATGAGGCGGCGCTGGATGTAGCCCTGCTGGAGTACGCTTCGCGCGAACGACGATTTGGGAAAACCTCGGAGCAGGTTTCTGGTGATGTTGCCAAGGACGCCTAAAAAGGATATCCCATGCTGAAGCAGAGAATCATCACGGCATTGGTGCTGTTGGCCATTCTGCTGCCGGCAGTTTTCTATCCTTCGCCACAGGCTTTCGTGGCAGTTGCACTGGTATTGATTGCTGCCGGTGCATGGGAATGGGCTCGGCTCAATCAGTGCAGCCCCGCAGGTGCAATTGTGGCTGGCGTGTCATGTGCGGCAATGTGCCTGCTGTCGTGGTATGCCGGGTTATTGCTCTTGCCCCTGAAACCGATCTGGGTCTTGGGTGGGGGGCTATGGGTGATCATGGGCGCATGGCTTCTCAATGGCGGGGTTAAAGCTTGGGCAACTGTTCCTCGGCCTTTGCGCCTGATCGGAGGAGTTGCCGGTCTCTGGGTTGCCTGGCTGGCTGTAGCACAGGCGCGCATCATGGGCATAAATTTTTTGTTTTCGGTGCTGGTCTTGGTCTGGGTTGCAGATATTTCAGCCTATTTTGCGGGGCGGGCCTTAGGCGGTCGTTTTTTCAGCCGCAAACTAGCCCCGACAATCAGTCCTGGCAAAACCTGGGAGGGGGCTTGCGGTGGATTGATTGGAGTCGTGATTTGTGCAGTCCTCTGGCGCGGCATGGATGCTTCGGGGCCTTTGGAGGCTGCCAGTATCTACACCCGTCTGGCCAATGTGCATATTGCCTTCATGGTGCTGGCAGTCCTGTTCTTGGCTACCATGAGCATTGTCGGTGATTTGGTCGAGTCTCTATTCAAACGCAGTGCAGGTGTGAAAGATAGCAGCGGTCTGCTGCCCGGACACGGTGGTGTATTGGATCGTGTGGATGCATTGCTGCCTACGCTCCCGCTCGCGATGATGCTGGCTACGCTATGAACATGAAAAAATCGCGGGTGGTGGTGTTGGGGTCTACGGGCTCCATTGGAGTCAACACGCTGGACGTTATCGAGCGGCACCCCGAGCGGTTTGAAGTCTTTGCGTTGACGGCGTCAACCAGCGTTGACTCGATGTTGGCGCAGTGTGCGCACCACAAACCGACCTATGCAGTCATGGCCAGCGAAGCGCATGGCAAGCTGCTGATTCAGTCCTGCACGTCGCATGGGCTGCGTACACAAGTGTTGTGGGGCGCTGACGCCCTCACAATGGTTGCCGAGCATGAATTGGCAGACATTGTGATGGCTGCCATCGTGGGTGCAGCTGGCTTGGCTCCGTGTCTTGCTGCTGCCAGATCTGGCAAGCGTTTGCTGCTGGCCAATAAAGAAGCGTTGGTGGTTGGTGGCCAATTGTTTATGGATACCGTTGCTGCCGGTGGGGCAACCCTGCTACCAATCGACAGTGAGCACTCTGCGGTTTTTCAGTCCCTGCCGCCGGATCCGTGTGATTGGGCTGCACGCATTGATAAAATTATTTTGACGGCGTCCGGCGGACCCTTTCGCAACCGTGACCCGTCGACTTTGCGCGATGTCACGCCTGAAGAGGCCTGCGCTCACCCCAATTGGATTATGGGGCGCAAAATTTCCGTTGATTCTGCAACGATGATGAATAAGGCGCTGGAAGTCATTGAAGCCAAGTTTCTGTTTGGTGTGGCTCCGGCGCAGATTCAGGTGGTAATTCATCCACAGAGTGTGATTCATTCCATGGTCCAGTACGTGGACAATTCGGTCGTTGCCCAGCTTGGAACACCTGACATGCGTGGTCCAATTGCCTACGGGTTGTCTTGGCCAGAACGTGTGTGCTCTGGCGCCGCCGCACTGGATTTTTCGACGATGGTAGCACTCAACTTTGAAGCCATAGATTCCGAAGCGAACAAAAGGCGTTTTCCGGGAATAGACCTGGCCTGGGCTGCTTTGGCCGCACCTCAGGGAACCACAGCGGTTTTGAATGCTGCCAACGAGGTCGCTGTAGCCGCATTTTTGGAGCGGCGTATTCGGTACGACCAGATCCACCATATCAATATAGAAACCCTGAGTGTGGTTCGTCCAAAGGCACCGGGGTCTCTCGATGACTTGCTCGGTCTGGATCTGCAGTCAAGGCTGGCAGCTGAGGCTGCGGTTTCAAGGCTGGGTGCCTAATCATCGCCGCGCACTGACATGTTGACTGCGGTTGCATTTATTGTCGCCATCGTGGTGCTGGTTGCTGTGCACGAGTGGGGCCACTTTTTCATGGCGCGCAGTTGCGGCGTTAAGGTCTTGCGCTTCTCAGTCGGCTTTGGTCCACGGATCGCTGGCTGGACATCATCGAAGTCTGGTACCGAATATGTAGTTGGAATGTTCCCGTTGGGTGGATACGTCAAGATGTTGGACGAAAGGGAAGCTCCGGTGGCGGTTTTCGAGCAGAGCATGGCCTTCAACAACCAGTCGGTGCGCAGCAGGGCAGCAATCGTCATTGCCGGACCCCTTGCCAACCTGTTCCTTGCCGTGGCTCTGCATACCGCAGTGAATTGGACCGGAGTCGAGCAGCCACAAGCGGTTATGGCTCAACCACCGCTCAAATCGGTTCTTGCTGCCTCTGGCTTCGTAGGAGGCGAGCGGGTCCTGCGTGCTGGTTTTGAAGGTGAAGCATTCAACGACGTGTCCTCGTTTGAGGGTTTTCGGTGGCTGCTTGCGAGGGGAGCGATTGAGCACCGCAATGTACAGGTGGATTACTTTGAACCACGCCGTGCGAGCACGCGTTCGGCAATGTTACTGCTCGCCGGAGTTGACGCGAGCCATGCGGACGCCCAACTGTTTCAAAAAATAGGGGTTTTGAGTCCCTTCTCGCAAGCACGTCTGGGCGCTTTGGTGGCTGAAGGTGCCGCGGCACAGGCGCATTTGCAGACTGACGATGTGATTCTTCGCGTGGACGAAACGGATATCGTTGACGCAGTTCAGTTGCGCGAAATGATTCGCTCGTCTGGCCGTGCCGGGACGCCCAAGTCACAAAGATGGCTGATATTGCGCGGTGGACAGACCATGACGATTTCTGTTGAGCCAAAAATGGTGCGTGAAAGTGGCGAATCCATTGGCCGCGTTGGGGCCATGATTGGTGCACAACCCGCCATGGCAACAATCCAGTACGGGCCTTTGGACGGTGTTATTGAGGCGGCTAGTCATGTCTGGGGGACATCAACGTTGACCCTGCGCGTGATGGGTCAGATTGTGACCGGGGACGCATCTCTCAACAATCTGAGTGGCCCC
This sequence comes from Burkholderiales bacterium, assembly GCA_037143475.1. GTDB lineage: Bacteria > Pseudomonadota > Gammaproteobacteria > Burkholderiales > Burkholderiaceae_C > Allorhodoferax. Next base: position 15,186 of record JBAWYQ010000029.1, on the reverse strand, counting down.
ATCACTATCGCTGACTACGCCGGTAAATCTGCCGCCATGGGGTTTACGCAATTTCTGGTTTTTCTTGCCTTGATGAGTGTCAGTTTGGGCGTTCTCAACCTGCTGCCACTGCCGGTTCTTGATGGTGGCCACCTGATGTATTATCTTTGGGAGGCGATTTTCGGAAAGCCGGTGGCGCAAGTGTGGACAGAACGACTGCAAAAGGTGGGCTTGGTCATCTTGCTGATGATGATGTGCGTTGCACTTTTTAACGATGTAACGCGTTTGCTACGGTGACCATTCGGGCCTGTCCTCAATCTTCCGGACTACTTAAATTGATAAAAATGCAATTCAATCGTAATTTTCTGCGCCGCGTTTCCGTTGCGGCCGCGTCGCTAATGGTGCTTCAGGGCGCGTGGGCGGTAGAGCCATTTACGGTGAAGGACATTCGGGTTGAAGGTCTCCAGAGAGCCGAGGCAGGGACGATTTTTGCCTCGTTGCCGGTTCGTGTTGGAGACACCTATAGCGACGAAAAAGCTGCGGCGTCGATCAAGGCCCTGTTTGGTCTGGGCCTGTTCAAGGACGTACGTATTGAGGTTAGCGCCGGTGTGCTGGTGGTGATCGTAGAGGAGCGCCCAACCATTGCAGAAGTCGATTTTGTGGGAGCCAAGGAATTCGACAAAGATGTTCTGAAAAAGGCCTTAATTCAGATCGGTTTGGCCGACGGGCGGCCTTTTGACAGGGCGTTGGTTGATCGGGCGGAGCAGGAGTTGAAGCGGCAGTACATCAATCGAAGCATGTACGCTTCAGAGGTGATCACGACCGTGACGCCCGTTGACCGTAATCGCGTCAATCTGAGCTTTGCTGTAGTCGAAGGTGAGCCCGCCAAGATTAGCGACATCCGCATTGTGGGTAGCAAGGCCTTCTCCGAGTCGACTCTGCGTGGGCTATTTGATCTGGACACCGGAGGATGGCTTAGCTGGTACACCAAATCGGATCGTTATGCACGTGCCAAGTTGAATGCGGATTTGGAGGCCTTGCGGTCCTACTATCTGGCGCGCGGCTATCTCGAATTCAAGGTCGAGTCCACCCAGGTGGCGATTTCTCCCAATAAACAGGACATTGGAATAACCATCAACATCAGCGAAGGTGACCAATTTGTCGTATCCAAGGTCAAGCTCGCCGGTAATTTTTTGGGCAGAGAAGAAGAGTTTCGCTCTTTAGTTGCCATTCAGACTGGTCAGCCCTACAACGCTGATCAGATCGCTGTGACCACCAAGGCATTCACGGATTATTTCGGCAATTTTGGCTATGCTTTTTCGCGCATAGAGCCGCGTACGGTCATTGACCGTGCAACTAATCGGGTCGAGGTAACACTCCAGGCCGACCCGTCGCGCCGTGTATATGTTCGCCGTATCAATGTCGCTGGCAATGACCGAACACGTGATGAGGTGATTCGCCGCGAGTTCCGTCAGTTGGAGGCATCCTGGTACGACGGTGAAAAAATCAAGCTTTCCCGAAATCGCGTAGACCGCCTGGGGTATTTCAAGGAAGTGACCATGGATACTTCGGAAGTTCCAGGCTCTTTTGACCAGGTTGATTTGACCGTCACTGTGTCTGAAAAACCAACGGGAAGTATCAGCCTTGGTGCGGGCATTTCCAGTGCTGACGGATTTGGACTCTCGTTTGGTTTCAAGCAGGACAACGCCTTTGGTTCCGGAAATTCCCTTGGCATTGAGCTTAATACGAGCAAGCAGAACCGTACCCTGGTCTTTAATACAACCAATCCCTATTTCACTGAAGATGGTGTGTCACGCACGATCGATGTGTACCAGCGCAACACCAAACCGTATGTCGATATCAACAGCTACGCGATTGAGACGACCGGGGGAAGCGTTCGATTTGGCGTGCCCTTTACCGAGTACGACACGGTTTATTTCGGATTGGGAATTGACCAGACTACGGTTGTTCCAGGTACGTTGCTACCGGTGGTGTACCAGGATTTTGCCAACCGCTTTGGTTTTACCAGCAACGCTGTGCCGTTGACGGTTGGTTGGGGTCGTGACACCCGTGACAGTGCATTGGTGCCAACGATGGGTAAGGTGATCAAGGCTTCGGCTGAGTGGAGCGTGGCCGGTGAATTGAAGTATGTGCGAGCAACGACCGTTTACCAGCAGTACGTGCCGGTTACAAACAAGATTACCGGGGCCTTCAATGCCGAACTGTCGGTGGGTTCGGGAACCGGCGACACGCCGTACCCCATTTTCAAGAACTTCTACTCGGGTGGATTGGGGTCGGTACGTGGTTTCGAGCAGGGCAGTTTGACGACTGGCCAGCAGCGCACTTTGGGACTTACCTCAACCGGGGGTACCAAAAAAGTCAATTTCAATGCCGAACTTCTCTCACCGTTGCCTGGTGGCGGAAAGGACCGTACTTTGCGTGTCTATGCCTTCATGGACGCCGGCGGACTGTATGGGCCAGACGAGGAAATTCAGTTGTCTGATATGCGGAGTTCGTATGGCGTTGGTATCAGCTGGATTTCCCCCGTGGGCCCGCTGCGACTCGCTTTTGCGAAACCAATTAAACAATTTGAAAACGATAGAATTCAATCTCTGCAATTTCAGATCGGAAGCTCTTTTTAATGAACACCTCAAAACGGCGTTGGTTGGTCACCGTTCTGCTAGTTGGCTGCGCAATCAGTGCAATCGCTCAGGACTTCAAGGTCGGTTACATCAACACGCAGACCATCACCACGCAGTCCAATCCAGCGAAGGCCGCGCAATCCAAGCTGGAGCAAGAGTTTTCCAAACGACAGAAGGAACTGACCGATCAGCAAGCCTCACTGAAAGTTTTCGGAGAAAAATTTGACCGTGATGCACCAACTTTGAGTGAGAGCCAGCGTATCGCTCGGCAAAAGGAGGGTGCTGAAATGTCGCGTGACCTCCAGCGTCGTCAGCGTGAATTTCAAGAGGATTTGAATGGCCGTCGCAATGAAGAGTTGCAGCAGGTGTTGGATCGGGCGACGAAGGCTGTCAAGCAAGTCGCGGACGCTGAAAAGTACGACATGGTGTTGCAGGAAGTGGTGTTTGTGAACACAAAACACGACATTACTGAAAAGGTTTTGAAGATTCTCAATTCGGGCGCCAAGTAAGCCTTGGGCGACCGAGCTTGGAGTATGAGACTTGAACTGTCGTCGATAGTTGCCTCGTTGGGAGGTGCGCTATACGGTGATGGCTCAATCGTTGTGACTGGCCTGGCTCCGCTGGAAGTTGCAACCGGGAGCGATCTGAGTTTTCTGAGCAATCCCCGATATCAATCACAACTGATTGCGTCAAAGGCAGCGTGTGTCATCGTGGCACCCACCATGCAATCCGTAGCCGTGATGCGTGGTGCCTGTATCGTCACAGATCAGCCGTATTTGTATTTTGCGCGATTGACCCAGTTCTGGAAGCGCCGTCTGGATGCCGACAAGCCCCGAGGCATCCATCCCACGGCGGTGGTGGATGCGCAAGCGGTAGTGCACCCCACTGCTTCTGTTGGCCCCCTCTGTGTGGTTGAACGGGGCGCCCGTATCGGCGCGGATACCGTGCTGAAGTCCCGCGTGACTCTCGGTGAAGACTGTGTTTTGGGTGATCGGTGCATTGTGCATACGGGCGTCGTTATCGGCGCAGATGGCTTTGGCTTCGCTCCCAATGGCGATGCCTGGGAAAAAATTGAACAGCTTGGTGCTGTACAGATCGGCAATGATGTGGAAATTGGTGCAAACACGTGCATAGACCGCGGCGCTTTGCAAGACACGGTGATTGAAGATGGCGTTAAGCTGGACAACTTGATTCAGATTGGTCACAACGTGCGTGTTGGGCGTAATACCGCCATGGCAGGTTGTGTCGGGGTGGCGGGCAGTGCGACGATTGGTGAGCATTGCACGGTGGGAGGTGGTGCCATTATTTTGGGCCACTTGACCTTGGGGCCGCATGTCAACATTTCTGCTGCAACCCTTGTCAGCAAGTCCATTTTGAAGCCGGGGCACTACACTGGAATATTCCCGGTCGACGACAACGCCACTTGGGAACGCAACGCCGCATCGCTCAAGCAACTGCACAGCTTGCGTGATCGGATCAAGACTTTGGAAAAAGAGATAAAAAAATGATGGATATCCACGAAATACTCAAGCAGTTGCCGCACCGCTACCCATTTCTCATGGTGGACCGCGTTTTGTCAGTAGAAAAGGGCAAAACCATCCAGGCACTAAAAAACGTGTCCATCAACGAGCCTTTTTTTAATGGGCACTTTCCGCATCGCCCAGTCATGCCAGGCGTATTGATGCTCGAAGCCATGGCACAGGCGGCTGCGTTGCTTGCGTTTGATACTCTGGGTGTTACACCAGACGACAAGACCGTTTATTACTTTGCCGGCATCGACGGCGCCCGCTTCAAGCGACCGGTGGAACCCGGCGACCAGTTGATCATGGACGTGGAACTGCTGCGTATGAAGTCCGGTATCTTCAAGTTCAAGGGTGTAACCCGCGTCGATGGCAACGTGGTCTGCGAGGCGGAATTGATGTGCACCATGCGCACCATTGCCTGAGACGCAAAGGCAGCACGCTGTGACTCATATCCACGCTAGCGCCATTGTTGACCCGGCGGCCGAACTGGACGACTCGGTCACGATCGGGCCGTACGCTGTCATTGGCCCGCATGTTCGCATTGCAAGCGGAACCACGGTCGGGCCTCACTGTGTTATCGAAGGTCGCACCACGATCGGCCGCGACAATCGTATCTTCCAGTTCAATTCCCTGGGTGCCATTCCGCAAGACAAAAAATATTCGGGTGAACCCTGCGAACTGCGCATTGGGGACCGCAACACCATTCGCGAGTTTTGTACTTTCAACATTGGATCTCCCGGTGACGTGGGCGTGACCCAGATCGGAAATGACAACTGGATCATGGCCTATGTGCACTTGGCACACGACTGTCAGGTGGGTAGTCACACTATTTTTGCCAACAACTCGCAGCTAGCGGGCCACGTACATGTGGACGATTGGGTCATCCTTGGCGGCTTCACAGTGGTTCATCAGTTTGTTCGGCTCGGGGCTCACAGCATGACGGCCATGTGCGCACTGCTGTTTGCAGACCTCCCACCGTTTGTGATGTGCCAGGGGCAACCGGCTGCCGCACGCTCCATGAATTTTGAGGGTTTGCGCCGCCGCGGTTGGTCGCCTGAGCGGATCAGTGGTATCAAGGCCATGCACAAGGCCCTTTATCGAGACGACCTGACGCTGGAGCAAGCAAAAACACGCATCGCCGAGCTCGAAGACGATCAACCTGAAACTGCGGTGGATGTTGCCATGATGTTGTCCTTTCTGGATCAGACCTCGCCCCAGCGCGGAATCGTCCGTTAAGTAGGCGTCATGCCAGTGGCATTGCCCGCGGTCCCCTCGCCGCAAGCCAATCCCTTTGTCGCTATGGTTGCCGGTGAGGCATCCGGGGACCTGCTGGCCGGCCTGATGCTGGAGGGGCTTCGCACACGTTGGCCGCAACTGACTTGCTCAGGCATAGGCGGACCCCAGATGGAGCGGCATGGCTTTGACGCCTGGTGGCCCCATCACAAGCTCTCGGTTCACGGATTCGGCTGGGAGGTCCTGCGACGCTACCTGGAGATTGTCGGAATTCGCAAACGGCTCCAGACACGACTGCTCGATCATCACCCGGACGTGTTCATTGGCGTCGATGCGCCGGATTTCAACCTCGACCTGGAGCGCAATCTGCGCGCGGCGGGCATCAAGACTGTGCACTTTGTCTGCCCTTCCATCTGGGCCTGGCGACCCGAACGGGTCGAGAAGATCCGCGCCAGCGTGGACCATGTGCTGTGTATTTTTCCGTTCGAGCCGGAACTGCTGGCCAGACATGGCATTGCCGCGACCTACGTGGGGCACCCGCTGGCCAACGTGATTCCGCTGGAGCCGGACAAGGCCGCCGCCCGCGCAGCGCTGGGCCTGGATACCCAGGACCGGGTGCTGGCGCTGCTGCCCGGCAGCCGTTCGTCTGAAATTAGGCACCTGTCCTTGAGCTTCTTTCGGGCTGCAGCCCTCGTCAAACAAGCGCAGCCAGCTATCAAATTGATAGTGCCTGCGGTGCCATCACTGCGCGGCGCCATCGAGCGGGCCGCCGCGCAGGCCGGTGTGCTGGATCAGGTGCAGATCGTCAGCGGCCAATCGCACACCGTGTTGGCGGCCTGTGATGTGACACTGATTGCCAGCGGGACTGCCACGCTGGAAGCGGCCCTGTTCAAGCGTCCCATGGTGATTGCCTATCGCATGGGATGGCTGTCATGGGAGATCATGCGGCGCAAGCAGCTGCAGCCGTGGGTCGGGTTGCCCAATATCCTGAGCCAAGACTTCATCGTGCCCGAGTTGATACAAGATCGCGCCACGCCCGACGCAATGGCAGGCGCTGTGTTGCAATGGTTTGATGCCATCGACCACCAGCCTGCGAAAATGGTGACCCTGCAACAACAATTCATGGCACTGCACCACAGCTTGCGGCGCGACACTTCCACTTTGGCAACTGATGCGATCGAAAAAACTCTTGCGCCCTGAACAAGTGGCGCTTTTATGGGGCTCAACAGGCCTGGTGGCTGGCGTGGACGAAGCCGGGCGTGGCCCGTTGGCGGGGCCCGTGGTGGCCGCGGCAGTGATACTGGATGAACGAAAGCCCATCCTGGGCCTGGCCGATTCCAAAGTGCTCACTGCGCGCCGTCGTGAGCTGCTATTTGACGAAATCCGTGCGAAGGCCTTGTGTTGCTCGGTTGCAGAGGCAAGCGCCGAAGAGATCGACACGATCAACATCCTGCAAGCCACCTTGCTGGCCATGCGCCGTGCGGTAGACGGCCTGCGTCTCAAACCCAGTCTGGTGCTGGTGGATGGCAACCGCTTGCCGGTTTTGACTATGCGCGCTGAGGCCATTGTGAAAGGTGACAGCAAAGTTTCGGCCATCTCTGCCGCCTCCATTCTGGCCAAGGTGACGCGTGATCGCTGGTGCGCCGAACTGGACGTCCAGTACCCGCAATACGGATTTGCGGCCCATAAGGGCTATGGCACGGCCGAGCACCTGAAGGCCCTGCAAGCCCACGGTGCCTGCCCGCAGCACCGCAAGACCTTCAGTCCGGTGGCCAAGGTGCTGGCATGAGTGATCCGGTCTCCATCACGTCGCGGGAGAACCCGTTACTCAAGGAGTTGAGAAAGGTCGCTCAGGACAGCATCGCTTACCGCAAGGCTGGGCGATTTTGGGTGGAGGGAGATCACCTGTGTAGCGCGGCGCTCCAGCGTGGCCAACGACCCGCAGTAGTGGTATTTACCGAGGAATATTGGCCTCTAGCGCCCGCAGAATATGCGCAGGCAGCTATCAAAAGCATAGTGATACCAGCTGCCTTGTTTCGTGAACTCAGTGGCCTGGAGTCGCCCGCTGGTGTGGGTTTTGTGCTGGATTTGCCCGCGTCCGCGGTTTTGCAGACTTCCGTTTCGACTGTCATCCTGGATCGCGTGCAGGATGCTGGCAACGTCGGTTCCATTCTGCGCAGTGCCGGGGCCTTTGGCTTTCGGCAGGTCGTGGCGCTCAAGGGCACGGCTGCGCTGTGGTCGCCCAAGGTGCTGCGCGCTGGCATGGGAGCCCATTTTGGCCTGAACCTGCTGGAAGGTGTAGAGCTGGGCGAACTGCTGGCACTGCAGGTGCCTCTGGTGGTGACGAGTTCCCACCATGGAGAAGTGATTCAGAACTTGCGCCTGCCCCAGCCCTGCGCATGGGCCTTTGGTCATGAAGGGCAGGGCGTGTGCCCGGAATTGATGGCCCGCGCGGCAGTCCCGGTGCGCATTGGCCAGCCGGGGGGCGAAGAGTCGCTTAACGTGGCAGCAGCAGCAGCCATTTGCTTGCACGCCAGTAGCCTGGTTGTTCAGTGAGGGAATAAGCCTTGCCAGGCTAAACGAAGGGCCTCAGCCGCTATAATGAGAGGCTTTCCAGAAAACAGCCGTCCCAAGCGCATTTCAAGCACCTTTCCCAACCAATTACAGCCGCCAAGAATCGTTCTTGAGCACGCTTGGGCGTACCCGTAACACAGTCGGAGAACCCAGTGCTTTTGTCTCTCAAGGGAAACACCCCCCCCGCCATATTGGCGCTCGCAGACGGCACGGTCTATATTGGCAATTCTGTTGGAGCCAGTGGCTCCACAGTCGGCGAGGTCGTGTTCAACACGTCCATGACCGGCTACCAGGAGATCCTGACCGATCCCAGCTATTGCCAGCAGATCGTGACCCTCACGTATCCCCACATCGGTAACTACGGTACCAACCCCGAAGACATTGAGTCCGACAAGGTCCATGCTGCCGGGTTGATCATCCGTGATCTTCCATTGGTGGCTTCAAACTTCCGCAGCACTGCGACGCTCAGCGAATATTTGGTGCGGGCCGGAACGGTGGCCATTTCCAACGTGGATACCCGCCAGTTGACCCGCCAACTGCGCACCCATGGCGCGCAAAACGGCTGTATTCTGGCGCTCGCTGCAGGCGAGTCGGTAACCCCTGCAGCAATAGAAAAAGCCATCGCTGCCGCCAAGGCGGCACCTTCCATGTCAGGATCGGACCTGGCCAAGGTGGTCTCGGCAACGCAAACCACGCAGTGGACCGAGGCAGAGTGGGCGTTGGGCACGGGCTACGGCCAGCAAACGGCGCCACGCTTCCACGTGGTGGCCTATGACTTTGGCGTCAAGAAGAACATCTTGCGCATGTTGGCCCAGCGCGGTTGCAAAGTCACCGTGGTGCCGGCGCAAACACCGGCTGCTGAAGTGCTGAAGTACCAGCCCGATGGCATCTTTTTAAGTAACGGTCCGGGTGACCCCGAGCCCTGCGACTATGCCATCAAGGCCGTCGCCGAGTTGATCGAAACCGGTACACCGACCTTCGGCATTTGTTTGGGACACCAGATCATGGCGCTGGCCTCGGGTGCCAAGACCTTCAAGATGAAGTTTGGACACCATGGAGCCAACCATCCGGTCAAAGACCTGGACAATGGCCGCGTGTCCATCACCAGTCAGAACCATGGTTTTGCAGTGGATGAGCGTACTTTGCCAGCCAATCTGCGCGCCACCCACATCAGCCTGTTTGACAACACGCTTCAAGGCCTGGAGCGCACGGACAAACCGGCCTTCTGCTTTCAGGGTCACCCCGAGGCATCACCTGGCCCCCACGACATTGGCTACCTGTTTGATCGTTTCATCCACTCCATGGAAACGGCGAGAGGCCAACGCGCATGAGTTTTTACGGTGTCACTGATCTCTGGACCTATGTGATTGGCGCGTTTGGCATCATTTTGTTGCCCGGACCCAACTCGCTGTTTGTCCTGTCCGTAGCCACTGCGCGTGGCGTCAAGGCGGGCTACCAGGGTGCCTGTGGTGTGTTTGTGGGTGACACCATTTTGCTGACACTCACCGCTCTGGGGGCTGCCAGTTTGTTGCGCAGCAACCCGGCGCTGTTCATGGTAGTGAAGTACGCCGGCGCGGCTTACCTGGCATGGCTGGGCGTGAATCTGGTGTGGGCGGCCATCCGGAAGTGGCAAAGCTCGGATGTGGCCGACTCACCCGTGGCGCAGGCTGCCGAAGCGCCTGCCAACCTTGCGCATCCGTTTAAACGTGCGCTGGTGATCAGCTTGCTGAACCCCAAAGCGATTCTGTTTCTACTGTCGTTCTTTGTACAGTTCATTGATCCGACATATGAGACGCCTGCAGTCCCATTCCTGATACTGAGCGCCATTGTCATGGCCTTCAGCGCCCTCTATTTGTCCGCGCTTATTTTTGCAGGCGCTCGTCTTGCACAGGTGTTCAGGGCCCGCAAGCGCCTGTCTGGCGGCCTGTCCAGTGCCGTGGGTGGATTGTTCCTATGGTTCGGTGCCAAGTTGGCAACAGCGAGCCTGAATTAAGCAGTCCTGAATTGATAAAGAAGTAAAGAGCCTAAAAGCTACGAGTTCCAACATGCCAAAACGTACCGACATCCAAAGCATCCTCATCATCGGCGCCGGCCCCATCATCATTGGCCAAGCCTGCGAGTTCGACTATTCGGGCGTGCAGGCCTGCAAGGCATTGCGCGAAGAGGGCTACAAGGTCATTCTGATCAACAGCAACCCCGCGACCATCATGACCGACCCGGCTACTGCCGACGTGACCTACATCGAGCCCATCACCTGGCAGACGGTGGAAAAAATCATTGCCAAGGAACGTCCCGACGCAATTTTGCCCACTATGGGCGGCCAGACCGCGTTGAATTGCGCGCTGGACCTGTGGCACAACGGCGTGCTGGCTAAATACGCGGGTGCCGCAACCGGCAAACCGGTGGAACTGATTGGTGCCACTCCCGAGGCCATCGATAAGGCCGAAGATCGGTTGAAATTTAAAGACGCCATGACCAAAATCGGTCTGGGATCTGCCCGCTCTGGCATTGCGCACAGCATGGCAGAAGCTTGGGATGTGCAGAAAACATTGGGCTTCCCAACCGTTATCCGCCCCAGCTTCACCCTGGGCGGTACCGGTGGCGGCATCGCCTACAACCCTGAAGAATTTGAAGTTATCTGCAAACGTGGCCTGGAAGCATCGCCCACCAATGAACTGCTCATCGAAGAGTCGCTGTTGGGCTGGAAAGAATACGAGATGGAAGTGGTGCGCGACAAGGCGGACAACTGCATCATCGTCTGCTCCATCGAAAACCTGGACCCCATGGGCGTTCACACGGGCGACTCAATCACGGTGGCTCCGGCGCAGACGCTGACCGACAAGGAATATCAGATTCTGAGAAACGCCTCGCTGGCTGTGCTGCGCGAAATCGGTGTGGACACGGGTGGATCGAACGTACAGTTCTCCATCAATCCGGACGATGGCCGCATGATCGTGATCGAGATGAATCCGCGGGTGTCGCGCTCCTCGGCGCTGGCTTCCAAGGCCACCGGTTTCCCCATTGCGAAGATCGCTGCCAAGCTGGCTGTGGGCTTTACGCTGGACGAGTTGCGCAACGATATCACCGGCGGTGCCACACCCGCATCGTTTGAGCCCAGCATCGACTATGTGGTCACCAAGATTCCGCGTTTCGCATTTGAGAAATTCCCCACAGCCGACAGCCGCCTGACCACCCAAATGAAGAGCGTGGGTGAGGTTATGGCAATGGGTCGCACCTTCCAAGAATCGTTCCAGAAGGCCCTGCGCGGCCTGGAAGTGGGCGTGGACGGCATGAACGAGAAAACCCAGGACCGCGAAGTGCTGGAAAAAGAGCTGGGCGAGCCCGGCCCCGAGCGCATCTGGTACGTGGGTGATGCATTTGCCCAGGGCATGAGTGTGGACGAGGTGTTTGCACTGACCAAGATCGATCGCTGGTTTTTGGTACAGATCGAGCAGATCGTCAAGATTGAGCTGGAGATTGAGCAACTGCCCGTGCCCGAAAGTGGCACCGCGCTGGACCGTATCGACGCCGCCACGCTGCGCAGCCTCAAGCAAAAGGGTTTCTCGGACCGTCGCCTGGCGCGCCAGTTCAAGACCACTGACACCGCTGTGCGCGAGAGGCGCCGCGCCCTGGGCGTTCGTCCGGTCTACAAGCGTGTGGACACTTGCGCGGCCGAGTTTGGCACCAATACCGCGTACCTGTACTCTACGTATGAGTCTGAAGGCGCTGAATGTGAGTCGGCTCCCACCAACAACAAAAAGATCATGGTGCTGGGCGGTGGCCCCAACCGTATCGGCCAGGGTATCGAGTTCGATTACTGCTGCGTGCACGCCGCGCTGGCCATGCGCGAAGACGGTTATGAGACCATCATGGTCAACTGCAACCCCGAGACAGTCTCAACCGACTACGACACGTCCGATCGCCTGTACTTCGAGCCGCTGACGCTGGAAGACGTGCTGGAAATTGTCGATAAGGAAAAGCCGGTCGGTGTCATCGTGCAATATGGTGGCCAGACGCCCTTGAAACTGGCGCTGGACCTGGAAGCCAATGGCGTACCCATCATTGGTACCAGCCCAGACATGATCGACGCGGCGGAAGACCGTGAACGTTTCCAAAAACTGTTGCACGAACTGAAGTTGCGCCAGCCACCGAATGCCACCGCCCGTACCGAGCCAGAGGCGCTTGAGAAGGCCGCCGCGTTGGGCTATCCACTGGTAGTGCGCCCCAGCTATGTGCTGGGTGGTCGTGCCATGGAAATTGTTCATGAGCAGCGGGACCTGGAGCGCTACATGCGCGAGGCGGTCAAGGTCAGCCACGATTCGCCGGTACTGTTGGATCGCTTCTTGAATGACGCCATTGAGTGCGATGTGGACTGCATTCGCGATGCGTCAGGCGTCACCTTTATTGGTGGCGTGATGGAGCACATCGAGCAGGCCGGTGTGCATAGCGGTGATTCTGCGTGCTCGCTGCCTCCATACAGCCTGAGTGCTGCTACGGTCACTGAGATCAAACGCCAGACGTCCGCCATGGCCGCAGCGTTGAACGTGGTCGGGCTGATGAACGTGCAGTTCGCTATCCAGAACATTGATGGTCAGGACGTCATCTACGTGTTGGAGGTGAATCCCCGCGCCTCGCGCACGGTGCCGTTCGTGTCCAAGGCCACTGGCATTCAGTTAGCCAAGGTCGCTGCGCGCTGCATGGTGGGTCAGACGTTGGCGTCACAGGGTATCAAACATGAAGTCAACCCGCCGTACTTCAGCGTGAAAGAAGCGGTCTTTCCATTCGTGAAGTTCCCCGGTGTGGACACGATTCTTGGCCCTGAGATGAAGTCCACCGGCGAAGTCATGGGCGTGGGCAAGACCTTTGGTGAGGCCTTTGTGAAGTCACAGCTGGGCGCGGGTGCCAAACTGCCTCGTTCCGGCAAGACCTTTATCTCGGTCAAGCAAAGCGACAAGCCCCGTGCCGTGGAAGTGGCCCGAAAGCTGGTGGAAATGGGCTTTACGCTGGTGGCGACCAAGGGAACAGCCGCCTCCATCAACGCAGCGGGCGTCCCGTGTGGCGTGGTCAACAAGGTCACCGAAGGGCGACCACACATTGTGGACATGATCAAGAACGAGCCTCTGGCCATGGTCATCAATACCGTGGAAGAGCGGCGCAACGCGATTGCCGATTCCCGCCAGATTCGCACCAGCGCTTTGTTGGCGCGGGTGACCACCTACACAACTATCGCCGGGGCGGAAGCCGCTGTCGAAGGCATGAAGTATCTGGACCAGCTGGACGTGATTTCCGTACAGGAAATGCATGCGCAGTTACAGGCCTAGGCTTGGGCGTCAACTGTTGGCATAATCTGGCGTAGTGATCAAAGGACAGTGCGGCGTGAAGACGCTGCGCTGTCCTTGTTATTTTGACGGCTGCTTTTCGGTCGACCCACCCTTCGTTTTACTGTTTCCACTGTATTTATATGGCAACCATTCCAATTACCAAGCGCGGCGCAGAAATTCTCAAAGCCGAGTTGCACAAACTCAAGACTGTGGAGCGTCCCTCGGTGATCGCCGCTATCTCCGAGGCAAGGGCTCAGGGGGATCTGAGTGAAAACGCCGAGTACGAGTCCGCCAAGGACCGTCAGGGATTTATCGAGGGTCGCATTCAGGAAGTCGAAGGCAAGTTGTCGGCGGCACAGATCATTGACCCGTCGGAATTAAACGCCGGAGGTAAGGTTGTGTTTGGCTCTACGGTGGAACTCGAAGCAGAAGATACTGGTGATCGCGTAACGTATCAAATCGTCGGTGAAGATGAGGCGGATTTGAAATTTGGACGGGTCAATATTGGCTCTCCCATTGCCCGTGCCCTAATCGGCAAGGAAGAAGGCGATAGGGCCGAAGTGCAAGCGCCCGGTGGAATCAAAGCCTACGAAATCGTGGCCGTGCAGTACATCTGATGCCATTGGCTGCCATGCGTACTTTGCCCCTGTGGGTTGGAGCGGTCTGGTGGGGTAGCTTGACGACGCTGGGTTTTTTTGTGGTACCCATGCTGTTTATGCACCTGCCAAGCCCGGCTATCGCGGGCGCAATGGCGGCAAAATTGTTTTCCGCACAGACCGCTGCTTCAGTTATATGCGGGCTGTTGCTACTGATGCTATTTCGGTCAAATAGGGTGCTAGCCCCCGTGGATGTTGCGCAGGGCGCTACGCTTTTTGTAGTGGGTGGTATTTTGCTCGCGCTTTTGGCGGAGTTTGGTGTCTCGCCCCGCATCATCGCTCGCGACAACTTGGCGTTGTGGCATCGGGTCGGGACCGCGATGTATGTCGTGCAGTGGATATGTGCAGGCGTCGTGTTTGGCAAACTTGCCAAGCCACGAACGCCGTCAGTCAGTTGAGGACAGAGCTACGTTTCGCCGCGGTCTGTCTCCCAAGTTTTCAGGTTTGGCTGCGCTTCTTCACGCTGACTTGTGGCTTGGGCTTGGCCCGTTTGACGTTGCCACCGGCGGTGAGACGTTGGTTGCCTAAAACGCGAAGGGTTTTGACTTCGGGGCGCTGGCCGGCACGTTTGCTGTATTTGAGTACCTTGAAGTCGCGTGGACCTGCCATGCGGTCTTCATCGACCGCTTTTTCCTTGGTGACCTTGGGACGCCACAGCACCAGCAACTTGCCGATGTGTTGAATAGGTGCTGCGTTGAGTTCGTCAGCCAGCAATTGAAACATGGCTTCGCGGGCTGCTCGGTCGTCAGAAAAAATGCGGACTTTGATGAGTCCGTGCGAGTTCAAGGCCGAATCGATTTCTTTCTTGACATTGTCGGTCAGGCCATCGCCCCCCACCATGACTACGGGGTCGAGGTGATGGGCATCGGCGCGGTGATCTTTGCGTTGGGCGGGTGTCAGTTGAATTTGAGGCATACCGCTATTATCGGTTGATTGGATGGTCCGTACCACGACTGCATCCCCGGAAAGTCAGAATGAAAACTCCCAGCAAGGGCAAAAAGGTCAACAAGGCCTGGTTGCACGACCACATTAACGACCCCTACGTCAAGTTGGCTGGCAGGGAAGGCTACCGTGCGCGTGCAGCCTACAAGCTCAAAGAAATCGATGAAGTGTTTGGTTTGATCAAACCAGGCCACTTGGTGGTGGATCTGGGCTGCACGCCGGGCGCCTGGAGCCAGTATGCGCGCCGCCGCATGTCGCCCGCGGGTGCTGCCGTCGGCGAACTAAACGGCACCATCATTGCGCTGGACATGCTGCC
>JBAWYQ010000028.1:0-28908 GCA_037143475.1 Burkholderiales bacterium | reverse complement strand
CACCCCGCAACAGTGCCAAGTTCTTCGCCAGGAGTGATGCGATTGTGATTGCGTACCATCAGACCATGGCGTCGTCGCCACCTCCACCGCCGATAACAATCTGCCCCTCGTCTGCCAGACGGCGCACCGTCTTGAGCACTTCCTTCTGTTGTGCTTCCACCTCGGACAGGCGCATGGGTCCGCGTGACTCCAAATCTTCCCGCAGCGTTGCCGCCGCACGCGAAGACATATTGGCCAGAATTTTTTCCTTCAGCTCGGGCTGAGCACCCTTCAGGGCCACAATCAGCACGTCCGAAGACACTTCCTTCAGCACCATCTGGATGGCCTTGTCGTCGAGCTTGAGCACATCGTCGAACACAAACATCTTGTCCATAATCTTCTGGGCCAAGTCCGCATCGTGGTTACGAATGGACTCAATCACCGTGCCCTCAATGGCCGTACCCATCAAATTGATCATTTCGGCAGCCGTTTTAACGCCGCCCATTGACGACTTGCGAATCTTGTCGCCGCCCGCCAGCACTTTGAACAGAACCTCATTCAGGTCTTTCAGCGCCGTTGGCTGAATGCCTTCCATGGTGGCCACCCGCAGCACGACCTCGTTACGCTGGCGCTCAGTCAAGTTCTTCAGCACGTCTGCCGCCTGGTCATAGTCCAGGTGGACCAAAATAGCAGCCACAATTTGGGGATGCTCGTTGCGCAGCAACTCCGCCACCGACAACGGGTCCATCCACTTCAGGCTCTCGATGCCCGAGACGTCACCGCCCTGCAAAATCCGGTCAATCAGGAGCGCAGCCTTGTCGTCACCAAGGGCCAGTTTCAATACTGAGCGCACATAGTCACCCGAGTTCGATACCAGCAAGCTCTGCGATGCCGCAACACCGGTAAATTTGCCAACCACTTCGTCCACACGCTCACGGGTGATTTGCGTCGTTTTGGCAATGGCCTCACCCAGCTTCTGCACCTCTTTGGGCGACAGGTGCTTGAACACCTCTGATGCTTCTGCCTCGCCCAGAGACATCATCAGAATGGCAGCGTCTTGTAAACCGTCGTCTTGTTGTGACATGGTGCTATTTTGCGTCGACTATCAGGCCGGTGCCTCGCCGTTCATCCACGTTTTGATAATGTTGGCCACCGCTGCAGGGTTGTCACGCGTCAATTTGCGCGCATCTTCCAGTTGCAATTCGCCAGCCGACACCTGCGCCGCGTCTACGCCCGCACCAGGCGCAGTCAACTTGGGCCGCTCAGGCATTTCAGACTCCATGGCGTCCAGTTGGTTGACCCGCACATTATTCAACGCGGTGCTGGCCACCGTTGGTTGCGCCAGTGCTTTCAAAGCCGGCCGCAAAACACCCAACAAAACCAGCGTCCCGAACAACAGCGTGCCGACTGGCCAGGCAAAGCTGCGCGCGATGTCGATCACTTCCGGTTGGCGCCACAGCGGCACGTCGATCACCTCCACCTTTTCGGGGGCAAACGCTGCGTTCATCAGATTCACCGAGTCACCCCGATCCTTGTTGAAACCCACTGTCTCGCGCACCAGCGCGGTCATCTTCTCGATCTGTGCATCGGTCAACGGGGTGCTGGTGGACTTGCCCTTCTCATTAACCGTGACGCTGTTGTTCACCACCACCGCTGCGTTGATGCGCTTGATGAGTCCCGTAGCACCCTTCACCACCCGAATCGTCTTGTCCACCTCGTAGTTGGTGATGGATTCGCGCTTGCCGCCGCCTGCGGCACCCGCCTGGCCATTGGCAGCCAAGCCTTGGGCGGCTCCGTTTATGGGTGCAGATGCCTGCGCCGGCGGCTGATTCGTCGTCGCACCGGGCACGCCCGAGGGTGGCGTGGCAGCCCCAGCATTGGTGCTTTCTATCGTCTGCTGGCTGCGCACCGCGCTGGCATCAGCCGACTGATTGGGCTTGTGCGATTCTGTGGTGGACTCGGTTTGCGAGAAGTCCAACTCTGCGGTCACTTGCGCCTTGACGTTTTGCCGCCCAACAATGGGCTCCAAAATATCCAGAATGCGCTGGCTGTATTGCTGCTCAAGCTGCCGTACATGCTGCAGCTGCTCGGCATCCACACCCATTGCACCGCCAGAGCCGTCCGTAGGGGTAGACAACAATTTACCAGTGTCATCCAGCACGCTAACCGAGCTCGGGGCCATTTCAGGAATGCTGGACGCCACCAAATGCACAATTCCGGCCAGCTGCGTGCGATCGAGCGTACGCCCCGGGTGCAAACTTAGCAACACCGAAGCGGAGGGTTTTTGCTGCTCGCGGAAAAACCCGTTCTGGTTGGGCAGCGCCAAGTGAACCCGGGCGTTCTGAACCGAAGACAAAGCCTGTATGGATCGGGTCAACTCCCCTTCAAGCCCACGCTGAAACGTCAAACGCTCCTGGAACTGGGTCATACCAAAGCGGTTGGACTCCATCATCTCAAAGCCGCTGACCGAACCCTTGGGCAACCCCAAAGACGCCAGCTTAAGCCGAACATCATGAACCCGGTCGGCAGGCACCAGAATCGCACCACCACCTTCGGAGTGCTTGTAAGGCACATTCAAGGTCGCCAACTGCGCAATCACGGCACCGCCATCTTTGTCCGCCAGGTTGGTGTACAAAATGCGCCACTCCGCCTGCCGCCCCATGACCAGGCCAACGATGCCAATTGCGACCAGCAGCACCACGCCCAGAGCCAATCGCAGACGCTGGCCTTGCTCCAGTCCAGCAAGTCGCTGCGAGATCGTAGGGTTGAGAGGGATAGTGGCAACTGCAGACATTTTATTTTCCGGTGCTATAGGACGCGATTCGCCATAAGGATGGGATTGATTATTCGACCCACCCCCGAAAACATTAGGGCAATAAGCACCCGATTTACCCGCCAATTCAAAATAATGGCCCAAGCAGGCGGGTAATAGGATTGCGGCACACCAAACAACGAGGGATTTCCCCCATGGACCTCAAGCTTTCACCCGTATCCATGCCAACGACCGTACGCCCGAGCGCCGCTACGCGCCCCAGCGCATCGACGTCCGCGCAAGGAGTGGGCGGCGGCTTTTCTGGCGCACTGAAGACTGCGCTGGGCTCGGTCAGCGCATCGCAAAACGAAGCCACCCGCTTGCAGCAAGAGGTTCAGATGGAAAACCCCAAGGTCAGTCTGGAGGAAACCATGGTGGCAATCCAGAAGGCCCAAATCGGATTTCAGGCCAGCTTGCATGTGCGAAACCGCATGGTTCAGGCTTACACTGACATTATGAATATGCAGGTATAGCCCAACTTGTGACGCCGACCATCCACAAAATATTGACAGACAAATAGGCCTCTAGCGCCCGTAGAATGTGCGCAAGTAGCTATGAAAAATATAGCAACCTCCATGACATGAAAGCAAATCCGCAATGAAGGCAGTCATTCTTGCAGGCGGCTTGGGAACCCGGATCTCTGAGGAGACCCACCTCAAACCAAAGCCAATGATCGAAATTGGCGGCATGCCGATTCTTTGGCATATCATGAAGATTTACTCCCACTACGGGATCAACGACTTCATTATCTGTTGCGGATACAAGGGCTACCTCATCAAGGAGTACTTTGCCAATTACTTCCTGCACATGTCGGACATCACTTTCGACCTAAGCACCAACAGCATGAAGGTCCATCACCTCAAGGCCGAGCCCTGGAAAGTGACCCTCGTGGACACCGGCACCGACACCCAGACCGGCGGACGCCTGCGGCGCGTGGCCAACTACATCGACGATCACGAGCCCTTCTGTTTCACCTACGGCGACGGCGTATGCGATGTGGACATCGGCAAGCTGCTGGCCTTTCACAAAGCCCATGGCAAGCAAGCCACCATTACCGCCACACACCCTCCGGGCCGCTTCGGCGCGCTGGACATCAAGGACGACCAAGTAACGTCATTCAAGGAAAAGCCCAGGGGCGATGGCGGCATGATCAATGGCGGCTTTTTTGTGTTGTCGTCCAAGGTGCTGTCCTTGATCGACAACGACCAGACCATCTGGGAGAACACGCCGCTAGAAGCACTGACTGCACAAGGCGAACTAGCGGCATACCAACATCAAGGTTTCTGGCAACCCATGGATACCCTGCGTGACAAAACCTATCTGGAGGACCTGTGGGCCAATGGCCGCGCACCGTGGAAGGTCTGGGCATGAATTCCGCCTTCTGGCGCGGCAAACGGGTGTTCCTCACCGGGCACACCGGCTTCAAGGGCAGTTGGTTATCGCTTTGGCTTCAGAGTCTGGGTGCCGAATTGACCGGCTTTGCACTGGCCCCGCCGACCCAACCCAACTTCTTCGAAGTGGCCCATATTGCCGATGGCATGCAATCAATCATCGGTGACATTCGTGACATAGGCGCCCTACAGCGGGCCATGCTGGTCGCACAACCCGAGATCGTGGTTCACATGGCGGCCCAAGCCCTCGTTCGCCGCTCGTACCAAGACCCGGTAGAGACCTACTCCACCAACGTCATGGGCACGGTGAACCTGCTTGAAGCCGTGCGTCACACGCCGGGCGTCAAAGCGGTAGTGGTTGTCACCACAGACAAATGCTATGAAAACCGCGAGTGGGAGTGGGGCTACCGGGAGAACGAGCCCATGGGTGGCCATGACCCTTATAGCAATAGCAAGGGCTGTGCCGAACTGGTAGCGAGCGCTTATCGCCGCTCCTTCCTGCAGGATAAAAAAGTTGCGGTGGCAACCGCCCGCGCCGGAAACGTCATCGGCGGCGGTGACTGGGCCGATGACCGATTGATACCCGACATCATCAGGGCCTTCGAGCGAAACCAGCCGGTCATCATTCGAAATCCGCACGCCACGCGCCCATGGCAGCATGTACTTGAGCCGCTCTCGGGTTACTTGACCTTGGCGGAACACTTGTTCGAGCACGGTGCTGAATTTTCCGAGGGCTGGAACTTCGGCCCCCACGATCATGACGCACGCCCGGTGCAGTGGATTGTCGAGCACATGGTGACCAGTTGGGGCAACGGCGCCAGTTGGCAGCAAAGCGGCGGCACCCACCCGCATGAAGCCAACTACCTCAAGCTCGACATTTCCAAAGCAAAAACCCGTCTGAACTGGCAACCGCGCTGGCCGTTGGCTACTGCACTCGAAAAAATAACAGCCTGGCATCACGCTTATCTGTCCTCAACTAACATGCATGCATTCACCATGCAACAAATTGAAAACTACGCTCAACCCCTAAAGGAGTTTCCAACATGCTAGCTGTTCAAGGCCACTACCATGACGGACACATACAAATTGCCACCGAAGGGCTACCGCGCGACTCCAAAGTTGTCGTGTTGTTTTTGACCCCAGACATAGCCAATGCATCAAGCAATTTGAACTCGGATCAACAGGCCGCGTTGTCCTTACAAAGCCAAAGCAATTTTGCGCAAACCGTCTTACTGAACCCTGCTGAAGACTGCTGGAACAATGCTTAACAACATTCAACAAGGTGGCATCTACAAGCTACCCTTTCCTTTCACCGACCTTTCTGATAAGAAATATCGACCGGCACTGGCAATCACGTCGCCTGACGATGCCGGTGATGCGCGGTTTGTCTTCATCACCACCACACCGCCAGCGCCACCGGCACAGCGTTTGGCCTTGGGTGATGGTGATTTTATTGGCGCACCCTTGGCGTTTAAAAGCTTTGTCCGACCCGAAAAGTCAATGCTGCTCAACGGCAGCTTGGCTGTCAAACAGCTTGCGCAACTCACGCCCAAGGCACTACAAACCGTGTTGCGCCATGTCATCCAGGATGAAGTGACGCACTTTTCAGCAAGCGCTTTTGCACCCAGCACCTTTGTACCAGGCACCACCGCTGTCCCCCCCTCTGGCAAACTGCTGGACGCGGCTGAACTGAAGAACATGGTGGACGCCTCGCTGGATGGCTGGCTGACCACCGGGCGCTTCAACGCCGAGTTCGAGAAGAAGCTGGCCGCCTTCATCGGTGTCAAGCACCTGATCACCGTCAACTCGGGCTCATCGGCCAACCTAGTGGCCTTCAGCACGTTGACCTCGCCCAAGCTGGGTGAGCGTGCGATCAAGCAGGGTGACGAAGTGATTGGCGTTGCGGCGGGCTTTCCCACCACTGTCAACCCCATCCTCCAGTTTGGCGCCATCCCCGTTTTTGTGGACGTGGACCGCCTGACGCACAACATCGACGCCGACAAGATCGAGGCCGCCATCGGCCCCAAGACCAAGGCAGTCATGCTGGCGCACTCGCTGGGCAACCCGTTCAACCTGGACGTGGTGACAGCCCTGTGCAAGAAGTACAAGTTGTGGTTGGTCGAAGACTGCTGTGACGCGCTGGGCTCTACCTACCGCGGCCAGATGGTCGGCACCTTTGGCGACATCGCAACCCTGAGTTTTTACCCGGCTCACCACATCACCATGGGCGAAGGTGGCGCGGTGTTCACCAACAACGACGAACTGAAAACCATTGCCGAGAGCTTTAGAGACTGGGGCCGCGACTGCTACTGCGCACCCGGCAAAGACAACACCTGCGGCAAACGCTTTGACCAGCAGTTCGGCACGCTGCCGCATGGCTACGACCACAAGTACACCTACAGCCACCTGGGCTACAACCTGAAGATTACCGACATGCAAGCCGCCTGTGGACTGGCGCAACTGGACAAGGCCGAGTCCTTCATCCGCATCCGCCGGGCCAACTTCGCCTTTCTGAAGGAGCGGCTCAAGGACTGCGAGGAGTTCGTCCACCTGCCGCGGGCCACCGAGCATTCCGATCCGTCGTGGTTCGGTTTCCCGATCACGCTCAAGGACAACTGCCCTGTTACGCGCCTGGACCTGCTGACTTACCTAGACCAGAACAAGGTGGGAACTCGCCTGCTTTTCGCAGGTAACCTGACACGCCAGCCTTATATGCTTGGAGCCAAGTACCGCGTCAGTGGCGATTTGAAGAACACCGACAACGTGATGAACAACACTTTTTGGATTGGCGTGCAGCCATCACTCAAACGAGAGATGCTGGAGTTTGCTGCCAGCAAGATCGAAGCATACTTGGGTGTCGACTTCGAATGACCGACGCAGACGGCCCAGGCAAGGTCTTGCTGTTTGGCAGCACCGGAGCCATCGGCGGGGCGGTGGCGAACCAGTTCCGCAGACATGGCTGGCGCGTCGTCGCAGTGACCCGCAATGCCAGCACCGGACCTGATTCGTTGTGCTGGGATCCTTTGGCGAGCACGGACCTAGCCGGCGGGAATGCGGTTTGCGCAACCGGCCCGTTTGATGCCGTGTGCTGGGCACAGGGTGCCAATGGTAATGACAGCGTGTACCAGTTCGACCGCACCCAACACGAAAGCATCTACCAGGCCAATGTACTGTATGTCCTGCAATCCCTGCATGCGCTGCTGACACACCAAGCATTGAACCGACCGGCCCGTCTATGCATTGTCAGTTCCATCTGGCAAAACTTGGCGCGCCAGAACAAGCTCTCCTACTGCGTTAGCAAAGCCGCACTGCAAGGCCTGGTGCTTTCGGCGGCCACTGACTTGGGGCGTGACGGGCACCTGATCAATGCCGTGTTGCCTGGCGTCATCGACACGCCCATGACACGGAATAACCTGAACCCGACGCAAATCAGCAGCGTGACTGCAGCCACCCAGTTTGGCCGTTTGCCTGCGCTGCAAGACGTAGCCAATGCGGTGTATAGCCTGTGCGCACCCAGCAACACCGGCATCACCGGGCAGTTTGTGTCTGTCGATTTAGGGTACTCGCATGTCCGCATTATTTGAATTGGATATCCACTCCAGCCTGAAGTCCTATCGCGTATCGATCGGATCCGGTCTGGCACGTGCTGCACTAGAAGCCGAGGACGCTGTGGTGGTGGTAGATGCTGCAATGCAGGCATTTTTCCCCTGGCTGGAGCAGGCGCGGTGCATCAGCGTGGAGGCCCGCGAGGACGCCAAAAATCTACAGACAGTGGCCTCCGTAATTGAGCGGATGCGCATCCTGGGTGCGAACCGCCACAGCGCCCTGCTGGCCATTGGTGGCGGCATTGTTCAGGACGTGGCTACCTTCGCGGCGTCCAGCTATATGCGCGGTATCGAATGGGCCTACTGCCCGACAACCCTACTGGGCATGGTTGACTCCTGCATTGGTGGCAAGTCATCGCTTAACGTTGGTGCCTACAAGAACATTGTCGGCAATTTCTATCCGCCTGAAAGGGTACTGATTGACACCGATTTCTGTAGCACGCTTGCACCCATGCAAATGACTGAAGGGTTGTGTGAAGCAGTGAAGATTTGTTACGCTAGCCGGGGGCCGGAATTCGCGCAGTACCTCAACATGGCAGCCGGTGCCGCGATGCTAAGTGACACCACCCGCCTTAGCGAGATGATCAATCTGAGTCTACAAACCAAGAAGACCTTTATCGAAGCCGACGAGTTTGACAACGGGGTGCGTCTGCTGCTGAATTTTGGCCACACTTTTGGCCATGCCATCGAGGGTGCCAGCGCCTACCGCATCAGTCATGGCGTGGCGGTGGGCCTGGGCATGCTGTGCGCTGCACGCCTGTCCGAATCCTACGATTTTGTCACCCCCGGGCAGCAGCGTGTGCGCAATCTGGTGACCTATGTGCGCAGTCTTCTGGTGCCACTGACAGGTCTGCAACAAGCACTGGAGGCCATGTCGCCAGCGGAGGTCTTGACCTGCTTTCGTTCCGACAAAAAGCACGGCAAGGGCGAGTTCGCACTCATTGTGTTCGACCAAGGCGGTTTTTTGGAGCGGCGTTTTGTGAGCGCAACGACAGACAACGAAGCGCGTATTGCCGATGTATTTGAATGGGTAAGGAAGACACTTTTATATGAAATACAGTGAATGTCTGGCCGAGTGGCTTGTGCAACTGGGTTACACCCATTGCTTCTATGTGGGCGGCGGCAACATCATGCACTTGCTAGAAAGCCTGATTACCCGTCTGGATTGCCGAGCCGTGATCCATGAAGGAGCAGCCGGCATCGCCGCAGAATATTTCAATGAAACCAGCACCGAGGGCCATGCACTGGCACTGGTTACGGCCGGCCCGGGGTTAACAAATCTAGTCACTGCCATGGCGGGAGCCTACCTGGAAAGCCGGGAGCTGTTGGTGCTGGGCGGACAGGTCAAAACCGCAGATCTGGCGCGTGGCACGCTGCGCCAGCGCGGCATCCAGGAAATCGATGGGGTTGCGATTGCGCGCCCGGTCTCGATACTGTCTGAACTGGTGGACGAACCGCTGGACTTTGCCGCCTTTAGCCAGCGGGTGTTGGCCTCGCGCCAGGGTCGCAAGGGTCCAGTTTTCCTGGAAATACCACTGGACGTGCAGGCCCGCACCGTGGCGTTTGAGGCCCAGGGCAAGCCCATCGCAGCGCTCGCCCTGTCCACCGTCACGGAGCAGGCGCTGGAGCAGTTGGCGCAGCGCCTACGCGCGGCACAACGCCCCATGTTTCTGCTGGGTGGTGGCGTATCGCGCGCGACCATGCAGGGTTTGTCGGCCTGGTTCCAGAGCGCAGGCATTCCGGTGGGCACCACCTGGAATGCGGCAGACCGAATGGACGCCATGGCCCCGGTGTATGTGGGCCGGCCCAATACCTGGGGCCAGCGCAGCGCCAACATGGTGATGCAACAGGCCGACCTGCTGGTAGCCGTGGGCACACGGCTGGGCATGCAGCAAACCGGCTTCAACTGGCAGCAATTTGTTCCCGGCGGCCAAGTGGTGCAGGTGGACCTGGACCGGGCCGAGCTCGACAAGGGCCATCCCCGGGTGGATGTGGCCCTGCAGGCCGATGCGAACGATTTGCTGCAGCGCCTGTCGGCCAAGAACCTGGGCGCGCACAGCGCCTGGATGGATTACGCACGCTCGGTGCGCCAGGCCCTTCCCGCGGTCGAGGAAGGCAACACTACCGGGGAGGACTTCCTCTCGCCCTTTCAGTTTGCCGATCGCCTGTCCGATCTGTGCCAGGCCATCGACATCGTCATCCCTTGTAGCAGCGGCGGCGCCTTCACCGTGATGATGCAGACCTTCCGCCAAAAAGCCGGCCAGCTGATGGTGACCAACAAGGGCCTGGCGTCCATGGGCTATGGCCTAGCGGGTGCCATTGGTGCGGCCTTCGCCCATCCCCGGCGCCGTGTGGTACTGGTTGAAGGCGACGGCGGCTTTACGCAAAATCTACAGGAGATTGGTACTGCAGCCATCAACCAACTGAATCTAAAGATGTTCATATTCGATGACTCCGGCTATGCCTCCATCCGCATGACCCAGCGCAGTTATTTTGGTGGGCGCTACGTGGGCTGCGACCGCAACACTGGGCTGGGCCTACCCAACTGGGACAAGCTGTTTGGCGTCTGGGACGTGCCGGCGCTGCGCATTGGCAAGGGCTATGAAAACGACCCACAGTTCCTGGACCTGTTTGGGGCGCCGGGGCCGGCAGCGTTCATTGTGACGGTGGATCCGGAACAAACCTACTTTCCAAAGATCATGAGCCGGGTTACCGAGACCGGAACCATGGAGTCCAACCCGTTGCATAAAATGAGCCCCGAGCTGCCACCTGAGTTGCAGGCCCGGGTCGGGAAATACCTTTGAAAGCAGTCGTTTCTTCGCTTATTAAACCGCGCCATCTGTGCCCAAATTGAATCTTTGAAAGGAACACCCATGTCTTACCAGTTATTTGAAGACTTGTTTGTCTTGGAAATGGCCAGCAACCACCAAGGCAGCCTGGAGCGTGGCCTCAAAATTGTCAGCAGTTTTTCCAAGATCGTGCGCTTCAACAATGTGAAGGCGGCCATCAAGCTGCAGTTCCGCGACATGGACAGTTTCATCCACAAGGATTTTGTCGGTCGTTCCGACATCCGGTACGTCAAACGCATCAGTGACACGCGCATGTCCAAGGCCGATTTCTCGGTGCTGGTGGATGCCATACGCAAATCCAGTTGCATTCCCATGGCCACGCCCTTCGATGAAAAGTCGGTGGACTGGTGTGTCGAATTCGACATGCCCATCATCAAGGTCGCAAGCGCTGACAACAACGACTGGACCCTGCTGGAGAAAATCGCCTCCACCCGCCTGCCGGTCATTATTTCAACCGGCGGCATGAGCCAGAAGGACATGGACGATGTCGTCACCTTCTTCCGCCGCCGCAACATCCCGCTGGCGCTAAACCATTGCGTAGCAGCTTACCCGCATGAAGACAACGAATGCGAGTTGAACCAGATTGACTACCTGCGCATGCGCTACCCAGATGTAACCCTGGGCTACTCCTGCCACGAATACCATGACTGGCAGGCCTCCGTCATGATGGCCCATGCCAAGGGCGTACGCACCTTTGAGCGCCACGTTGACATCAATGACGATGGTTTTCAGATAGCTACCTACTCATCCCTGCCGCATCAAATTGACACTTGGTTCAAGGCCTGGAACAAAGCCCGCGAGATGTGCGGCGGCTCGTCGGACGCGCGGCGTAACTTCCTGGCCCGCGAAATCGAGTACCTTGACTCTTACGTACGCGGTGTCTACGCCAAACGCAACCTAGTAGCAGGCCAGGCCCTTACGGAAGACGACGTCTATTTGGCCATTCCACTGCGCAAGGGCCAGGCCTCCAGCCGTGAACTTATGCTGGGGAAATTCGGTCACAAGCTGCTCAAGGACTGCCCGGCGGACCAAGCCATTGATGTAGAAGCGTTGGACACCCCCTACGCCAACGACCCGGTCCTGCTGGAACAATACCGCAAACGCGGCCTGCAATAAGATCCACCTCTTGGACGCCCGAAGTCACATCTTGTTGTCGGGGGGGACCGGCTTCTTTGGCCGCGCCTTATTACGGCATTGGCTGGCCAGCGCACAGCGCGGCCTGATGATTCCGACAGTGACAGTACTGGCCCGCACGCCACAACGCTTTGTGCAGCAATTTCCGGAGTTTGACGCGCAACCCTGGCTGCGGTTTCACCAGGCCGACATCCTGCAGCCATCCACTTTGCCGAGTGACTCAAGATTTACCCATGTGTTGCATGCGGCCACCGAGTCAACTTTGGGGCCGCAGCTCACCCCGATTGACCGTTTCCAGCAGATCGCGGATAGCACCCGCAACCTCTTGGACCTGGCGGTACGTTGCCAGGCCAGGCGCTTTTTGCTCACCAGCTCGGGAGCGGTGTACGGGCCTCAGCCGGCCCACCTGGAACGCGTAGATGAGACCTGGCTGGGCAGCCCCGACCCCCTGAACCCCGCCAACGCCTACGGCATGGGCAAGCGCATGGCCGAGCACCTCTGCGCCCTATATGCGCAGGCGCATGGCCTGGATACCGTCGTGGCACGCTGCTTTGCCTTTGTGGGCCCGGACCTGCCGCTGGACGTGCACTTTGCCATTGGCAACTTCATCCGCGACGCCCTGTGGGCCGATGCTGTCACCGTAGCGGGCGATGGCTCGCCGCGGCGCTCTTACATGGAACAAAGCGACCTGGCCCGTTGGCTGCTGGAATTGCTGCTGCGCGGGCGCAGCGGCCAGGCTTACAACGTGGGTTCACCCGAGGCCATCAGCATTGTTGACTTGGCGCACCTTGTACGCGACACGCTGGCACCGGATAAGCCGGTCCACATCCTAGGACAAGCCAGTGACCCCAGCGCACGCAGTCTCTATATTCCGGACCTTGGCAAAGCGGGCCGCGAATTGGGACTGGGCATTCAGGTTCCCTTGCGCGAAGCCATTCTGCGCACAGCCCGCAACTTCACTAGGACCCATCCATGATTTTTTCCATTGAAGACTCCTGCATGGATCGCCGCAGCGACAACCACGACGAGAAAACCTTTGAAAGAATAGTGGCGGCCTACCGAAAATCAAAAGCCGTTCAAATGCGTTCGGCCTCGGTGTACCAGGTCAGCAACGAATGGCTTCCTATCTATACAGAACACCTGGGCCGCATCATGGACGTATTGGCCCGAGGGGATCTGGTCCAGTTGAAAGCGTCATACAACAACTTCTTCAGGGACTCTTGCAGCTCAGGTCTGCACGGCTACCTTCTGGATGTGCCCCAGCACTTTGCGGGCAACGACATCCACCCGGGCTTGCGTGCGCGCTATTTCCATGACGTATTGCACCGCTTCAAGCTATGGTGGGAGCTGATGGAGATGGGTTGCCCCTTGAACGATTTGCAATCGCCCAACATTGGCAACCCCTACGGCTACACCATTGACGGGCATTTCATCCGCGCCGGTGCGGACTATCAGCACTACTACGCGAGCATCATCGCTCGCCTGATCCGTGGCCCAGGGCACAAAATGGTAGCTGAAATTGGCGGTGGCTTTGGCGGCATGGCCTACTACCTGATGCGCGACAACGCTGACCTGACTTACCTTGATTTTGATCTGCCCGAAAATGTGGCACTCACTTCATTTTATTTATTGACTGCCTTTCCAGACAAAAAGATCGCGCTCTTCGGCGAGGTCGAGCTCGACTCGGATGAAATCCAGCACTACGACGCCGCCCTGATGCCCAGTTTCGAGCTGCACAAGGTTCGCGATGAATCGGTCGATCTCACATTCAACTCCTACAGCCTGGCAGAAATGTCCAAGGAGACCATTGATGACTACATTGCCCACGTCAATCGGTTCACCTCCAAATTCGTTTTCCACGTGAATCACACCAAAGTCAGCTTGGTAAAGGCCAGTGACTTTGGTATCAGCAAGGAAAAATTTGAACTCGTCTTTCGCTCGACGGCACTGTGGAATGCGAGTCGGAATACAGATGTGGATGAATTTGAGTACCTCTACAAGAACAAAGAAATGCACTTTACGCGCGATTCCAGCAAAATTTTGTAGCGCCAATCGATAGTTTTTGATTCATGGAATGGCGTCCCCATTCGGATCACCATTGATTGGATGGCGGAAACTATTCTATCCTCTGGTACATGGAGCAAACCGACCTGGCGCATTGGCTCACGGTGCTGTTGGTGCACGGCCTCAACGGCCAGACCTACAAAATGGGCTCGCCAGACGCATTCAGCATGGCCGCACTGGCAGATCGGGTGCGCCGCGTCGTGACACCCGGTAAAGCGGTTCACATCGCACGCCCGTGGCCATCAGCCCCTGCATCGCTATATCCTGGGCGTCGGCAAGTCCTTGCAGGAACTCAACACTATCCCGCTTGACGCGGCCATAGCGCGCAGCACCCTGGCGCTGCGCGGCAGCTTACGAAGCCCCGCCCGGCCGTCCCAGCTCTTGCCGCAACAGCTAGGCAGGCAGTACCTGGCCTTGCAGGTATCGTGAGAAGGATTCGTTATTGGCCACGGCTATGGACTCGTTTTTGAGCAGCGCCATGGTCGACTGGATGGTCTCAACGGCGCTCACCAGCAGTGCGTCCTGCTGTATGCCCTTGTCCAGATAGGCCTGCAAACCCAGCACCAAATCCATCACGGTGGTCTTTAGGGGCTGCCCGTTGGCGGCGAAATCATTGAACTCAAAGACTTCCAGCATCTTTTCAAAATAGCGCTTCACGTGACGCAAATCCGTCAGGTAACTGGAGCGGATGCTGCCGGGGAAATAGTGGCTCTTGCCGTACAGCTTGTGCAGGATGACCTGCCGCGACCATGAGAATATGCATAGCAGGAAGGGGTGGTATTTGATTTCGATTTCGAATTTCGCATCCAGCCAATGCGACAGACAAAGACTGTTGGACACCAGATTAAACAGTCTGTCATTGCTGAGATCCAGCAAATGGGACAGGTTGCTCACGGAAAAGATCGGCGTTGCCCCGTGCGCCAGCCGATGGTCCTCCAGCCAGGTGACCTTCCTAACGCCACCGGCATTCTTCAAGTGCAGGAAATCACTGCTGATGCGGTGGATCACACACTGGTTATACAGACCATAGCGTGCATCGCTGGTGGAGAAGAAAGCGGCCTGCTTAAACACAAAGGAATACACATGTTCGGAGAACCGGTATTGCAGAACCCGGCCGAAAACGCTCTTGCGGAATATGTGATTGCCCAAGTAGGCGGCCCAGTCAATCGGCCCATAGGTGGACAAAATGGCGGGGAAAGCAAGAGATGCCGGCAGTGTGTTGCCGGCCAGCAGCATGTTGACGTAGGTGCTGGAGCGTGACTGGGTTACCGGAGAAAAACTGCCCGTGTTGACGTACCGACCCTCGCCCACGGCCTGCTGGTTCAGGATATTCCAGCCCATTGCATCCAGTCGGTTTCCCTCAAAAAACGCCAAGCTGTTGCACAACACAGGCCAGTCGATCTCATCATGCTCGCCGACACAAAACACATACTCATGAAAGACATCCAGAAAGTCCTGCGCCCGATAGATGTTTTCCTCACAGCTGCCGAAGTAACGGTCATTGTGGACGCGCAGAATCTCGTGATTCGCATGTTTTTCAATTTCCGAGTACTGTGCCGAATCCAACTTCTTTGAATTCTGCAACACCACGAACTGCACCTCCAGTGCGGCCGCGAGCATTGAATTCCTGAATGAATCCACGACGGGAATACTGTCCGCTCTGCCAGTCGAAGGGATGACCACTGTGATTTTGAATTGAGGCATGGTTTGGTTCACTGAAATGGCGGAAGTTATACGCGCAGTAGCTGTTCAGGAGGGCGTTCGCTGCATTTCCTCAACCCAGGAAATCATTTTTCCGATGCCTTCCTGTTTAGAGATCAACGGTTCCCAGCCGATGGCCGATCGTATTTTCGAAATATCGGCAACAAAATACTTCTGGTCACTTTCACGAGCTGCGATATGCCGCGACCTGGGTTTGAAACCAATCGTGTCCTCAATCAGCTGCATGAGCTCCAGCACCGACAGGCTGTTGCCAACGCCGCCACCGATGTTGTAGGCATTGCCCGCTGTGCTCCGGATGCAGCGGGCTGCCTCCAGATACAAGCGCACCATATCTTCGGCATGCAGAATATCGCGCACCTGCTTGCCCGAGCCGGATATCGTGAAATCCCCGTCGGCGCCCTGCTTTTGCAGCAAGGCCTGGCCGCAAAACCAGCCGATCCAGCCTTGGTCCAACGTGGCGAATTGTCGGCCACCATACATAGATGAGTGCCTGAAAACCACCCCCTGGATACCGAACATTTTGGAGTAGTCCAGGATGTACTGGTCGGCCGCCCCTTTGGAACAGCCATACGGCGTCTTGAAGGCCAAGTTGACAGACTCCGGAAGCCCATTCTCAAAACCGACCGCAGCATACCTGGAGTCCATTTCCGTGTAGTGCAAATACTCCAAATCGCCATACACCTTGTTGGTGGATGAATACAGTATGGCAGCCTGCGGACAAGAGGTCCGGATGGCCTCCAGCATATTCAGCGTGCCGACCGTATTCACTTCAAAGTCATGGTACGGCGAACTCAGCGATGTGGTCATTGCCACCTGACCGGCTAGGTGAAAAACCACGTCGGGCTGGTATCGTTGGACCACCTGGCTGCAATCCAGCGCATTGCGGATATCGCCATGGACAAACACAAAGTCGGCAAAGGACTGGAGCCAGCGCAGATTCTCCGCCGAACCAGTGCGGCTCAAATTATCGAAGACCACTAGTTCATCGCCAATACGCAATATTTCCCTGGCGATATTCGAGCCTAGAAACCCGCAACCACCTGTTATCAAATATCTCATGAAAGCACCGCCACCATTTCCTGAATTGTTAACCTCAAACCAACTTCCAAAGAGTACCGGGGCTTCCAGTCTATGCTGGCCATTTTGGAGAGGTCTGTCTCGATATCCATGATTTCACCGTCCCTGTATTTAATTGCGCCGAAGTCCAAGAGGGTCTGGCTGTTTCCACAGATGCGCTTGGCGGCTTCGACAAAATCCCGGATGCTGACCGTCCTGCCGGTGCCGACCTGAAAATCATGGTATCCCACGCCCAGTGCGGCGGATTTGTCGACTATTTCCATCAGGGCCTGCACCACATCATCGATGAAAATAAAGTCTCTCTTTTGCTCGCCCGGCGTCAGCGCGATCCGCTCGTCGTTTCGCAACAGCGCCGCAATTATGTGTGTGGCAAATTTGGTCTGATCATCGCCCGGACCATAAAAATGCTGAAGCGCCACATTGATTCCGGCGATGCGGTTTGAATAGGTTTCCAGCCACTGGGAAAACTGGTGCTTGGACAGGCTGTAGCCATTGATCCTTTTGTCCAGCACGGTGTCGGTGTTGATGAATACCGGAACACCAGCACAGTATGCGCCGTGCAGCAACTTGAGCGGCAGGATCAGGTTCGATTCAATAACGGACAGGGGACTTGTTATTTTTCTACCGTAATCCGTTGCGCAGTGCACAACACAATCCACAGCCTTGCCCGCGAAGAAAGTTTCATAGTCTAGGCTGTCGCTGCGGACCTGGGTGATTTGCGATTCCAGTTCGCTGATTCTTACCAAATTGGAGGTGTTTCTGATCAGGCAATATACCTTTGCGCCGCTTTCGCAGAGCAGTCGGACCAGTCGGCTTCCCAGATAGCCGGTTGCCCCGGTGACAAAATAGGTCTTGTTGCGCCGCGCTACTGCTGAATCATTCATGACATCTGTCTTCCACTCGCAGGTGCAGGCTGTGTATAGGGTTTGCGCCATTATTAACTCCGGTACGCCCGATCAACGTAAAAGCAAGCGGCGTTTTACCCGCCGTATGCAGATATATCGGGTTGGCACGTGCTAACCGCGCAGGGCCGCCACAATCCTGTCCACCGAGGCACTGTCCACAGCCTCACGCAGGCTGCTGCGCAGCGACCCCAGCCGTGCCGGGCTGATCTTTGAATAATCGACCGTCAGAAGTTTATCCCGCACTTCCTTGGCAAAACGGAATTTCAGGTGCCGCGCCGGATTCCCCCCAACCATGCAATAGGGCTCTACGTTTTTTGTCACCACCGAGCCGGCCGCCACAATGGCACCCTGCCCTATGGAGACACCCGACATGACCATCGCCCCGTGTCCAATCCATACGTCGTCACCCACAAGCACCGGCCCCTTGGTTGTGGCTTCAAACGGTTCACCAAAATTTTTCACCCGAAAGGGATAGGTCGATACGGTTTCGTAATCATGGTTGCCACCCAAAATAAAGCTGGTATCGGGCGCTATGGAGCAGTAGTGTCCGATGCGCAAGCCTTCATCGGGATTGCCGAAGGCCCACACCCGCAGTGACCCGTAGGACCCGTTGCCGGCGCTGATGCAGTGCAATGCATCCGGCCCCGAAAAATAGGTCAGGCTGATTTCGTTGTGGGCGTTCAACAGCCGCCACTGGCGTTGCAACTTCTGCATGCCACCAAGATCCGCATACGCGGGAACGGGTTGGCCGTACACATACCGTTCCAATTCCTGGTAGAAGTAGTCATCTGCCAGATAATCCACCAGGTAGTCCGCAAGACGGCCTTTTACAAAGTCATGGCTGGTGGAAAAGTAGTAGGGCAGTATGTGCTCCAGCAGCAACCGCTTTTTTTCCAAATCAAACACCAGCGGGCTGAGGGCACCGGCGGCCATTTGCTGGCGCAGCAGGAACAGATAGTTTTTGCCAAAGACCTTGGCCACGCTGTAGCCGCCCTTCCTGCCGGAGAGGTTTTGCTCGTGGTAGTGCACTTCATTCAAAATGAGGCAGCGCTTGCCCGGCGCCATCTGCCGAAACAGGGCGTCCACCTGCACCAATTGCAAATCCACCTGGCGAGAAAAGTCGGGCAGTGCCTCCAGATCCTCACGCCATATTCCAAAGGCCCCAATCCAGGTGCAGTGGTAGGAGACCGCAGCAAGCAGGTCATTTAAATTGGCGCAGACCAGCACGCGCGCATCGGTCTGGATTTGCTTGTTCAGACTGAACAGAACCGGCTTCTCGATGAGGTTGGTTTCCACCAGTTGCAGCAAAAAGTCGACCACCCCGCCACGTAATGTCACCCGGTCATTGAGCAGCTTCAGGAAGCTGCCTGTGCCATGGCACAGGACGCGCTCGAAATTGAGGTCCACTACATTGCTCTCATTGCGGAAATAGCGGATCTTGTTTCCATGCTCGTCCTGAAAGCGGCGAACCACCTCTTCGGTGCCATCGCTGGAGCAATTGTCGCCCACCACAATTTCCACCTTGTCCGTTTCCAGGAACACCGCCTGGGACGCAATGCTCTTGAGCAGCTCCTGTAGGTTCTCACAGCGGTTGAAGGTGGGAATACAAAACGAGAGGACTGGCGGCATTATTTTGAAACCCTCACAGAAAGCAGCATGTCGAACTCCTGCCGACGCTGGCTGTCCAGCAGATTCGCACCATATTGCAGGTAGGGCAAGCGCGCGGCCAACACACTGGCTGGCAAATTTTCGATCAGAAACTGCAGGTTGTTGCGGTATACCATGGGCAAATTGAAAATGCCGTGAAAGCCGAACGCAGCCTGATCATGGGGAACGATTTCGTACGAGAAGCGCTGGGCCGTCCGCTCATCGGCAAAGACGCAGCCATGGTGCGCCTCCAGTTCGGCGCGCATGCGGCGGCAAATAAACAGGTCCTCGGCCTCACCAGCCTGGCGCAAATAGCTGAGTGTGGCCACCGCCCGCAGCAGCTTTCTGGAACGCCAGGAAAAGCCGCCGTTGCCAACACGGTCATGCGGGTAGTCGGGCCAGACCGCCCCTATGTAGTCAAAGTTGTAAAAGTCAGGCTGGAAGGCGGATGCCTCCAAAATGAAACCGTCGAACTGGCACACTAGGCAAAAATCTTCCTCAATCCACTGCGGCAGCTGTTCGAGAATGATGCGGTTGTAGTCCTCAATGCCTTGCATCTTGGCAACGGTCACGGTCTGGTACTGAGGCCAGTGCTGGGGCGCATCGGTGAACACGTAGACCTGGTTGAAATCAAAGCGTGCGGTGCAGGCCTGAATCGCATTGTTGGCCAGCACATACGACTGCGTGTCTGCAATGGCCAGTGCAACGCGAGGTGATGTCATTTCATTCAAGCCAAAGATGCGAGGAGTTTGGCCGCACGCTGCCAGGTGAACTGCTCGGTCAAATTCACTATTCCAAACGCTATCGGTTGTTTTTGCCTTGAACGGGAGTCGGAACAATTTCGCATAGTCTGTACCAACGCATCCATATCCGGCTGCAAATAGGCTCCTATGCGTGTGTTGTTGATAGTTGCATTCAGATGCTTGGTGCTAGGTATCTTGTAACCGAGTTGATCATCAAAGAAGTCATCTGTACTACCCCCGGCCGTGACAATGACCGGCGTTCCACAGGCCATGGACTCAATCACTGGCAAGTTAAAGCCCTCGGCCCGGTATGGTGACACATAGAAATCTGCAACGTTGTAAAGCGAACGCAACTGTTCCAGGCTCAGTGTTTGCGGCAGGACTTTGATGGACTCCACACTCGCATCATCAATCTGAATCGTGCCGGCAGAAGCCAAATTGCGGATCATGTCCACAACCGAGAGACCGTACAAAGAGTTTTGGTCCTTGATCAACAGACGGGCGGTCTTATGTGTCTGGCGCAGCTTAAAAAAAGCCTCAATTGCCAGGTCCAGACCCTTATTCCAGATAGGCGCCCCCACGTTCAGGAACACCCGGTCTTCTTCGCCATAACCCAGGGCGGTGCGCGCGTTTACGCGGTCCACCGGCGCGAACGCAAAGAACTTGCCGCTATCCACCCCATGGGGAACCACCAGCACGGAATCTGGCGCAAAGCCAAAGTCCACGATGCGTTCACGGCTCCAGTGCGAAGGGGTGACAACTAGGTGACCAGCCGCACAATACGTGGCTGGATTGGCACCTGCCACGAAGTTAGCTGCATCCAGGCCCAGTTCGGTCACCAAAAAAGTAATTGCTCGTGCCTCTGTCAAGGCCAGGGTGTTCGGGCTATGGATGCGGTAGACGGCGGATACTGGTTGCCCGGCGTAGGGAGCAATTGCAGCCAGTGTCTCTTGCTCGGCGGCATTGAAACCGGCGGCATTTTTTTCTCGTGTCCAACGGCTGTCAAACAGCGGCATTTCCTGGTGCAAGAGCTGTAGCCCAGGCAATCGGGCCAGTGCCAGTAACTGGTACTGATTGACCATTGCGTAGGAATGGTTGATGCCTGTCCATCCTTGTACGAGCAGTCTACTTACATTGGCATGCGAATTCATGGCAAATATTGTGTGATGATTCCATTGAATCTCTATGGAGAGGCATCCTTACACGCCTGACCTGATTTAACTAACCGCGCACAAAACGCTGCTGCCGCCAGTTTAGTGGGGAAATTCACTAAGGTTAATCGATACCAAGATTCATTGGCTATGATGGAATCATCAACATGACCTAGGTGATGGGCAAAAATTGACACTGGGGTGCTATCGCCAAATCTGTATTGAACGTCGCGCCACAGTGGCAGCAATGCCGAGTGGTGGAAAACGCCAGGCAACTCCACCTCGAAGGAGCTGCGCGAGTCCCCTGGCGCAAGGGAGACATCCACCATTGCCGAGGTACCGTTGACAATGCCTACCCTCAGATCTTGCCCCAAGGAAACGGGCGCGGATTTACTAGCGACGGCAGCGTCCACAGCGTCGTTCAGCACCGAGCCCAGCCCAAGGGCGTAGGACAGGTTGGCGTAGCTGCGCAGCAGCTCGGCCTTGACCCGCTGGGTCTCGTCTGCGCTACGCTGGTAATTCTTGCGGCCTTCCAGCAGGGCGGTCTGGTCGATGGCACCGGCCGCATAGGCCTCGCTGCCAATCTTGAAGATGTTCAGCGCGGACCGCGTCACAGCCTTTTGCGCTTCCAGACGCCGACCCGCCGTTTTCAGGGTGGCTAGGGCGCCTTCCACATCGCGCACCGCCTGCAGCACGGTCTTTCCATAGGTCTCCACCATTTCTTCATAGTAGGACTGGGCAAACGCCTGCTCACCCCGTTTCACCCCACCATCAAAGATAGACACGGCCAATGCGGCAGCCGTGTTGACCAGGAAGTTTTGCGGCTGGAACAGCGTAGCCAGCGTGGCGCCGCTGTAGCCCATTTGCGATGACAGGTCGATGGGCGGCAATAAGCGAGCGCGGGCCACTTCAATATTGGCGTTAGCCGCGCGCATACGGGCTTCCATCATGCGGATGTCGGGCCGACCCAGCAGCAGGGCCGATGGCAAACCGGCTTGCACCGTGGGCAGTTGCAAGGCGTCCAGTCCTTTGTCCGACAAGACCAGATTGCCAGGCAGTGCCCCCACCAGGCGGGAGAGGGTGTTGCGCAGGTCCTCCTGTTGGTTTTCTAGGCCGGGCAACACCACTTGCTGGCTGAACAGCACAGCGCGCTGCTGCTCCAGGTCATCGGCCGTGGCGTCCCCCAGCGCCATGCGTTTTTCAACGGTGCGCAGAATGTCGGTGGCCACCGCCTCGTTCTCGCGGGCGATTAGCATGCTGTCGCTGACCGACAGGTAAGCAACGTAGGCGTTGACCAGGCTGCCAATGGTGTTGCGCTGTGTGTTCTCGCGCTCGTGCACGGCGCGCTCCAGCTGCATGTCGGCAGAGTCGACTAGCGCGCGCTGCTCACCCCACACATCGAGGCGGAACGTTCCCATCAATCCGACCTGCGAGTTTTGTTGTGAATCCGAAGTCGTTCCTTGGCCTTGCACCACGGCACGCACTGGTGCTGTCACCGTGGGCAGTCGCGCGCCACGCGCCTGGTCGGACCGGATCTTTGCCTGTGCGATTTGCAGCGTAGCCACCCGCAAGTCGGCGTTATGGGCCAGGGCGCGGTCCACCAGGCGATTGAGTTCTTCGCTGCCGTACTGTGTCCACCAATTGGCACTAACGGTGCCGGTAGCGGGTACGGGTGTGGCCTCGGTCGGCACCATGGCATTACGATAGGCCGGAGGGAGTGGCAAGTGAGTAGCGTCCACCCTGGGTCCGGTGCTCTCACAGGCACTGAGCAGGCATACGCAGACCAACACTCCGCACTCAGCCCAGGTGGTGATGGACGGCCGGCAAGTGGACGAACGCATGCGAGGTTGCATTACGGCTCCCGAATGGATTCCTTGGCCGCCTTGGTCAGTGGCCACAACAAGTACGACAGCACCGAGCGTTTGCCCACCAGGATCTCCGCGGTCAGTGTCATGCCCGGCAGCAAAGCCGCATTGGCGGGGATGTCTTGCAACTTGGCGCCGCCCAGTGTGATACGCCCTCCGTAGTACGCATCCATACCGGCGGGTGCATTGGCATCGCGGCGGAAGGCATCCTGGCTGATGGTGCGCAGGGTGCCCTCCAGCGTGCCATGCTTCTGGAACGGATAGGCATCGATCTTGACGTTGGACGTGGAGCCGATCTTGATGTAACCCACGTCCAGCGAATCAATCTGCACATCGGCCTCCAGCGTGTCGCTGATGGGCACCAGTGTGAAGAAGGGTTCGGCCTCCTTGACGATGGAGCCTGCTGATAACTTGGCCACCTCCAGCACGATGGCGTCGGCCGGGGCCGTGAGTATGACCCGGCTCTGGCGCAAATTGGCCTTTTGCAACTGGTCGTTGACGGCGTCGCGCTCGCGGGACACGGCCAGCATTTCTTCCAGCATTTTCTGCCGCCAGCCGGTCTCATACGCGGCTTTTTCCGCCTCCAGGGCAGAGAGTTCGCGACGGATCTCGATCTGCCGGTTGCGCGCCAGTTCGGTACCGCGCTCGGCTTCCATCAGGCGGTCACGCACATCCAGCAGTCGGCTCTTGATCGCCAACTTCTTACTGACAAGATCATCGGTCATGACCTCCATCTCTTTCAACCCCTTGACCCGCGCCTGCTGGCCTTCTTCATCGCGGCGTGCAGTCTCCAGGGAGGACCGCAGTCTGGCAATGGATTCCGTTTGCCGCCGAATCTGCGACTGGTAGCTGGACTGCCGCTCTTTCGACAAACGGGATTGAATTTTGCTGTCGGCAGACTCTGCACCACTGCGCTCCATCCGTTCACCGGACAATTCTGCATCCAGGCTGGCCCATTGGGTGTTCAGACTATCAAGCTTGCTCCTAAGCTGCGATCCGTCTGCTTGCGCAAATGTTGGGTCCAGTGTGGCCAGGCGGTCACCCTTGTGAACGACCTGTCCAGCCCGAACATCAATGGTCTGAACAATGGAGGTCTCCAATGGTTGCACAACGATATTGGGCAAGGGCGTTACCAAGCGACCACGAGCGGTAACGATCAGATCGACCTCCGAGAGCCAGGCCCAGCCCAAAAAACTGAGTAGTGCAGCCACCAGCAGGTGAACCGTAATCCGAGCCATAGGCGGCAAAGGACGCCGCTCAATTTCATCGGCATCGGGCAAGAAGTCAATGGCAGTCTTGTCAGAGCCGCCCTTCGCTTGCGCCGCTTGGGCTAGATGTGGCTTGTCTGCTGATGCCATAGCTGTTGGTAGGTTGTGCTCTTGGCGAGCAACTCTTCGTGGCGTCCACTTTCTTCCAGCCGTCCCTGTTGCATGACCAGAATGGCGTCAGCATTGACCAAGGTGGACAACCGGTGAGAAATCATGATGACTGTGCGCCCGACAGCCATTTTTCCCAGATTGCGGATGAAAATAGCCTCACTCTCGGGATCAAGTGCACTGGCAGCTTCATCCAGAATCAAGACTCGGGGTTTTAGTAACAGGGAGCGTGCAATTGACAATCGTTGCTTTTGACCTCCACTTAGATTGGACGCATTTTCTTCAAGTATGGTGTCATAGCCTTGAGGCAGACGCTCTACAAACTCATCAGCACCTGCCATTTGCGCCGCAGCCACAACTTCTTCAAACGAGGCACTGGGTTTGGCTATGGAGATGTTATCCCTGACCGAGCCGCGAAACAGAAAATTCTCCTGCATCACGATGCCAACCTGGCGGCGTAAATGGGGCAGTTCAATCTCGCGCGCATCAACGCCGTCAAAGCGCACAATGCCTTCTTGCACAGGGTACATACCCTGAATTATTTTGGTCAGCGTGGACTTGCCAGAGCCGCTGCGCCCCACAATGCCAACCACTGTGCCTGCTTTGATCGTAAACGTCGTTTTATCCAAAGCTGCCACGTTGGCCCCGGGGTATCGAAATGTCACATTGTCAAAAGCGATCTCGCCAGTGAGAGTGGGCCGAAGTCCCCCGACCCCGGCACGCCCCTCTGATGGTCGATTCATTACTTCACCCAGTATGCGCACCGAGACCGCCGTCTGCTGGTACTCATTAACAAGTCCCACAATCTGAATCAGTGGCCCCATGACGCGCCCGGAAAACATCTGGAATGCAATCAGGGCCCCAACCGTCATTGACTGATCAAAAACACTTTGCGCACCGACCACAATTACGATGATAGGGAGGAGTTTGCCCAAAAACTCTGTCATTGCATTTCCGACCATTGCCGTTTTGGCAACCCGAAAGTGGGATGTAATGGTCTGCGCCGATAGTCGATCCCAAGTTCGCCTTTGTGCTGGTTCAATGGCGAGCCCCTTGACGGTTCGCATGCCGTGTATGGTCTCCACCAGCAGAGCTTGACGCGCGCCTTCTGCGGCGTTCAGGGTATCGAGTTGGCGCTTGTAGGTGGGTAACAGCCCAGCGATGATCAAAGTGATCAACATGGCAAAGACAAGAACAATGGAACCCAATTTTGCCGAGTAGGAAAACAAAAGCGGCACATAGACGAGAAGCGTCACGGTGTCCAGACAGGTAAAGAACAAACGCCCAGTCAAAAACCCACGAATGCCTTCCAGCTGTTGCATGACTCGCGCCACGACGCCCGCCGACGTGCTGTCAAAGTAGTCAATGGGCAGCGAAAGTAAGTGTCCAAATGCCCGGCGTGTGATCTGCATATCAATCTTGTTGGTTGCAGAGAGCAGCAATAGCTGGCGAACGTAAGAAAAGACCGTTTCAAAACCCAACGCCACCAGTATTCCGGCAGCCAGAACCCAAAGCGTAGAAACGCTTTGGTGTACCAAGACCTTGTCTATCACCAGCTGAAAGAATATGGGCGACGCCATCGAAAGAACGCTCAGCGCCACCGCAGCGATGGCAATATCTCTAAAGGCGGCCTTCTGCTTAAGAATCTCAGGAATAAACCAGCGAAGACTAAAGGGCTGTTTGGGGTCGGTTAGCGAATGGCTGTGTTTGAGCAGAATGACCTGTCCGCCCCAGTTCTCCAGAAACAGATCTTTATTCAGGTAGTGAACGCCAGCCTTCGGAATCAGCGGATTCAGCACCGCTACTTCGCCCTCTGCGCCCCCACCACCAGCCCGCACGCCGACGATAATGACCGCCTTGCCATCCTTAAGCAAACCTATGAAGGGGAATACCCCCTCTTGGGCAAAGAGGCCTTTCCATGTAAGCTTGACGAGCTTTCCCTTCAGCCCGATTCCAGCCGCCATACGAATCACCAGCGCGGGGCGCGGCTCCTCATCGGGCAACGCATGCTCTTCAATCAACCGCTCAGGGTTGACCTGCAGACCATGGTGCTGCGCAATAGCAGTAAGACACTGCACAACGGAATGTGATTTTTGCTCGGCCATTAAAAAGGGAGCCCTTGAGAGCGAACGTAGAGTGAATTCAGTTGAGACCCTCTCATGGTCCCACGTTCACCCCACTCTTAAACTACAAAAAGGCGGCAGTTTTCAAGCCTTATTGCTTTGCGAAAGCGTCCACTCTTTGGCCCTGCGTTCGGCTTCAGCCAGTTGGGCAGGGCTTAGCGACTTTCGGGCGCGTGCCCGGTTGGCCACAGCCGCTTTGTCACCGCGCGTTGCGGCCAGTTCTATCCATTTGCACGCCTCGATCGGGTCCAGTGCGGCTCCCTCTCCGGTTGCATAAGCCAAACCAATGCGGGACTGGGCTGCTGCCACACCTCCCATGGCAGCTTTCAAAAACGACTCGAATGCCTTTGCTTCATCTTTAACAGTACCCATACCCAATCGATAGGCCTGCCCCAG
Source organism: Burkholderiales bacterium (assembly GCA_037143475.1). Classification (GTDB taxonomy): domain Bacteria; phylum Pseudomonadota; class Gammaproteobacteria; order Burkholderiales; family Burkholderiaceae_C; genus Allorhodoferax. Next base: position 2,069 of record JBAWYQ010000028.1, on the reverse strand, counting down.
GTTGAACAGTGACTCCAGGTCACCCTGTTCTGCAGCCAATGCCCACCACCGAACGGCACGCTCATGCTTTTTGGCACGGGCAAAAAGCGCGCCTAGCGTAGCGCTGGCTGGTGCAAACCCAGCATTGGCGGCCCGCTTGCACAACTGGGTCGCTTTCTTTGGGTCTGGATCTACACCGGGCAAGCCGGTAGCGTAAAGCTCGCCCAAATTCCACTGAGCCTGTGGCAGGTTTTGTGCGGCCGCCTTCTCGAACCAGATAAAGGCATGTGCCATGTCTTTTTTGACTCCTCTGCCGCCGGCATAACAGGCGGCCAAGGCACATTGCGCCGATGCGTCGCCCTGCTGGGCTGCCATGTCATACCAGCGGCAGGCCTCGAACCAGTTCTGGGCCACACCTGTGCCTTGTGCATAGCGATCTCCCATGGCGCATTGGGCGCCAGAGTGCCCCCTTGCCGCTGCTCCTGAGATCAAATCAAAAACAATCATGGCCTTTTCAGTTTGCAGCAGCGTGGCCAGCCCAAATTGGGCCGTTGCATGGCCCTGGACCGCAGCCATTGCAAACCATTTCACCGCGCTCATTCGGTCTTGTGCGACACCGAGTCCATGCAAATGAATCTCTGCAAGTGCCGCTTGTGCATCGGCGTGACCCTGCGCGGCGGCCTTCTGATACCAGGCTGCAGAGAGCCCCGAGTCCGACGATTCAAAACTCCGAGCCATAGCAAACTGTGCATCTGCGTGCCCGGCGTCTGCAGCCTTCTTGAACCACACCCTGGCTTGTCTTGCGCTTTTTTCAACGCTCACGCCCAGGTCAAACATCACGCCCAAGTGAAAGAAGTCCGCTGTCCGACCATGCGCCGCATACTTGATCCACCGCGTATCCGTTGTTCGGCGCTCTCGGCTCCCAACACGCCTTTTGGCACTTTGCTTCAAGCGTCCACGGCCCACTGCATCCAGACGATCCAATGACAGTTGCGCGCCCGGATGGCCGTGCGCGGCAGCCTCCCGATACCACTGCGTTGCCAGCACGAGGTCTTCAGCTACTCCCTCCCCCAACTCGTAGGCCTGCCCCAGAGAAAACTGCGCTCCAGGCAAGCCCTGCTCTGCCGCGCGCCGATACCAGTCCAGCGCCAGTCGGCCGTCTTGTTCCACCCCAAGGGCATTGGCATAGCTTTCGGCAACTGCCAACTGCGCTTCGGCCACACCCCTTTCGGCCGACTCGGTCAGAAACTGAAAGGCAAGTTCCAACTGCCCAGTCCCCAAAACCCTAGCCAACTTGAGCGCAGCCTTCTCGTTGCCGTGTTCATACGACTTGACGAACCAAAGCAGCCCCTTCTGCACATCCTTGGGTGTTCCCAAACCGTTGGAATAGGCGCTACCCAGCAGATATTGCGCAACTGTATGGCCCTTCTCGGCAGACGCTTTGGTCCAAGCAAAGGCTTGTGCGACATCTTTTCCCACACCAACGCCGTTTGCATACATCAGCGCCACGTCGTACTGGGCAGCAGGGTCCCCGATGCGCGCCTCCTTAAGTCGGCGCGCAAACGTCTGCTTGTTGCTCGCAGAAAGACTTTCGTTCATTCGACTACAACCGACTCTTGTGGAGGTGGGAGCGCAGTCACCAGACCCTTAAATCGGACTTCCAGGTCATGCACAAACTGGGGCGTATCAAAGAGCGCACCGTGCTCCCGCACTTGCCCAAGCGTGTCACGCAGCGCCGCGCAACGCGCTGGGTCATTGGCAAGATCCAAAGCTAAGGCTTGATAGTCTTCCAAGTTGTAAGTAATCAATTCAGGCAGCCCCGCTGCCGTCAAAAGAGCTCCCGCCATCCGCGCACCAAAGGAACGGCCCGTGTAGGTGACCAAAGGACAACCCATCCACAAACAATCATTTGCGGTAGTACCGGCGTTGAACGGAAAAGTGTCCAGAAACAAATCGGCAATCAGATAGCGCGCGAGATAGTTTTCGGGTGAGACTCGCGTCGCAAAGACCAACCGGTCAGGAGCAAAGCCCTGAGCCTCGGCGACCTGCCGCAGGTTCTTCTCGGCCCATGGGTTATCTGCCAGCAACCA
>JBAWYQ010000027.1:0-29437 GCA_037143475.1 Burkholderiales bacterium | reverse complement strand
TCATCCACATCGCCTTGTGCCAGTGCGGCATCGTTGGCTTGGGGGCCTTGCAACTGGTGGGTTTCGCCAGTAAATTCAGCAGCAGCGGCCTTGTCTGGATTGGGTGCGCTGTCGATCAGCAGTTGAACCAGTTGCAACTCGGTTCGGTTGATGATGTCGATCACCTTTTTGATAACCTGACCCGACAGATCCTGAAAATCCTGGGCCATCATGATGTCGCTCAGGATAGCGCCCTGCTTGTCGGCGAATGCTGCAGTGCGTTCGGCAAATTTTCCGCAGACGCCCATCAGCGCGCGGGCACGCTCAACGGTCAAATCACTGGAGGCCGCCATGCGGGTGAGCGACTGACCCAGTTCTTCACCGCGCTTGGACAAGTCGTCACACTCGGGCTTGGCGGCATCGACCAGATTGAGCACCGTATTGGCGGCCTTTTCGGTCATCATGCCAACGTGGGTAAGGCGCTCGCGGGCGTTTGGAAATTCCTCAACCACATGATGCAAATCGGTGCCACCACCCAGCACGGCGAATGCTTCGTGCATTTCGCGTGTTATCGAACCCAGGCGGGCAAATGCTTCTTCTTTGGTTATCGGCTTAGTCATCGGTACCAATCCCTTGTGGTCATATTGTCAGATTTTGTCCTAAATATGGGTCGCCATGCAGCCGACGGCACAATTTAGCTGCAATTCTGGTGCGTGCGAGCGGTTCAAATGTCGTCGAGCAGCGCATATGGCAGCGGCAAGACGTCCAGACCTGCCCCTGCGCTGCTACAAAGGTGCAGGGTGCCGTCCTCCATGGCCGCCAATTGGCCGGAAATGATTGCGTCAAAGCCGCCGTCTGGCGCCGCCGCCGCCTGCACAACGGTGGCCACGGGCTGGCTGTCGTCCGTTGGACCGAAGATTTCCATCCCTGCAGCCATCTCGACGCCGCAATGGGCCACTAAGGCCCTGCGCTTAAGGGTTCCCCTGAATTGGCTGCGCGCTACAACTTCTTGCCCCGGGTAGCATCCTTTTTTGAAATTCACCCCACCCACGGACTCGTAGTTGAGCATTTGTGGCACAAAGGCCTCTACCACCGGTGCGGTGAGGGTGGCCACACCACTGCGAACATCGCCCCAAAGCCATGTTGCAAGGGCCAAAGTGGCGCCAACAGGCACAGGCTCCGACGCCGGAGCCAGCCAAAGCTGGCGCTGTGTAGCTTCCGCAGGGTGCAAGTTCACCAATGTACATTCATCAAAATCAGCCTTAGCCCCCGTGGAATAAGCGCAACCAGCTATTGATTTAGTAGCACTACCGGCCAGCCCGTAGATTGCATACTCAGGCGTTACATCGGTCAAGCGGGCCTTGGCGCGCATCACGAACATGGACAGGCGCTTGAGGGTTGGCGCCAAAATGTCACGGCTGCAAATCAGCCATATCTCGTGGTTGCTGCGCTTGAAACCAATAAAGCTGGCTAGCATTCGACCCTTTGGTGAACAAAATGCGGCCAATCGTGCGGTGTGCAGGTCCAACAGCGAAAAATCCTGGGTCAATTGCCCGTGAATGAATTTTGCCGCGTCTTCTCCCTCAACCTTGATGATGCCCAGGTTGCTCAGGAGTGCGACGCCGTCAAGCACAGAAAATTGCGCAGCATCGGCGGGTGAAGGAGTTGTCGTCGTGTTCATGCGCTGAATTATGATTCCTTCCATGATTTCACAAGGGTTGTAAGGCCGTGCGTTTGTTATTTTCTGTCGTATTGGCTTTGCTGCTAGGGACTGCGGGCGCCGCTTACCTCTGGTTGGATCAGTCGTTTGACTTGCCTGGCCCTACCGTTGACCTTGCCATCGAGCCCGGTACCAGCGGACGTGACATTGCTACCGCCGTTTCGGATGCAGGCGTTCCCGTGAACGCAAGCTTGCTCTACGCCTGGTTCCGTGTCTCGGGTCAATCCAAGCAAATTAGGGCCGGAAGCTACGAACTGGACCGCCAGACCACGCCCCGCATTCTGCTGCAAAAACTGGTGCGCGGCGAAGAAGCGTTGCGCAGCGTGACACTGGTTGAGGGGTGGACATTTCGCCAGGTCCGCGAGGCTCTGGCCAAAGCGGAGCAGCTCAAGCCCGAATCCCAGGCCATGGCACCGGCTGACATCATGAGTCAGTTGGGCAAGCCCGGCATTCCTGCCGAAGGGCATTTCTTCCCCGATACCTATACCTACAGTAAAGGCTCCAGCGACTTGGCGGTGATGCGCCGAGCCATGCGTGCCATGGACAAACGGCTGGCTGCGGCTTGGGCAGTACGCGACTCAAGTTCACCTTTGAAGTCGCCCGAGGATGCACTGGTATTGGCCAGTATTGTGGAGAAGGAGACCGGCTCGCCCAAAGACCGCGCCAATATTGCGTCGGTGTTTAGCAACCGGTTGCGCATCGGTATGCGCCTTCAGACGGACCCGACGGTCATCTACGGGTTGGGGGCCACTTTTGACGGCAATTTGCGCAAGAAGGATCTGCAAGCCGATACGCCATGGAACACCTACACCCGTGCCGGGCTGCCTCCCACTCCCATTGCCATGCCGGGCAAGGCTTCGTTACTGGCTGCGGTTCAGCCGGCGTCGTCAAAAGCACTTTATTTTGTTGCGCGTGGCGACGGCAGCAGCCAGTTCAGCAATTCGCTGGACGAGCACAATAGGGCGGTCAATAAATACCAGCGCGGGCAATGAACGAGATGATCGAGGCAATGAACGGACTTTTTGTTACTTTTGAGGGCATTGATGGCGCGGGTAAGTCCACCCATATCGAAAGTCTGGCGCAATCGTTCCGCGCGCAGGGGAGGGTGGTGACTCTCACCCGAGAGCCTGGCGGCACGCCCCTGGCAGAGCGACTGCGACAAATGGTGCTGAATGACTCCATGGACGCGATGACCGAGGCGTTGTTGGTTTTTGCGGCGCGGCGGGACCACATTCAGCGGGTTATTCAACCTGCACTGGCGCGAGGCGAAGTGTTGTTGTGTGACCGGTTCACTGACGCTTCCTTTGCTTATCAGGGCGCAGGCAGGGGTTTTGACCGCGCCATTCTGGCCACGCTGGAGCATTGGGTGCAGGACGGCGTGCTTCAGCCCGACCTCACCATCTGGTTTGATCTTCCGGCCGCTGTCGCAGCGCAGCGGCTTGCTGGCGCGCGTGCGCCTGACAAGTTCGAGTCCCAACCGCTGGCCTTTTTTGAAAGGGTTGCTGGCGGATACGCGGACCGCATGGCCGCAAACCCAGGGAGATTCGCCCGTGTCAATGCCGATCAGGATGCCGAATCCGTCTGGGTCGAGGTGGACGCCGCGGTTCGTTCAAAAGGAATGTTGCTGTGAGCAACGCAAGCGCATTAGCCCAACCGCAACCCTGGATTGCGGTTCAGGCGCAACAGTTGCTGGCGCAGCGCGGCCACGCGTGGCTGCTGCATGGCCCTTCCGGCTTGGGGCAATATGCCTTGGCGCTGGAGTTGGCCCGGGCCTGGTTGTGTGAACAACCGGGCGACGCAGGGGCGTGCGGCGCCTGCGGCAGTTGCCATGCTATCGACGTGCATACCCATGCGGACCTGTGCGTGCTGATGCCCGAGACCACGTTGATCGCCTTGGGTTGGCCGCTGGGTGAAAAGGCGCAGTCCGACATTGATGACAAGAAGCGCAAGGCCAGCAAGGAAATTCGGGTTGATGCCATGCGCGAAGCAGTGGAATTTTCGCAACGCACGAGTGCGCGTGGACGGGGCAAGGTGGTTTTGGTCTATCCTGCCGAGCAAATGAACACGATCACTGCCAATGCGTTGTTAAAAACGCTGGAGGAGCCGCCCGGCGACGTGAAATTTGTGCTCGCCAGTGAGTCGGCACACCAGCTGCTTCCCACCATTCGTAGCCGCTGCCTTGGCCATTCGATGCGTTGGCCCAGCGCGCAAGTCAGCCAAACCTGGCTGCAATCGAAGGGGCTGGACGGTGCACAGGCGCAACGACTGCTCATGGCCATGGGTGGTCGGCCCGACGATGCCATGGCCTATGCGGCGTCAGGACGTGAACCCAACGCCTGGTCCCTGCTGCCGCAGGCAGTTTCCAGGGGGGACGTGGGGTATTTCAAAGAGTGGACACTGCCTCAGACGATCGATGCGCTTCACAAGCTTTGCCACGATTTGATGACAACCCATATGGGTGCGGAGCCCCGGTTTTTTTCGCCTGCCGATCTGCCCAGATGTGGCCAATTTTCTGCGCTAAGCGATTGGAGTAGGGCGCTGGCACGGTCGATGCGAACCATGGATCACCCATTTAACGCGGGTTTGATGCTGGAAGCCCTTGTGGGTCAAGCACAATCGGCACTAAACTCAAGGCATTGAGCAGGTAAACGATGAGCACCAGTCCAACTACCACCCCACCCCGGCCCAGCGTCATTCAGCTGTCGATCAAGGAAAAAGCAGCACTGTATGCGGCTTACATCCCGATATTTACGGACGGCGGCGTGTTTATACCGACCGCCAGGGAGTATGGTTTGGGGGACGATGTCTATGTTCTCCTGTCGTTGCCGGAGGATATGCAGCGGTATCCCGTGGCTGGCAAAGTGGCGTGGGTGACACCTGCCAAAGCAGCTGGCGGACGAACCCAGGGCGTTGGCATCACTTTTCCGAAGGATGAAAAGTCACGGGCGCTGAAACTCAAAATTGAAGAGATTTTGGGTGCCCATATGGCCTCCGATCGCCCTACACAGACCATTTAAGTTTTTTTGACGCGTAGGGCCGTCACTGCCTGCGCCTTTGTTTGGCGCCGATCATGTTCACAGATTCCCACTGCCATTTAACATTCCCGGAACTGGTTGCCTCGTTGCCGCAGATTCGACAGGCAATGACACTCGCGCAAGTTGACCGCGCTCTATGCATTTGCACGACCCTGGAAGAGTTTCCTGACGTGCATGGGCTGGCCACTACCTACGACAACTTTTGGGCCAGCGTTGGTGTACACCCGGACAACGAGGGCGTTACCGAGCCCACTTTGGATGATCTGCTGCACCGAGGATGTCTGCCACGTGTCGTTGCTATTGGAGAGACGGGCCTTGACTATTACCGGATCGGAGCGCGCACGCATACGGACATGCATTGGCAGCGTGAGCGCTTTCGCACCCATATACGAGCGGCGCGCAAATTAAAGAAACCGCTGGTAATTCACACACGAAGTGCCTCCGCTGATACCTTGGCGATCCTGCGTGAGGAAGGTGAAGGCGGAGCAGGCGGATCCGCCGGAGGCGTTTTTCATTGTTTTACAGAAAGCCAGGACGTTGCGCGACAGGCCCTCGATATGGGGTTTTACATCTCGTTTTCAGGAATTTTGACGTTCAAGACGGCCCAGGATTTGCGGGATGTAGCCTCCTGGGTGCCGCTGGACAGGCTTTTGATTGAAACAGACAGTCCCTATCTGGCACCCGTGCCTTTTCGGGGAAAGACCAATAATCCCTCGTATGTGCCGCATGTGGCCAAACAGCTGGCTGCATTGCGCTGTTGCAGCATTGAAGAGATTGGTGAGCTGACTAGCCGCAATTTTTCTACGCTTTTCACGGGCGTATCGATATGAGAATATGGATTAGATATGCACTTTTTCTAATTGTTTTTATTGGGTTTTCTGTCTCAACTGCTGGGTCTTATGATGATTTTTTTGCCGCGGTTCGACAGGACAATGATCGCGTCGTTCGCGCATTGTTGAAGCGTGGTTTCGACCCCAATACTCTGGCACCGAATGGCGAACCGGGGCTCATTCTGGCGATGCGCGAGTCGTCACTCAAGGTGGTGGGTGCGCTGCTGGAGACTCCTTTAACGCAAGTTGAGTTTCGTACGGCGAATGATGAGAGTCCGCTCATGTTGGCCGCTTTAAAGGGACACCTTGCTGTTTGCAAAGAGCTCATTTCGCATGATGCCGATGTGAATAAGCCAGGCTGGACGGCGCTGCATTACGCATCGACCGGCGGGCACACTAAAGTTGTTCAGTTACTGCTTGATAGCCATGCCTACATAGATGCCGCGTCACCCAACGGTAGTACGCCACTGATGATGGCAGCAATGTACGGCACCCTTGACGCAGTCCAGTTGTTGCTTGACGCCGGTGCTGACCCTTTGATTAGGAATGGAGTCGGCCTAACCGCAAGCGACTTCGCCAGACAGGTGCAACGTGACGATGTAGTCGCTGCCATTGGGGTGGTCGTGAGCCGGAAAAAGTGATGCGTATACTTTATACGATGTATATTATGTTAAGTTAAATACGAAGCCAGACAGCTGCAAACCGTTCCCTGCTAACTACAGAATCGAGAATGACACGGTGGGAACACTGGCGTCAGAAAACGAGGCCCCCAAGGCCAACTCGCCTTTTCCATGCAAGACGCACTCTTCTCGCCGCAATAAAACATCAGAACCAGTGGCACCAAGAAAACGAATCCAACTTCCGTAGCTGCTGGCATCAACAAACACCACGCTGCCATTGCGCCACTCCAATCGTGCATGAATGCGTGAAACGCGCGGGTCATTGACAACGAAGTCGGCGTCACGCACACGCCCCAGCTGAATGGGAAGTTCAAAGGATTTGAAGCGCTTGGTTTCACCAAGCCACGTCAACTCGACCTCCCGTCCAAGTGCATCTCTTTCAAGCGCTGCATCTTTGGGGTCAAGGTCCGCCTGCATTGTCAGAAAGTCAGAAGCAAGGTCTTCATGCCATTCAATCTGATAAACGTTGCATGGCTCGGCACGCCCGCGAATACTGATCGGACCTAAAACACGATAGGTCACGCCGTGTGATTCACACACACCATCCAGCGCTGCTGCATTGGACCAAATTTGGTACGGACCGCACAAATCGCAAAGTCTGGCGGCAACATTGACAGCATCACCGTAACAATCGCCAGCGACAATTTCAACTTCCCCGCTGGCAACTCCAATGCGCATGGGCATGCGTAGTGACAATGGCGAGCGCATGATCCTTTTGGAGTGAGCTCTTTGCAATTCGACTACTGCATTGACTGCGTGCTGCCCGTCAGGGAACATTGCCAAAACTCCATCGCCCAGAGTTTTCACAATCCGGCCGCCGTTAGATACGCATTGCTGACCTATCCAGGTCGTAATTTGTGTGACCGCCTCAGTCGCCATGGCATTGCCAAGAGCCTCAAACACTGCCGTGCTGCCGTGCAAATCTGTAAATACGACGGTGGTTTGAACGCCCATTCCCGATAATTCCGATGCTTGTCTAGTGACTGAGTTTAGGGCATTGCCAAGTAATTGAGAACCAACACCTTTGGTGTGGGGCCAAATAGTAAGACAAATTGAACAACACTGAACTAATCCCCGCTACAACTTGCCCCTCTTGGGGCGGTTCAACTGATCAACCAGCCTCAAAAATACGAAAGTGGTTCTGTTAGGCGCAGTAAACAGGCGAAATGCGGGGCGTTTCATTGCTACTTATACCAAATAGCCCGTTCGTGATCGGCGGTACCATTGCCCATGGTCCATACGAATCAGGTCAGTGAATAATATATATGCGTTGGATTCCAAATTCGGTAGTGTCGGGTATTCAAAGTATCTTTCACGGTACCGTTGACAGTCAGAATTCCCGAATTGAAGCAGCACTTGAAGATATTCGTGAGGCGATGCTCAACGAGCTGAATGGGGCCGACAAAGTCCAAACCTCGAAACTCGAGCTACGAGTAACCTATGCCAACACCATACAAGACCTTTGGTACTTGCGCGGCGACATCATGGAGGCTATTGCCGTTGTAGATGGAGAAGCGCTGGCAACTCAAAAATTGAGGCAGATCAGTTCAATGTTTAACGGTCTGCTCCCCGGGTCACTCACCTCACGGCCACGTCGGTTTTTAGCCGATTGACCATGCCAGCATTTGCTAGCTCATGTGACCCCACATAAGCAGCGCATCCCGGCCTTCAACGTTTAAATCAGTTTTCGCGCCGAAGGGTAGCACCACCTTGGTTGCGACATGTCCAAAAGGCATATTGGTCAAAACGGGGGTTTTGGTTTGTGTGCGCAGCCATTGAAATACGGAATGCAAATTGAATCCCTTGTCGTGCGAGGTGATTTTAAATTCAGTAAATTGCCCCATCACAATGGCCCCTTGACGTGCCAGGACGCCCGCATTGAGCAATTGCGTCAACATGCGCTCAACCCGATAGGGGTGTTCGCCAACATCTTCAAGGAACAGAATTCCTCCCTTGATTTCTGGAAAATAGGGAGTCCCCAGCAAAGAGGAAAGCACGGTTAAATTGCCACCCCACAGGATCGCATTTTTGATGCGGTAGTCTTGTCCCAACCGCACTTTGCCTGCGTCATCATCAGTAGGAACACCGCGATGCTGGCGCCAGCCAGCACCCTCACCCTGCCCGGTCAACATATCGTTAAAACAGTCTTCCATGATTTCGTCCGGTCCGGCAGGTGGCTGCGCGCCATCGGACCTATCAGTTGCCCCACCAACACCGAATCCTTCGCACAGTGCAGGCCCCGCCCATGTAACACTGCCAGTTTGTGTATAGAGCGCCAACTGCAAAGCGGTAAAGTCGCTGAGTCCAACAAAATGCATCCCACCTTCAATGGCCTTGGCAAGTGCCTTGTATCGAATACCACCAAGAATACGCGTCAACCCATATCCCCCACGTGAAATCATTGCGACATCGGCGCCACTGGCTGCCGCACGATGGATTGCGGCTAGCCGTGTCTGATCGTCACCAGCAAAACGCGTATGACTGGAAAGGGCATCGGGGTCTACCTCAACGGCGTGCCCAAGCTGTTGGAGGCGGCGGACGCCCCTCTTGAATGACGCTTTGTCTCGAACCGCACCCGATGGAGAATAAATGTAGATGTTTTTTTTCACCGCGCCATTATCGGGCAGCAAAACCTGTCTGGTCAGACCGACGCGCCGCGGTTTTGTATCCACTCGATCAATTGCGTAGAAGGCATGGGCTTAGCATACAGATAGCCCTGCCCTTCGTGGCATCCCATGCGCAACAAGGTCTGTGCCTGGCTCTCCTCCTCGATGCCCTCAGCAATCACGGTGAGGTTGAGATTTCGGCCTAGCTCAATCACCATGGATGCAATATGACCACCTAACACAGCGTTACTAAGCTCGGTCACAAATGCGCGATCAATTTTGAGGCGGTCGATGGGCAACTGTCGCAAGTGACTCAAAGAGGAGTATCCCGTCCCAAAATCGTCAATGGCCACGGAAATATCCATTTTGCGGATCTTGTGCAATGTTTCCAACATGAAGTCGGGGTCTTCCATTGCGACGGATTCTGTGATTTCCAACTCCAGGCACTTGGGGTTGATTGCGGTATCGACTATCGCCGAGCGAAGCTTCTCAAGGAATTCTGGATGGCGGAACTGAATTTGCGACACATTGACCGACATACGCAAATCGGGCAGCCCCAACGCCTGTAACCGAATGAGCTCATGGCATGACACCCGCAAGACCCAATCACCGATTGCGACAATCATGCCCGAAGCCTCGGCCAGGGGAATGAAACGGTCCGGCGGCACAAAAGATCCGTCCTCATTGCGCCATCGAATCAGCGCTTCCACGCCGACAAGTTTTCCACTGATCAAATTCACCTGAGGCTGATAGACAACAAAAAGTCGCTCACTCTCAACGGCGTGGCGCAATGACTGGAGCAGTCTCACACGCTCCCTGATGTCCGCACCCATTTGGGCAGAAAACACGACGAAACTGCCGCGCCGACTCTTTTTGGCGAGTTTGAGCGCGATATTGGCGTCTTTCAGCGCATCACGACCCGCGACTGACTTGCCAAGGTAATGGGTTAGTCCCATCGTTGCGGTAACTACCATGGAGTCGTCATTGACCTTGAACGGTGTTCGAAAAAGATCCAATACTGTCAGGGGATCAAGAAGACTTCTGTCTCCCATCAATCCAAACGTATCACCCCCAAGACGCGCAAGGATGACGTTCGCACCCAACTCCAATTTGAGACGCTCGGCCACCGACTGTAGAAGGCGATCACCTTGTTGGTGTCCTAATGCGTCATTGATTTCGGAAAAATCGTCAATATCCAAAATGGCAATGACATCAGAAGGGAAATCATCCGACACAAGCCGTAGGTCGCTCAGATCAATGAATTTATTTCGATTGGGCAAACTGCAAAGGCGGTCATAAAACGCCAGTTGATCCAATTTGCGAATTTGTTCATATGCGCGCACAGCTGCTGTCACTGTGGCATACAGCTTTGTCCGGGTGAGCTCTGACTTGGTCTTGTAGTCGTTAATATCGAAATCGTGAATCGTTTCGATCTCCGGAGCATAGCCCGGTTGACCTGTACGCAGGATGATGCGAAGTTCCGTTAAGCGAAGATCCTGCCGGATTGTCTTGACCAGAGCCAGCCCGGCATCCTCTCTCTCCATCACCACATCCAGAAGTACAACAGCTACTTCAGGCTCAGTTTTGAGCAACTGTGTAGCTTCCGCAGCGGAGTAGGCATGCAAAAACTGCAATGGGCGCCCAAGTATCTTTACTCCGGCCAAGGCAAACGTAGTAGCGCGATGAACATCGGGCTCATCATCGATGACCATCAAGCGCCAAACTAAGCCGGCGGTGACGCCAGCGTCACTCTCGTCATCAAGGAAATGCAGCGTGTCAGTATCAGTATGCATTCAAACTACAGGTCGTTAACTTTGAGAACATTGTGCATCACCAACAGGGAAAATATTGACAATCCATATTAAACATTCGAAAACAATTTGCGTGTTTTGATCCTGCTACTCGGGATAACCCTAGGACGATCTAATCGAAAGGAAAAAAATCAATCGCTTCACAGGCTAAGGACGTTCCCCATTCTGGTACGAAATGGCCACTCTGCGGCATAAGAATGGGGGGGGAACAGCCCCGTATGGAGTGTTCCAGTTGTTGCATTTTTTCGGCGCCAAGTACCGGGTCTTGTAGGCCAATGGCCATCAATGTATTCCCTCTCCAGCGGGTTTGAAAAAACTCTTTTGCTTGTCGAGAAATCGCCGCGCCATCCGCGCCGTGGTGGTCAGGAACCATCGCAGGAAAGGCCCGCGTGGCGGCACGGTGACCGACCCCCGGGAAGGGTGCCGAGTAGGCTGCGCATTCAGCCGAACTTAAATGTGGAACGCTCCGAGCGAAGAGTTTGGCAATGTCGAATCCAGGGTTCCTGGAACAGTAGTCACGCCACGCCAGAAAGCCAGGAGACAGAGAAGCATCCCCGGTTGCCAGCATAGTGTTCATCACCAGTAACCCGCGAAACCGCTCTGACATGGCCATTGGCAAAGTCAGACCCAAAAGTCCGCCCCAATCTTGCACGACCAAAACCACGTTAGTCAAAGCTAGCCGATCAATCATTTCCAACAGCGTTTGTCGATGAAATGCGAAGCTGTGTGCCGACTCCTTTTTGGGCTTGTCACTTCGTCCAAATCCGATCAGGTCCGGTGCAATGACACGGTGGCCGGCCTCCAAAAACTTTGGAATCATCTTTCGGTACAGGTAACTCCAGGCGGGGTTGCCGTGAAGGCAGAAGTAGGTCAGTCGCGCATCGACCGGGCCTTCATCCAGAAAGTGCATTCTGAGACCGGCCAGTGTTGGCAGGTCGCTGATGTAGTTGGGTTGCCAGGGATAGCCGGGCAGGTCAATAAAATGCGAGTCAGGCGTACGCAGAGCATCATCACGCAAAGGATGAAGCGCCCTCCTCTGTTGCATTTGGTCTGTCCGCTTTTCCTGAAAAAATGCTTGCAATTGGGCCGCGCACTCTGCTGCCATAACACCGCCTAGCACCTGGGTCTGGTGGTTGAGTTGGCTGTTTGCGAACAAATTCAGGACCGAGCCTGCCGCCCCGGTCTTGGGGTCTGATGCACCATAAACCACGCGGTCCAGCCTGGCGTGGAGCATCGCGCCGCAGCACATGGCACAGGGCTCAAGGGTGACATACAGTTCACATCCCTCCAGACGGTAGTTGCCCAATAATCGGGCAGCTTCGCGCAATGCCACGATTTCGGCATGCGCCGTTGGGTCGCACCCATCAATGGAGGCATTGCGACCGGATGCAATGATTCGGCCGTTTTTGACCACAACGGCACCCACGGGCACTTCGCCTGCCTTTGCGGCGTCAGTGGCGTGTGCCATGGCGATTTGCATGAAACCTATGTCCGGCATGATTGCTACACAATTAATAGCTGGCTACGCAATACCGACGGGGGCCAGAGCGTAATTTTGCGCTAAAACTATTTGTCATCGGGCACAGGCCTGGCTTGCTGCAGACTGTGCTCAACGGATTGCGCTATTTCTTTCTGGATTTGCTGGCTCTGCTGCTGTGGCGTAGCAGCGCTTGATGGGCTGGAAATGCCGGGCACTGAAGCTGAAACCGAGCCCAGTTGCTTTTTCGCCAACATGGCCACGACCGCCAGCACGATGAGTAACCCGATCACTCCGAAAATACCCCGCATGTCGATTCTCCCTGTGACCATTCAGGTCAGGCGATACACCCACCCTGTCCAACTATTTTGCCAGATACTGCGCGTTTTTTATCGGACAGAGGCAACCTACGATGAAGTGGGGGGTGCGTTGCAAAGTCTTTCTACTTCGCGCCTCAATTCAGTCTTCGCGCTCTGCAATAGCCACAAGGCCGGCGAGCAAAAACGGCGACAGCATCGCGTGCACAAAGCTCAAGCCCACTGGCCGCACTTCCATCCATAGTGAAACCAGTCCTAGTCCAACCTGAATGATCAGCATGCCCGCCATGGCAAAAACCAGCTTGCCCGACCGCGCATGCTTGCGGCAATCCCAGAGGATGGATGTGAGCAAAAGCACAGCCAGCATCGCTGAGCCGGAATGGAGAAAGGCTACCCAGCGCGTTCCCCGCATTGCAAAGTCGCTGGCAGCGGCACCCAGCGCAATATGCAGTAAAAAAATGACCAGCGTGGCACGGACTACCGGTCTCCACGCCGAGGCGGGCGACTTCGGATGGGTCAGGGCTTCCCGCAACCACCAGCAGGCTGCGAGCAGCACCGAACCAGCCGCAACGTTGGCGATGGTGACGGCACTGTAGCGGTAGCCCGGTGTCAGCGGCCCAATGACTGCCAGTAGCAAGGTGGCTGCCACCATCCAGATCACGGGCTGCACGGTCTCAGGTAAAGTTCGGCGCTTAAGCCAGCACAAAATTGCGGCGGCTAACGCCATCAAGCCCAAACTGGTGGCAGCCAAGCGGTGAACCATGCGCGTCGTGCTCTCGACGCCCGGTGGCAGAACCGACAGGGTCGCCCCATCAACACCAAATTGCGTGGTAAGTCGCAGCAGGATGCTGGCCCCTAAAATTGTGAGCGCCAAGACGGTGCCCAGCGTGCCAATGGTTCGCAAGCTGGATACCACCGCTGAACGGCGGGTCTGTGTCAGTGTGGATGGGCTCATGGCTTACCCCGCCTTGGGTTGCCGCAACGATCGCAGCACAATAACGACAAACATCACACCACCAACAATGGCGATCAAACCGCCAAGCCCCATCAAGCCCATGCCAAGGGTTTCCTGGGTAGAACGCAAGACCTGATCCGAGCCAGCCACTTTGCGCTGCACGCCATAGCCGCCTGACCAGACCAGGCCAATGATGTGCATCATCTGACCTACTCCATAGATAGTCGGCTGCCAGGCTGCGGTTCTGGTGTTCGGTGCGGCATACCCGAACCGGGGTAACAGCAAGTACACCACACCCATCATGGCCAACGTGATGCCCACAATGCAGCCGTGGTAGTGCGCGGGAATGCGAACGTTGCTTCCCGTGATCAGGAAGCCAATGATGCCGCCCGCAGAAAACAGCACCAAGGACGCAATCAGGCTGGCGCGCAAGGGCTTCTTGTCCGGCGCCAACGGCCCCATTGACCACAACGACCATAGCACGGCCAGTGCGATGGGCGGAATCACGAGTCCACCACCAAAGCGCATCAACAAGGTTTGAAGATGATGGTGCTCCACCGATGTGACGTCATGCGCCAGATAGGTGATCGGCGTCAGGAACACGCTCAGCAAGGCAATTGCAAACAGCAATGACACCACCCGCGGCGACAGGGGAACGCGTGCCCCCACGGCGGACGCAAGCCAGATCCAGTTGATCAGCATCAGCAAGGTGTATGAAAATTGCAAGACATGCCCTCCGCCCCAGAACACCAGCTCGTAGTAGATGCGGGGGTCGAGCTCGCGAGAAACGGCTGCCCATGACCAGGCAAATGCAAGAACTGCAACGGCGTTGGCAACAAGCGCAGCGCTCAGACCGAATCGCAATGCCCCATTTCCGCTGATGCGTGTGCCCACAGGCTGCACGGCCAGCATAGAACGCAGGCACAACAAAGTGATGCCCCCGCCAAACAGCAACAGACCGGATAAAAACAGCGGACCGTCCAATACGGGAACGTAATTGGCCATGATCGGTGTAGCGGTCTGCATGAAGGGTGCAACACACATCGTGAGCGTACCGGCCGCCGACAAGGCGAAGGCAAGCCAAGCCAAAGCCGGAAATCGGTGGGTTCCATTCAAAGTCCACAAGCTGCCACCAAAGGCAAGAAACCAAACCAGTACGGAAAGGTCGACGTGAACGACCAATGCCATACGAAAAAAATCAGCCACAGGGAAGAACGTCTGCAGTTGTGGAGTGCGGGACAGCACCAACAATATCGAGAACAGTCCGGAGGCCAATAGTGCAAACAACCCCAGACCAAGCCAGGCAATTGCCAGTGGTCTGCGGCCATCCTGTGGCACTTCCAGTTCGAAGGTATGGACATTTACACCCGGGAGGTGCAGGCCATTCATGGGGTCTATTTGAGCAGAAGGTGGCATAGAAAGGGATTGCGTTTCAATCATCGTGCGGTTAATGCAATTGCTCATCAGAAAGATCTATTGTCTGCGAATCAGTCGTTGACGATAGCTCTTGCAAGGTGGAACGCAACGAGGCCATGGCCTGGATAACCTGCGCACGCTGATTGCCGGACCAGACCACCGCAATACGCTCACGCGGAGCTGCTGCGCGCAGGCGCGGCTCTCGCACGCCGGTGAGGCGGCCTTGCACCCAGCGGTCAGCCAGGCGAAACTCACAATCGCCTTCACGGCAACCGGCAATCACCACGCCGTCTGCCCCGAGCCGCAGCGCATACTCGATGAATGATGGCGGCAGCATTCCGGCGCACTCCAGGGGAAGCACTGCGGTGGATGGGTCGGCCAGCGTACGCCAGTCAGCCGCTTGTTTGCATGTAAACAGCATGATTTTTGCGGGTCCGGTCAACGCTGCCAGCTCCTGCTGAAGCTGTTTGCGCAGCGCCACAACCGGAGTACCCGGCAGTTCAATACCGGAAACAATGTCTTCGATGCGGCGAAACGGAGTCGAAGATGGGCATGAGCCAACGCAAATTCCGCAGGCGACGCACTGGTCGCTGACAACGAACGCCTGCTGCTTGTGATTGAGCTGATCGGTACGGTCTATCATGACAACCGCTCCAAAGGGGCAATCGGCGGCACATCGGGAGCAGCCATTGCAATTCGTCAAATCGACAACTGCTGGCTGGCTGGCCACCCGATTTCGCAGCGTCCACTGCAGGTTGGGCATGAACGGAAGTGCGAACAGTAACAATGTCGAGAAAAATAGCAGAAGCCAGGTTCCCTGTGCGGACAAAAAGTCAACCAAGGGGTGTACGAAGAGATAAAACCAATCCAGCGACAGGGATGCCGCCATGTTCCCGGTTACGGCAGGCCCCAGGCTTTCCGCAGGTGCCACCAGTGCCAGTACAACGAACATGGCGATGCAACTCACAGTCAGGGGACGGGGTGGCCAAATGCGAACCTGGGATATCCGCTGCACATGAATCCAGACGCCTGCCAGCAGGAACAATGGGACGCTGACGTGCATGAAGACAATCAGTGAGAAAAATCGATCGTTCAGCGCCTCGGTGGTCATGAAATTCCGTACCAATTGATCAGACGATATCGGTAAGGCTTGCAACCACTCTGCAAATGCTGTGACGCTGTAGAGCGCCCGTTCGTCCCATAGCAGCCAGAAACCTGAGATACCCGCAATCCATAGCAACCAAAGCAGCGGAATCCCGGTTATCCAGGAAAACCAGCGTACTCCTGCGTAATGCCCCCTCACGGCTTCACGAATCAGGTGCAGCAGCGACAGGAACATGAATGCATCTGCCGCATAGCGGTGCATTCCCCTCAATAGTCTTCCCAGCAACAATGGATCTAGTTGTAGCCGGCGACCCGACTCATAGGCACCGGTGACGCTGGTGTCATAGAGCACAAATGCAATGATTCCCGTGGCGCTCACAACGACAAAGCACAGGAAGGCCAATGCACCCAGATGTCGCCAGGGGTTATTGGCTGGAGCAAATGCGCCGTCGAAAAATCCCGTCAGATTTTCGTCGCCGTTGCGCAACGCGCGAAGCATTTCTGACATCGGCAACCGCCTTACTCGTGTGTAAACACGAAGCCGCCTTCACCCGTCAGAAAATCAACGATGAGAACTTGGCCAGGCGCCAGATTCAGGTCAATTTCCCGAGCGAAATTGAACACATGGTCCGGTCCATCAGCCAGACGAGCGTGAAACACGTGATGCCCGGCTGGAATCGAGAGACGCCGATAGACCGTGGCGGCGCCGTCTTGGCGCAATCCTGTTGGCGGCGTGGTGATCCGATACAACGGTTTTTCGTCCATATCGAGCTCGATCAGAACATCTGAGCGCTGCCGCGGACAATCCATCTTGGTCCGCATGTTGGGCGCCAATTTGGCGAGCTCGGCCTCCGAGCGCTCCCGGCAGCTCTGAACCAGTTGCGCGGAATGGCTGAATGAAAGTTTTACCAATGCTTCGTCATCCCCGCGAAGGCGGTACTGGGGAGAAGTTGAAAAGTACCCGATGGTCAGGGCAAAAGCACCATAGGCGATCGCTTGAAGTCCATATCGAACAGGGTTTGAAAATGTTTGACTAGGCATGGGTTCCTCCCAGTTTCACCATATCGGCTTGCTGGCTGTCCAATGGCCGTTGCGGTGCCATGTGAAAAGCGTCCGAAAAGCAGTCGTCCGTAGAAATTCCGTGCTTGATAAATGCCGGTTGAGCCGCCTGGACCATTTGCACCGACCCACAGGCATAAACCTGATGCCTGGAGAGATCCGGGAAATCCGCAAGAATCGCTTCATGGACCAAGCCCGTTCGCCCGGTCCATTCGTCCTCGGGCTCCGGTGCGGAAAGCACGGCTACAAATTTGAAATTGCTGTGCTCGCGCGCCCATTGCTCTGCCAGTTTGCCAAGATAAAGATCATGGCGGCGGCGAACGCCCCAGTACAGGATCATCTCCCGATCCATTGCGTTGTGAAATGCCGATTCAACCATGCTCTTCACCGGCGCAAAGCCCGTAGAGCCAGCGACAAAGACAATGGGCTTCTTGCTGTCTTCCCGCAGCGTGAAGGTACCCAGCGGCCCCTCAAACTTGAGATTATCGCCAACCTTCATGCCGTCAAAAACGGCTGTTGTAAACCGGCCACCGGGTACCAATCGCACCTGAAGCTCAATTTCTTCCGCAGTGTGCGGCGCGGTTGCAAAGGAAAAACTGCGCCGTTCCCCGTTATCCAGCACGATGTTGATGTATTGCCCTGCAAAGAATTTCATGCGCGATCCGTCTGCCATCGTCAGCCCCAACTGCATGACATCTGTAGACAGCAATTCCATTCGAGATACCCTGGCGACGTGCATTTGAATCGGCAGTCGCTTCGCGTTTACCTCAGGAACATACTCAATCTCAACGTCGCCAATCGGCTCTGCACAGCATAGGAGAGTTTTTCCAGCAGCGCGTTCCAGATCCGTCAATACCGACTCTTGATAGGGCGTCAGGCGTACCCGACCATGCAATATGGTCGCCTTGCACATTCCACAGCCACCGTTTCGACATTCAAATGGCATGGGCAGTCCTGCCCGTAGTCCGGCATCCAGCAGTGTCTCGCCGCTTCGCCCCTCAACAATCCGTTCATCCGGATGAGCAGCCATGTTCCAGGTTGGCTGCTTGCTTCGCTTGAGTGGTGGAAGCCAGGGGAGCACAACCAAAAATAGACTCGTGCCAACGGCAAACAACCAGGTGTTTGCGCCCCCCCATAACTGGATCAGGGGATAAATGGGCAAATAGAACCAATCAAAATCAATCATCGCGGGAAGCGATGCCATGTCAACCGGCGCCTGACTAACCGCCGGCCTCACTGCCGACATGACAAGCAGCATGGCAACAACGGAAATCATTACAGGGCGCGGAGGGTTGGTTTTTGCACTGGGTACGCGCTGTGTATGCACCCACAAAACGGCCATCACCCCGAGTGGCAAGCCGATGTGAATAAAGGACAACAGGGAGAACAGTCGATCGCTGACATTGGCATTGGTGATGAAATTTCGGGTCATTGAGCCGCCAATGATCGGCAATGCATCAAACCATTCGGTTGTGGCAGTAACCACAAATTGCGCGAGTCGGTCCCACGGCAACATGTAGCCATTTACGCCAGAGGCAAACGTCAGCCACAACAGGACAACACCGGAGACCCACGAGAACCAGCGAAATCCACGGTGACGATCGAATGTGAAATGCCGGACCAGGTGCAGCAACATGGTGACCACCAGCGCATCCGATGCATAGCGATGCACACTGCGCAGAACGCCGCCAGCAAACCACTGGCCATGGGTCAAGGATTCAACGGAACCATACGCAACCGTAACGCCGGTTTCAAAAAAAGCGTAAAGGTACAAACCTGTACCGATAACGACCCATAGCAGGAAGTAGGTGATTGCACCCAGGTAATAGAGCGGATTTAGTCTTTCACCAAATATTGCATTGAAAACTTTTTCAAGCCCTAAAAACGATTTTTGCCCGGCAGTTTGCAGTAGATTTAACACTTGAACACTTCTAAAATTTCTCCATCGGAGATAACATTCTGCGGCGCAAACGCCGTTGGGTCAGCCATTCTGAAATGAAGAACCACAGCATCGTCAATGCAAAGGTCACCCCACCGGCTACCTCGATCAATAGCCCATACTTGACTTCATACTTCCCGGTCTTGGGGTCGTACACCGTGCACAAAATCCGCACTCGCTCCATCAAATCATCAATTGCAGGTCGCGAACCGTTCGGTACATTGGTCAGAACCTGTTTGATGGGCTCACCAATGGAGTCCGCTGTAAGCGCTTCACCATAGATTTGCTGATAAATCCTTCCATTTGCATCGAGCAAGGTGACTTGCAAAATGTGATCAAAACCAGCCGGGGTGGATAAATAGCTAAATCCAAATTCACGCGCAAGACGCTCAACGACTGAGCCCGGAGGACTCAGGAACTCCCAGTTCGAGACATCAATGCGGTACTGCTTCGCAAAAGCCTTCAACGATTGTGGGGAGTCGGCCGGTTGGTTGAAACCGATGCTGATCACATTGAACTGATCGGTGCCAAAGGCATCACGCCCGGCCTCGATTGCTGTTTGCAACGACCGCGTAGTCAGGGGGCAGACTTGAAAGCAACCGGTGTATATAAAACTAACCAGCAAAGGCTTTCCACGATACTGGGAGAGACGAGTCGTTCTCCCTTCCCTATCCTGAAATGCATAGTCATCAGGGATCGTCCCAATGACTGACTGACTCAGTTGGAGAGCTGTCTTTTGATCCAACGCGGCGGATGTTCCCGCGGCTGACGGTTCCGCCGCATGTCCTGCGCAAGTGAGCGCTGTCAGGAATGCTGCTGATAGAAAAATTCGAGCCCAGCCACTCCAAAAACCACTCGACGTGACATGAATCTTGAGAATAAATGCCCTCATGGCAACACGCTAAATGTTCTCAAACCAACAGGCTGTCCAGTGTGGATGCTACTAATAGCAGGCTGAGTTGAACCAGGGATGCAAAAAAGGAACCCATGGCCGTTTTTCGCGATGGGGATTTTGCGAGCAACCACGCTTTGTAAACGAAATAGGCGCCACCGCTAAACGCGCCAAGTAAATAGATAACGCCAGCGCCAAACCAGATTGGAGCGATGGCAGTCATGGCCAATGCCAAGGCACTCCAAAACACGACCCACGAAGCACGCTGTGTACCAATCACTACGGGCAGCATAGGCACACCCGCAGCGGCATACTCAGCCTGATTAGCAATTGCCAGACTCCAAAAATGCGGCGGGGTCCACAAGAACAGGACGGCGGCCAACAAAAATGGCAGTGGGCCAATGACGGGGTCGACAGCAGCAGCACCAGCAAGAACCGCAAAGCTTCCAGCGAGACCGCCCACCACAATGTTGAGCCAACTGCGCCGCTTTAGCCAAACCGTATAAACGACGGCGTAAAAGAACGCGCCCAGAAAGACAAACGCGGCAGAAACCGGGTTGACAGCCCAAGCGGCAATCGACACAGATGCAACCAGCATCACAGCCATCAACACAAGCCAAGCCGGCGTGGAAGGCAGCGAGCCTGTCACAAATGCGCGTCCACGGGTTCTCGCCATCAAGTGGTCGGTATCTCGCTCGTAATACTGGTTAAAAGCGCCAGCACTTGCCGAAGAAACCAGTACGGTCAATGCCATGATCACCAGTTTGGTCCAGCCAATGAATGGGCCTGGCGTTATGACCATTCCTACCAAGGCGGTAATCATGATCATGAATCCGATGCGCAGCTTGAAAAGCCCAAGTACATCGCGGACCCTATGGCTGGCGTTGATCGCATCGGGCGAGTCGGTATCACGCATAACGTTCATCAATTTCTTTGCTCGCAAACTAAAGGGCACAGAACAGTACGCGGGCCGTGGCCCGCGTACAAACTAAAGACTTAACTCAAACCCCACACCTGTGACAGGTACTTCCAGTTGATGAAGTAGTACAGAATGAAGGACACCAAAAACACCATCGCCAGCACAAAAGTACCTGGTGCGGCAAAACCGGCCGAACCATAAGATTGCGCTACTGCTGTAGGTGCAGTCACAGGAATCGGTGTGAAGTTCGCGCTGGTCTTGCCACCATCGAGCTTCTTGCCCCAAAGCAAGGATCCAACAGTAATGTAGATATAGATGGCACCACCACAAATGGCAGATACACCAGCAATACCGACAAGCCCCATTAACAAGTAAGCCGCACCCGGCCACTCATAAGCCATGGCGGCACCGTTGAATGCCATATCCCAATGGCGACGTGAAACACCCAGCGTACCGGCTCCCATCATGACCAGGCAGAAGAAGTACATCGAAAAGCCAAACAAGTAGGGCTGAATCTTTGCCAGGCCGGGGTTGATCATCTCGCGCCGAAATAACACCGGTATCAAAAAGTACGTCAGGGCCATGAAGGTCAAGGTCGTACCAACCACGACTGTTGCATGGAAGTGGCCAGGCACATAGATCGTGTTGTGGATGATCATGTTGAGCTGTTCAGTGCCCATCATCACACCGGTAATTCCACCCAGAAAGCCGAAACCTATGATCGAAATGAAAACACCCGACCAGACAGGGTTGCCCCACGGTGCCTTGCGCAGCCACTCAAACAAACCGTTGTTGTAGCCCTTTGCGCGTTGCGCAACTTCGATCGCGCCCGGAATAGTCAAACCGTGAATCATGGAAGCCAGAACCGCAAAATACATGAAGTAGCTGGTATTGACGACCTTCCATGCGGTACTTACACCGGGATCAGCCAAGAGGTGATGCGCGCTGGCAAGTTGCAAGAACAAAATGTAAAGCAAGAACGCACCACGGCTAACGCGCTCGGACATGGGCTTGGCACCGAACGCAATGGCAGCAACTGCGTACCAGACCGAAATGTGTGCAGCAACGTTGATTTGTTGCGAAGAGTGACCAAATGCCCACCAGATAATGCGATAAGCCAACGGATCAACCGAAGGAATCAACCCAACGGACAGCAGAAAAGTCGGAATCAGGATGATCGCGCCAGAGGAGATGGTAAATACCGCAATGATGGCAGCAACAATTGCACCAAACGTTACCAGTGGCACTGAGCCTTGGTATGTTTTTTCGCGCTTGGCAACCACCAGCGTACCAAAGAAGACAAAGCAGCCGATCAATGCACCAACCGCGAACAGGATCAGTCCGAGGTAGAACGTTGGCGCTGCCATCATGGGCACGTATGAGGTCATCATGACGCTGGAACCACCCTGGAAAACGGCTACATTGTTCATCACCGCGCCAATGAGCATCAGAGCAAACGCCGCCCAAGCGAACTTGGGAGTGGCAATCCGACACCTTAACAAGGTCGAAGAACAGAAGTAGAGCACGGCCATCTCAAAAAAGATGATCCAGAAGATCAGCATGTCGATGCCGTGGGCCGTCAAGACCATGTAAAACGTATCGGCAGCCAACCAGTGAACGGTTGGCCAGCGGGTTAACACCACACCAATGGCTAGCAAGCCGCCCACCAAAAGGGCAACGACCGCAGTCACAGCGTTAACGATCATCAGTTTTTCGGCCTGTGATTCGAATTGGAGCCCGGAGCGCGGGCAAGTACGGTAAGTTGTTGACATCTACTTCACCTTATTTCACGTACAGGCGGCTTACCATCGTGTGATGGTTAATTCCGCAGTACTCATTGCATACGATTGAATAAGTACCGGACTTATTCGGCGTAACCTTCACAACGTGCTCATAGCCAGGAACAATCTGGATGTTGATGTTCACCGGTTGCAGAGAAAACCCGTGGTTGTAGTCCATGGAGGACAGGTGGAGGCGGTAGGTTTTGTCTTTCTCCAACTCAATGATGGGCCAAAAATTCCACAAACGAGCCGTCAGATAGACATCGCTGCCAGGGGGAGGCGCAACAACCGGAATGTTGTCTGCAGTTTCAGTGCGTATGGTGTATTTGTCGACCATGGCCTGAGCTTTCTTTGCATATTGTTCAGGCGTTGTTTTATAGGTCTCGGTGGACAGGTTTTGTGAACCGTAAATGTGCCAACCAACCATCATCGCAAACATGATCAGGCACCAGACCAATGCGATGGCAATCCAGGTGCCCTCAACGCGATCCAGCGGATGCTTCCACCACAGTCGTTCTGCCGGCGGCAAAATTGCGCTCATATGCGTTTCTCCTAAGTTTCTATTGGTTTATATCGATCACTGATGGCGAGAGTCACTTAGCCAACGGGATAGTTAATACATCAATCACACCCCAGACGTTGTACACGACCATCGGGATCATCACGCCTAAGAACAGCAGGAGAAACGGGTTGTCTAGCAGCTGCTGCATCATGGGTACTGGTTCGTTGGGGTCGTCAGCTCCATGCGATGAAGCACCGGTGTTTTTGGTTTGCGACATGTCGTGATCCTTAAATGAAATACCATCGTCAAAACGGCGTTCGACGCCTGCCCACACTGTAGACAGATGGTTCTCAAATTAACTTAATGTGTCTTAAGAAATCACCAAGTCGATGGTGACTTGATAGTGCAACCTGATTGGCACTTGAATCATTGATGGAATCGACCGCCTTGACGCAGGCGGTGAACGTTAAGCAGGCGCGAGGAAAACTACTCCCACTCAATCGTCGCGGGTGGCTTACTCGAAACGTCGTAGGTGACGCGGTTGATTCCGCGCACTTCATTTATGATTCGCCCCGAAACTTTTTTCAGCAAGGCGTAAGGCAACTCGGCCCAGTCGGCGGTCATGAAGTCGCTGGTCTGCACGGCACGCAAGGCCACCACGTAGTCGTAGGTACGCCCGTCACCCATCACCCCCACACTTTTGACGGGTAGAAAGACCGTGAAGGCCTGACTGGTGAGTTCGTACCAGGTCTTTCCGGTACCCTCGTCTCTGAAGTTGTGAAGTTCCTCGATAAAGATGGCATCTGCGCGGCGCAACAAGTCGGCATATTCTTTCTTGACTTCCCCCAGAATACGCACGCCCAGACCGGGTCCCGGGAAGGGGTGGCGGTAGACCATGTCATGCGGCAAGCCCAGGGCGACACCCAACTCGCGCACTTCATCCTTGAACAGTTCTCGTAGAGGTTCCAAGAGCTTCAACCCCAGCTGTTCGGGTAAGCCGCCCACATTATGGTGACTCTTGATCGTGACTGCCTTCTTATTGCCGGCACCGCCCGACTCGATCACGTCGGGGTATATCGTTCCTTGCGCCAGAAAGGTTGCGCCTTTAATTGCCCGGCTTTCGTCTGCTACGTTTTGTATAGCGCCTTGCGCAACAAGCGTGAGGGCTGCAGCCTTAAACACCTCAATAAACTCACGGCCGATAATCTTGCGCTTGGCTTCCGGATCGCTGACGCCAGCGAGATGCCCCAGGAACTGTTCGCTGGCATCGACACGCATCACTTTCGCATGTAACTTTCCGACAAACATATCCATCACCATGTCGCCCTCGTTCAGGCGCAGCAAGCCATGGTCTACGAACACGCAGGTGAGCTGGTCGCCAATAGCACGGTGAATCAGTGCAGCTGCAACCGAAGAGTCCACGCCGCCGGAGAGCCCCAAAATCACTTCTTCGTCACCAACCTGTGCGCGGATACGTTCCACCGCTTCCGCGATGTAGTCACCCATGATCCAATCGGCGCGCGTGCCACAAATGTCCAGCACAAAGCGGTTCAGGATGGCCTGGCCCTGTTTGGTATGGGTGACTTCGGGGTGGAACTGCACCGCATAAAACTTTCGCGACTCGTCGGCCATGCCGGCGATCGGGCAGGCGGCGTTCGAAGCCATCACAGAAAAGCCTGGAGGCAACTCAGTGACTTTGTCTCCGTGGCTCATCCACACGTCCATCATGCCGTGACCTTCTGGGGTCGCACTGTCCTGAATGCCGTCAAAAAGGCGCGTATGGCCGCGTGCCCTGATCTGGGCAGAGCCAAATTCACGTGTATGCCCCGCTTCTACTTTGCCGCCCAGCTGCTGTGCCATGGCTTGCATGCCATAACAAATGCCCAGCACGGGGATACCCAACTCAAATACCACCTGTGGTGCCTTGTCGGTCGTTTCCTCGTAGATACTGGCATGGCTACCAGACAAGATGACGCCCTTGAGGTTCCCATTCTGAGCGTATTCACGAATCCAGGATTCGCTTACGTCGCATGGATGCACCTCACAGAACACGTGGGCCTCCCGAATCCTGCGGGCAATAAGTTGAGTGACTTGAGATCCGAAGTCAAGAATGAGGATGCGTTCGTGTGTCATGAAGTATTAAACTGTAGAAATGTCAGCCTCAAGCCGGCGCTGGCGTTGAAAATGCCAGACCCCTAGGCACAGCGCAATCAATTGAATCAGGCCACTCACAAAAAATGGAAGCCCCAGGCGCATGTCGCCAAGTGGCGCGTGCGAAACCAGCGTCAGCATACCGGCACCGGCCACCGGGGCCAGCACGGCCATCATGCTATTGAGCGAAGAAACGGCGCCCAGCGTACGACCCTGTATCTTTTCGCCCGCCGCGCTGGATACGATGCTCTGCAGGGTCGAACCAGTCGCGGCTGATGGCATATTGAGCACAATAATCAGAAACAGCATCCAGGGTTCGGTGGCCAAACCATACGCAAAATAGGCTATTGACGCACTGCATAAACCAATCACTGCGAGACGTTGCGGAGAAATGCGTCTGAGAATATGTTTCAGTAAAACGCCCTGCATCACCACACTGACGGCGCCTACGACCATCAGCGACCAGCCTGTTTCACGAGGGCCCCAGCCGAACTTGAACGTGGTGTAGAGCACCCATGTCGAGTGCAACATGAATTGTGACAAGGTGCTGAGTGCTATGACCGCAATCAACGGGCCAACACCTCTCAAATCAACCAAACCGCGAAGCGCAGAAACAGGATTGGCTTTGCGCCATGCAAAGGGTGTTCGTCGGTCCCCGGGGAGACTCTCCGGCAGCACAAAGTAGCCGTAAATCCAGTTGACCACGGCAAGCGAGCCTGACGCTACAAATGGCAACCGTAAGTCCAAGTCACCCAGAATGCCACCCAATGCCGGTCCCAAAATGAAACCCAGGCCCATCATGGCGCCCAGCAAGCCAAAACGCCGGGCACGGTCTGCAGCAGGTGTGATATCGGCCACATAGGCATTGGCCACAGCAATGTTGGCTTGCATACCGCCTCCAATAAGGCGCACAAAAACCAGCATCCACAGGCTGGTCGCCGCGGCTGTCATGAAGAAGTTGAACGCCAAGCCGGAAAAACCGATGAGCAAAACCGGTCGGCGGCCAAATCGGTCAGACAACGCCCCCAGAATCGGCGAGCCAAAGAAGTTTGCAATGCCGAAAGCAAAGGAAACAGCACCAAACCAGAACGCCTGATCGGCCTGCGAGTGTGTGAATTGCCCGACCAGATGCGGCAACACTGGAATCATCAGACCGATCGACATCATGTCAATCAGCACCGCGATCATGATGAAGCGCATCGCCGCCGTACGACCGCCCACCGCCATAGCGGGTGGATCAGTCGGCACGGTAATTGGGTGCCTCTTTGGTGATCTGCACGTCGTGAACGTGGCTCTCGCGGATCCCGGCGGTTGTAATTTCCACAAACTCGGCCCTATTTTGCATATCGTCAATGGTGGGGCATCCACAGTAACCCATGCTGGCACGAATGCCGCCGGCCATTTGATAGACGATAGACACCATGGAGCCTTTGTACGGCACTCGACCTTCGATGCCCTCAGGCACCAATTTGTCAGCATTCGGGTTCCCCGTGCTTGACTCCTGAAAATAGCGGTCTGCACTGCCCTGCTGCATCGCGCCGATGGACCCCATGCCACGGTAGCTCTTGTAGCTGCGTCCCTGGAACAGGATGACTTCCCCGGGCGCTTCTTCAGTTCCCGCGAACATGCCACCCATCATGACACTGCTGGCACCCGCCGCGAGTGCCTTGGCAATGTCGCCGCTGTAGCGGATACCGCCATCAGCGATCAAGGGGATACCCGATCCCTTCAACGCAGAGGCCACGCCGTCAATCGCCATGATCTGGGGAACACCCACACCAGCCACGATACGCGTGGTGCAAATAGAACCTGGGCCAATGCCCACCTTGACCGCATCGGCGCCGGCCTCTGCCAAAGCCAGTGCTGCAGCTCCGGTGGCAATATTGCCGCCTATCACGTCAATGTGGGGGTAATTCTTTTTAACCCAGCGGACCCGCTCGATCACACCATGGCTATGCCCATGGGCTGTATCAACCACGATGGCGTCGACTCCTGCACGAACCAATGCCTCCACGCGCTCCTCAGTGCCCTCGCCTACTCCGACGGCAGCGCCTACGCGCAGTTTGCCCTGCGCATCACGTGCGGCATTGGGAAAGCTGGTTTGTTTGGTGATGTCCTTGACGGTGATCAGTCCTTTGAGCTCAAACGAGTCGTTGGTCACCAACAGGCGCTCAATTTTGTATTGATTGAGCAACACCTTGGCCTGGCTGATCGTCGTGCCGTCCGGCACCGTTACCAGCTTGTCCTGGGGGGTCATGATCTGGCTAACAGGCAGGTCATAGCGGGTCTCAAAACGAAGGTCTCGACCAGTCACGATGCCAACTACCTTGCCACCATCACAAACCGGAAATCCGGATACACCCAACTGTTCCGACAGGTTCATTACTTGGCGAACGGTGTGGGAAGGGGTGATCACCACTGGGTCACGCAGCACACCCGACTCATACCGCTTAACCTTTGCGACCTGCGCCGCCTGCTCCGCAGCAGTCAGGTTTTTGTGAACGATTCCAATGCCTCCCTCTTGTGCGATTGCAATAGCCAGCCTCGCTTCGGTTACCGTATCCATGGCAGCCGATACCAGGGGCAGGTTCAAGGAAATGTTGCGGGAGAATTGGGTGGCGAGGGATGTGTCCTTTGGCAGGACCTGGGAGTACGCAGGAACCAACAACACATCGTCGAAGGTGAGCGCTTTGCCGAGGAGGCGCATTTCAAAGCTCCAAATGTCGAAATTGTACCCGTGGCGTTCCTTTGCTCAATTGAGGCGTGGGTAATGACCATGGCAAAACCTCAGGCTTGGCGTCAATATTTTCTCAAAACCGCCCTTGGACGCTACACTTTAAGCATGAAACTGATTCAAAAACTCCTTCTGGTTGCCTTGGCCGGGCTCTGCCTTTCAGCATCTGCACAGTGGCAATGGATCGACAAGGATGGACGTAAAGTGTTCAGCGATCGTGCGCCGCCCACTGATATTTTGGACAAAAATATTTTGAAACGCCCGGGTGGGCGGACACCTGCGGTTGCCCCACCTGCGGAAGTCGTCGATGCAGCTGCATCGGCACCTGCGTCGGCTTCTCCGTCTGCGGGCAAGCCAGCGGGGTTGGATAAGGAACTTGAAGCTAAAAAGAAACAAGCACAGGACGCCGAATTGACCAAGCGAAAAGCGGACGAAGAACGTATTGCCAGGGCCAAAATAGAAAATTGTGCCCGTGCGAAACAAGCCAAAGCAACATTTGACTCCGGCGTGCGAGTGGGGCGTACCAATGCGGCGGGCGCACAGGAAATCATGGATGATGCGACACGCGCCCAAGAGATAATGCGTATTCAAGGCATCATGGCTCAGGACTGCCGATAGAGGCTCAATAACCTGCCTTGGCTCCGATTCGGCGTTTTGCAAATAATCCGGCCGCTTTTTTTGCACCTTGTTTTACAAAACGTTCGCGCCGTGCCACTTTTGGGTCCACGGTAAGCGACCGATAGACTTCCAAACGATCCTGGTCCTGCAGTAGGTAGGATGGACCGATTTTCCGCCCCCAAACGCCTAATCCCGTCATTTCCAAGCCATGGGTCGCCGATTCACCAAGGTAAGCGGCAGACATCAGGGCCTGTGCAGCCGTAAACCCTGGCGCGATCGTCATCGGTATTTCAACGACTTGTCGTGGTCTGGGAGAGAAAACGATCACTATCGAAATCGCCATGTCACTCGCCATACACCTGCTGGGCCCGTTTAACAAATGCATCTACCATGCTGGCTGCGATTTTGTCGAAGACAGGGCTTACCAACTTGCTTAACGTGGAACGATCAAACCCATAGTTCAGCGTCAACTCGACTTTACAAGCGCGCTGAGAGCCGTCACCCAAAGGAGTGAAATTCCACTGGCCTTCGAGCTGGGAAAAGGGACCGTTGAGCAGTTGCATGTGAACCTGGCTGTCAAGCGTGTGCACGTTTCGTGTGCTGAAAGTCTGGTGCACGCCACCGAATGAGATGCCCATTTCAGCGGTCATACCGTCATCATGTACCGCGACCACACGGGCGTGTTCACACCAGGGCAAAAACTGAGCATATTGGTCGACATCGGTCACCAATACGTACATCTCTCGCGGGCTGTACCAGATCAAAACGGACTTGTGTACGGTTTTCATAGAATGGAGGTCTGCGCGGGATTGTAGACAAGCCCTGAAGCACCGCTACTTATTCCGTCTGTCATCCCCATTTGAGTCCCATGGCCAAGAAACCTGCAATCAACACCCGCATCGCCGACAACAA
>JBAWYQ010000026.1:0-29608 GCA_037143475.1 Burkholderiales bacterium | reverse complement strand
GGCATTGACCGCCTGATGATGCTGCTAACCGACAGCCCCAGCATCCGCGACATCATCCTGTTCCCGGCCCTGCGTCGGGAAATTTAGGCAAAACAGCCTCCAGCCCCCATGAAATAAGCGCAAACAGCTATGAAACCTATAGCGCTTGTTGCGTTGAAGTTCTTGCGTGGCTACCCCCAGGAAACACTGGCGCAGGTACAGCAGATGCTCGATGGTGGGCGCATCGGCCCCTGGCTGCTAAAAAAATACCCGGTTGCCCATGCTGTGCGCACCGACCGTGCGCTGTATGACTACGTGCAGGCGCTCAAGACCGAACACCTGCGCGGTGCCGAACCCTTGAGCAAGGTGGCCTTCGACAGCAAACTGCAGATCGTGCAGCACGCGCTGGGCACGCACACCACCGTGTCGCGCGTGCAGGGAAACAAGCTCAAGGCTAAGCGCGAAATCCGCATTGCCGCGCTGTTCAAGGATGGTCCGCCCGAATTCTTAAGAATGATCGTGGTGCACGAGTTGGCCCACCTGCGCGAGCGCAATCACGACAAGCCGTTCTACCAACTGTGCACCTACATGGAGCCTCACTATCACCAACTCGAATTTGAGTTGCGTATGTACCTGACCCACCTGGAGGGTGGCGGTGTGCGGTTGTGGGAAGCTCCTGCCGCTTTTTAGCGTGGCCGCAGCGGCATGAGCAAGTCGTTCAACCCATTGTGGTCAATCTCGTGCATCAGCGCGAGCAGGCGGCCGATTTCACCCTTGGGAAAGCCGGTACGGGCGAACCAGGTGAGGTAGTTGCCGGGCAAATCGGCGATGACACGCCCCTGGTACTTACCAAATGGCATGGTGCGGGTGACGAGCAGCTGAAGGTCTTGGGCTTGCATGGTGCAAGCATAGCGCTATGCTTACCCCACGCTCCTCCACGGCGCGGGCAGCCTCGGCAACACCTTTTTTGCTACTCTTTTGATAGCTATTCACGCATATTCCACGGGGGCTATGTGCCACAATTACGACAAACATTTTGTTTTGCAAGGATTTTCACCATGTCCCGTCCTGCCATTTGGGCCTCCAAGGTCGTTACCCTGATTCAAGGCGGCAACACGCAGGCCGCCTTGGCGCAGATCAAAGTGGCACCCTCGGTGAAAGATGTGGAGCAACTACGCACCCTGCTGGAGAATGGGGGTCTGCTCAAGCGGCACCCTGTCATTGACAGCACCACGCAGGACCAGATAGCTGCTCTCAAAGGCTCGCGCCTGCACCGTTCGCCCTGAAGCCCCACAGGCCTTGCCTCTTTGCCCGGAGAACCCATTTTGAAAACAATCCGTCGCCTGCTTTTCTTGCTGGTATCCGTTTGCGCTCTGATTGCTTGCGCCAAAGGCGCGCCCGAATGGTCTGCCAATGTGCCGCCGCCGCCCGATGTGGCCGATTTGGTCGAAAGGGCCTCCAACCCCTCGGGCTTGGCAACCGTGCGTGTGATTGTGCAATTCAACCAACCGGTGGCCTTCAATGACCCGGCATTTCTGAAGACACTGCAGGACCAGGCTCAAGCGCGCGTGCGCTACATTGCCGCCGTGTCAGGCGACACCCATGTTTATAGTCTGCAGTTGCCCGCAGACCAGAGTGCTGAGCCGGTGTTGCATCGATTGGGCGCCCTGCCCACTGTGACCCGTGCTGAGCTGGACCAGAAAGCCAAAGCGCAGTAGCGTCAGCACGCTGAATCACCCTTTGCCACACCGACGCACTACGAGACCCACATGCCTGCAAACCGAACCCTGCTTGTCGTGGCGTCTACTGCTGTAGCGCTCACATCCTCGTATCTCGCGCTGGCGCAGTCTGTGGCGCAGCGTGATTTCAAGTCATCCGCTCAAGCCCAGCAAATCGCCCTACAACCCGGTTCAGCGGTGCGGATGAACCGCATCATCGTCAAGTTCCACAATGACAGTGGAGACAAGGCCAGTGCGCTGGTTGCCGCATCCGCTCAGGAACACGTGCACACACTTAACGCCCGACTTGCCTCCGGCACAGCAACGGATACGAACACCACGCTGAGCTATCTGAAGTCAGTCTCGACACACACCCACGTTGCGCAGACCAGTCGCGCCATGGGGCACGCCGAGTTGAGCGCGCTGGCACAGACCATTGCGCAAGATCCGCGTGTGGAATATGCCGAGGTGGACGAGCGGGTCTACCCGCACTTTGTGCCCAACGACAGCCTGTATGCCACCCAGCAGGGAAATTTGAAGTCTCCTGTTGTGGTAGCGGGTGGCGCCAATCTGCCCAACGCCTGGGGCCGCACCGTGGGTGGTGTGCCGGTCAGCGGTGCCGGGGTCACGGTTGCCGTGCTGGACACCGGCTACCGGCCGCACGCCGACCTGGCTGCCAATGTGGTGGCGGGATACGACTTCATCGGCCCGGATGGCTTCAACAATTACTTCACCGCCAACGACGGCGATGGGCGCGACGCCAGTGCCCTGGACCCGGGCGACTGGAACACACAGGCCAGCCAGTGCGATGTGGAGAACTCGTCATGGCACGGAACGCACGTGGCCGGAATCATCGGCGCAGTGGGCAACAACAACACGGGTGTGATCGGCGTGGCCTACCGTGCCAACATCTTGCCGGCGCGTGTGCTGGGGGTATGTGGTGGCTTTACTTCGGACACAGCGGCGGCGCTGCAGTGGGCAGTGGGCTTGACAGTGCCAGGTGTGCCGGTCAACCCCAACGTGGCCAAGATCATCAGCATGAGTTTTGGTCGCTCAGGTAGTTGCTCTTCAACTTACCAGGCGGCCATCACGGCGGCGCGCAACACCGGTGCCGTAATTGTGGTGTCGGCTGGCAACGAATACTCGCGCACCACCCTCACCCAGCCGGCCAACTGCTCGGGTGTCATTGCGGTTACCGCACACACCAACACGGGCTCCCTCGCCGACTATGCCAACACGGGCGTGGGAACCACCATTAGCGCACCGGGCAACAGCATCTACACCACCAGCAACACCGGCCTCACAGCACCGGTTGCCGACAGCTATAGCGCACTCTCGGGAACCAGTTTCTCGGCACCACAGGTCGCAGGTGTGGCCGCCTTGCTAATGCAAATCAAACCCGGTATCAGCCCCGCTGAGGTGCAAAGCCACCTGGTCAATTCGGCCAGGGCTTTCCCCAGTGGAAGCTATTGTGCAACCCGCACCGATTGCGGCGCCGGTCTACTGGACGCCTTCAAGGCCGTGAACGTTTTGCTAACGTCACAGGGTATTGCCAATGCGGCACCGGTACTCAATGCATTGCCTACGCAATACGTGCTGCCCGGCGGTAGCCTGCAATTCACCGTCACAGCGACCGATGCCGAGGGGGACGAGGTATCCTTCAACGGCACTGGCGTGCCCAGCGGCGCCACGTTCAACGCCATTACGGGGGCATTTAGCTGGCCCAAGGCGCAGCCCGTGGGCGACTACACGTTTGTAATCCAGCCCACCGATGGCGTTTCACTGGGCGCCAGCGTGTCGGTCAAGATTTCAGTAACTACGGCAATCCCGGTCGAGCCTGTGGTACCCATTGCACCGGTCGCACCCGCAGCCACAGGTGGCAAGAGCGGCGGTGGCGCGCTTGGCTGGCTAGAGTTGGCGTGCGGCCTGCTGTTAGCACTATCGCTGCGATCTCAGGCAAAGCCAAGGCTTGCCATGCCCGGTTTCAGAGTATCCAATCCAGCGCCTGCATATAGGCGCCCTGCACCATAAGCGCATCCCACTCCAAGGCCGGCGTTTGTGGCAACAGGGCTCGGCGGCGTGCTTCGCTGGCATCGCTGGCCTGCCACTGGCCTTTGAGCTGGGCTTCGGTCAATCCGGCAATCAGATCATCCACGGCGCTGCCACCACCCTCGCTGCTGGCGGTGGACTGGTTGCACAGCAGCACCATGTCGCATCCAGCTGACAGCGCCGCCACACCGGCCTGTGTGTAACTGACCGATTGCCCGTCGATCACCCGTGCGCCGGCCATGGACAGGTCGTCGCTGAAAATGGCGCCGCCAAAACCCAGCTGATCGCGCAGGATGTCGTTGAGCCAGGTGCTGGAGAAGCCTGCCGGGCGTGCATCCACTTTGGGGTAGATCACATGCGCCGGCATCACACTGGTAGTCACGGTATTGAGCCAGCGGTAGGGCGCTGCATCGTCCGCCAGGATGGCTTTAAGGCTGCGCTTGTCTACGGGAATGTCGGTGTGCGAATCGGCTTTGACAAAGCCGTGGCCAGGAAAGTGCTTGCCGCAGTTGGCCATGCCACTTTGCAGCAACCCGTGCATCAGGCTCTTGGCCAACAGGCTCACCACGCGCGGGTCGCGGGCGAAAGCGCGGCTACCGATAACGCTGCTTTCACCATAGTCAAGGTCGAGCACGGGGGTGAAGCTCAAGTCCACACCGCAGGCGCGCAACTCGGCGCCCAGCACGTAACCGCACGCGCTGGCAGCGTTGGTGGCATCCAGTGGACCGGCATGTGTGTTGGCCTTGGGCGGAGCCATCCACATCTCGCCCAACGCCCGCATGGGTGGGAGATGGGTAAAGCCGTCAGTCTTGAAGCGCTGCACGCGACCGCCTTCATGGTCCACACAGATCAGCAGATCGGAACGAACTTTTTTGATGTCGCGGCACAGCGCCGTCAACTGCGCACGGTCCCGCCAGTTGCGCGCAAACAGGATCAACCCACCCACCAGCGGGTGCTTGAGGCGCTGGCGATCCACCTGGGTCAGGGTCAGACCGGCAATATCGATGATGAGGGGGGCGTGAAAGGTCATGGAAAATCGTCCGCAAAATGAGTTTCGCTACTAATTCAATAGCTGCGTACGCATATTGTACGGGGGCTAATGGCCTATTTCAATGCGAATGGCGTGCCACAATTCCACTGCAAAGCGTCCGGCCGCTGACTGATGCAGCTAGCAAAAATAGGAGGCCAGTTTGTGCTCTTGCATGGCCACTGCACAATCGTGCAACGACCTCACACGCGAATGGATAGCCGACTGCAAGACTTGTGACGCATATTGCGGATTGGTGTGCAGTTGTGCGCCGTCAATCCAGCGTCCCTGCCCGGCAAACAGCCATTTCAGATCGACTTCTGCGATAAGTTGCGCCCGCTCCTGATCACCAAGAGCGGTCTCAACGGTATAGTGGATGCATGCATCCGAGCTGCGGGTAGTCATGGCGTTTCCTCAAGTTCGTTCGTGGTGAACTTGTTTCAAGTATGGACACCGTGATCCACACCTATGCATTCATCAGCGAGGCAATTGCCTTGCTTAAGCGGGTATTGCCCCATAGCGCCAGTAAAGTGAACACCGAAAAGGATTTGCCATGCCCATGTACGAATATGCCTGCGAAGAATGCAGCCACAAGTTTGAAACCCTGGTTCGCTCCGGCTCTACCCCAGAATGTCCAAATTGCCATTCGACCCAGCTTGAGAAGCTGCTGTCGGTGTTTGCGACAACGGGTGACTCAGCCAAGGCGACACCAGTCATGCCTGGGCCCTGTGGCTCATGTGGAAACCCCAATGGTCCGGGCTCCTGCGGTTTTCAATGAAGATTATTCTTTAATCTCGACGACGCAAAAACTGGCCGCGTAGTCGGTCTCGTCCGTCACACTGACGTGCGCACTGAGCTTGCGCGCGTCAAACCAGTCTTTCAGCCCCCCATGCAGCACGATGGTGGGGGCGCCGCTGGGTAGATTGGCCACTTCACACAAACGCCAGGTCATCGGCATACGCATACCCAGGCCTATGGCCTTGCTGAAGGCTTCCTTGGCCGAAAAACGTGTCGCCAGATAACGCACACCGCGTTCGGGCCAACGCTGGCTGCGAACCCTCCAGGTGACAAGCTCCCCATCGCTCAGAATCTTGGCGGCAAAGCGCTCGCCATGGCGCTCCAGGCTCTCACGGATGCGGCGCACGTCGCAAATATCATTCCCGATGCCGTAGATCATGCCTTATCGACACTCAAGCTTGGGGCGACAGGCATTGCAAGTAAGCCTCTACCGTAGCGGCATATCCCAGCTCGAGCGCGTCAGCAATCAGTGCATGGCCGATAGAGACCTCGGCCACCTCTGGCACGGTGCGCACAAAGACGCCGAGGTTGTCCCGATTCAGGTCATGCCCGGCATTGACGCCTAGCCCCGCGTCAAGTGCCGCTTGAGCGGCGCTGGCAAAGCGCTGCAACTGTTCATCTTGGCCGGCTGTACCCCATGCAGCGGCATAGGGCTCGGTGTACAGCTCCACGCGGTCGGCGCCCACGGCTCTGGCTGCGGCCATCGCGGTAGGGTCTGCGTCCATGAACAGGCTCACGCGCAGACCCAGGGCATGGGCCTGGTCAATCAGCGGCGTGAGTCGCGCACCATCCTGCGGGAAGCTCCAGCCATGGTCGCTGGTGAACTGGCCTTCGGAGTCCGGCACAAAAGTCACCTGGTGCACCGGTAGCTTGCGTGCAACCAGGTCAGCAACACAGTCCATCAGATTGTGAAACGGGTTGCCTTCGACGTTCAACTCACGGTCCGGCCAGGCTTGCAACAGCTGCGCCAGATCAATCACATCGTCTGCCCGGATGTGTCGCGCGTCCGGGCGCGGGTGCACCGTAATGCCGGCCGCCCCGGCTTCCAGGCACAGAGTGGCAGCGAAGGTGACGCTGGGTATGCCCAGATGGCGCGTATTGCGCACCAGGGCGACCTTGTTGAGATTGACGGAGAGTTTAGGTGCCATAGGTTACAGGGTTTGAATATCCATCATCATCTGCCGGGTGCGCAGCGTTCTGACACCGCAATGGTAGTGCAGCAAGGCCCGCAGCTGGGGTTTGAGTTCACTGGTGACCGCAGCACAGGCGCGCAGCGTGGTGGTAAACGGGGCTCCGT
Organism: Burkholderiales bacterium; assembly: GCA_037143475.1. GTDB lineage: Bacteria > Pseudomonadota > Gammaproteobacteria > Burkholderiales > Burkholderiaceae_C > Allorhodoferax. The sequence goes on along the minus strand of JBAWYQ010000026.1, from coordinate 22,740 downwards.
CTGCCAATGCAGCTTGCAAAATGCCCCACTGCGCACCGTTCAGGCTCGCGCGGTCGTCCGCGTGCGCCAGACGCAAGCCGCCTTCAGGAACAAGGCAGTAGCGCGCATCGGCAGCCAGAGCACCCAGGGTCATGGTTTGCACATCAAGCTGTGGCAAAAGTCCGATTTCTCGCAACAACAGCAACTCGTAGGTGCGCAACGCCGCCTGCAAAACTTCGCCGTGCTCGCTGGCCAACACCTGCACCACGTTCGCATAGACGTCAAACAACACCGGGTGCGGGTCGTCGCGGGCCAGCAGGGTCAGCAGCAACTCGTTCAGGTAGTAACCCGACAAGAGCGCATCTCCCGTGGGCATGACGTGCCCGCCCTGCCATTCGGCGCTCTTGAGGGTGCGGATTTCGGCGTCACCGCCAAACGCGACGTGGAGCATCTGCAGCGGCAACAACACGGGGCGAAAACTGGAACTGGGACGCTTGGCCCCCTTGGCCACCAAGGCGATACGGCCGTGGTGGCGGGTCAGCACTTCCAGAATCAGGCTGGACTCGCTCCAGTCGTAGCGGTGCAGCACATACGCGGGCTCATCGGAGATACGCTGGGTGGCCACGCGATACAGGATTACTCGTAGCCAAATGAACGTACTCGGGCTTCATCATCAGCCCAGCCAGAGCGCACCTTGACCCAAAGTTCAATAAAAACCTTGGCATCGGCCAGCTTCTCCAGCTCGACCCGGGTTTCCATGCCAATGCGTTTGATGCGTTCGCCTTTGTCGCCAATGACCATGGCCTTGTGGTTATCGCGCTCCACCACGATGGTGGCGGCAATACGCAGCAGGCGCTTCTGGCCTTTGCGTTGTGGCGGCTCTTCTTCGAACTTGTCGATAACCACGGTCGACGTGTAGGGCAACTCATCGCCGGTCAGGCGAAAAAGCTTCTCACGCACCAGTTCACTGGCCAGGAACTTCTCGCTGCGGTCGGTCAGTTCATCCTCGGCGTACCACCAGGCCTGCTCGGGCAGGTACTTCTCGCAAATACCCAACAAGCGCTCAGTGTCCTTGGCGCTCTTGGCCGACATGGGCACAAATTCGGCAAATTTGTGTTTGTCCTGCATGGTCTGCAACCACGGTGCGATATCGCCCCGGCGGTGAATATTGTCCAGTTTGTTGGCAATCAGGAGCGTAGGGATGTTCTTGCCAAGCAGTGCCAGCACCCGCGCGTCTGCCGGTGTGAAGCTGCCCGCCTCGACAACAAACAGAATCAGGTCCACATCAGCCACAGCGCCCTGCACTGTCTTATTGAGCGACTTGTTCAGCGCGTTGGCGTGCAGGGTCTGGAAGCCCGGGGTGTCAACAAATACAAACTGGGTCGCGCCGCGCGTGTGCATGCCGGTGATGCGATGGCGGGTGGTCTGTGCCTTGCGCGAAGTGATGCTGATTTTCTGACCCACCAAGGCGTTGAGGAGTGTGGACTTGCCCACATTTGGCTTGCCGACGATGGCAACCAGACCACAACGCTGGCCTTCTGCCACAGTGCCGGGCTGCGCCACTTTGGGAGTGCTCTTGAGCAAGCCTTCGAGCATACTGTCGAGATCGGGTTGCTGATCATTTGAATCGCTAGCCCCCGTGGAATCTGTGTGAGTAGCTATTTTTTTTGTAGCGTTCATGAACGAGTTTTTGCCTTGATTGTTTGCAGCATCGCGGCAGCTGCGGCCTGTTCACCGGTTCTACGAGAACCGCCGATACCACGCTCGGTGAGGCGCATTTCCGGGATTTCGCATTCCACGTCGAAGCTCTGCTTATGCGCCGCTCCAATGGTAGCAACCACCTTGTACTGGGGCAACTTCATCTTACGGCCCTGCAGCCATTCCTGCAGTTCGGTTTTGGGGTCTTTGCCAATCGCTTCCATGGTGGGGTTGATCTCAACCGCTTCAAACAGCCGCTGAACCAGCGCCTGCGCGGCAACAAATCCTGCGTCCAGATAGACCGCACCGATGAGGGCCTCCAGCGTGTCGGCCAGGATTGAGGGACGTTTTTGACCACCCGAGCGTACCTCGCCCTCACCCAGCCGCATGACATCCGGTAGCCCCAGACCAACTGCGAGTTGGTGCAGGGTTTCCTGTTTGACCAGATTGGCCCGCACGCGTGACAAATCGCCTTCTGGCAGGCTGCCCAGACGGACATACAGCAAGTCGGAGACCGCCAGGTTGAGCACCGAGTCGCCCAGAAACTCCAGTCGCTCGTAGTGGTCGCTTGAAAAACTGCGATGGGTCAGCGCCTGGGTCAGCAATGATGCATTGGAAAATTCATGTTGCAGGCGACGCTGCAACTCCACCAGACCCGTTGCCACGCTATTTGGAACGGCCGGCGTACTTGAGCGTCAGCCAAGCCGGACCCACTAAGTGAATCTCACGCTCGTAGGCAAACCGAACCACGACTTTGTCTCCCTCCTTCGTCACTTCCAGGTCTTTGCCAGAGATAGACGAAATCGCATCGATTTCGGTCGCTTTGTCAAAAATCATTCTCACTTCTGGTACCGAGTTACCTTCCTGAGCTTTATTGACTGCTTTTATTACGGATTGATACTCGACAAACGTCGGAAACACCTGTGCCGCGATCACGCCGGCACTGGCGACCACCGCACCTACAAAAACCAAGCCAACGAAGGTGATGCCGCGTTGTCCGGACTTACTTTGCACTTTCATGTGTCAACTCCCATTTCAGTCAAACGCTCCGATGCGTTTGGGATTTCCAAAATTCATCCAAACGAAGAAGGCTCGGCCGACAATATTTTTCTCAGGCACGAAACCCCAATACCTTGAATCCAGCGAATTATCGCGATTGTCGCCCATCATGAAATAGTGCCCTTGCGGCACCTTGCAGGTCACACCCTCGACCGAATACAGACAACCATCACGCCCAGCAAAATTATCCGCTCCTGGTACAAAGGCGGGGCGTTCGTCGTCATTCAGCAACTTGTGCTTCTTGTCACCCAGCCCTTCTTCAAACTGCTTGAAGTAGCGCATCGCATCATCATCAAAAAACTCTGGCAGCGTGGTTGTCGCAACAGGTTGCCCGTTGATGGTCAACCGCTTGTTGATATAGGCCACCGTGTCGCCGGGCAAACCAACCACCCGCTTGATGTAATCCAGACTGGGTTTAGGCGGGTAACGGAACACCATCACATCACCGCGCTGAGGCGGTGTGCCTTCGGTTATCTTGGTGTTGAGCACCGGCAGACGCAAACCATAAGTGAATTTGTTCACCAAGATCAGATCGCCCACCAGCAGGGTTGGGATCATTGAGCCCGAGGGGATCTTGAACGGCTCCACAAGAAAGGAGCGCAGAAAAAAGACCGAGATGATGACGGGGAACAGACCGGCAGTCCAATCCAGCCACCATGGCTGCCTCAAGATAAGACTTTTGGCTTCGGAAATATTGCCATCAACCTGGTTGATTCCCATCTTGCCCAAATCTTGGCGGCGCTTAAGGTCGGAGGCTTCGAGCAAAGCTGCCGCATTTTGACGCTGCGGGAGGAAGTAAAAACGTTCCCCCAGCCAATAGGCCCCCGTCACAACGGTCGCGAGAAAAAGCAGCAAGGCAAAGTTGCCATCAACCATCCCAAAATACCAGGATCCGGCGTACAGTACGAAGGCCGCCAGGACGGCAGAGGTAATCGCTTGCATCAGTCTTCCACCTGCAAAATAGCCAGGAATGCTTCCTGGGGAACTTCAACGGATCCGATTTGTTTCATGCGTTTCTTGCCTGCTTTTTGCTTCTCAAGTAGCTTTTTCTTGCGCGAAATATCGCCGCCATAGCATTTGGCCAACACGTTCTTTCGCAGTGCTTTGATTGTCTCACGCGCAATGATGTTGGCTCCGATAGCAGCCTGGATGGCTACGTCATACATCTGGCGAGAAATAATCTCACGCATCTTGCCCACCACCGCGCGGCCACGATAGATGCTTTGGGTACGGTGCAGCATGATGGATAGTGCGTCGACCTTTTCAGAGTTCAACAAAATATCCACCTTGACTACATCAGCGGCACGGTATTCCTTGAACTCATAGTCCATCGACGCATAGCCGCGCGACACAGATTTAAGTTTGTCAAAGAAATCGAGCACGATTTCAGCCAACGGCATGTCATACGTCAGCACCACCTGGCGACCTTTGTAGGCCATGTTCATCTGCACACCGCGCTTCTGGTTGGCCAGCGTCATGACAACGCCCACATATTCCTGCGGCATATAGAGATGCACGGTGACGATGGGCTCACGTATCTCAGCCGTCTTGCTGATCTCGGGCATCTTGGATGGGTTCTCCACCATGATGACCTCACCATCATTCTTGACCACCTGGTAGACCACGCTGGGGGCTGTGGTAATAAGGTCCTGGTCAAACTCGCGCTCCAGACGCTCCTGCACGATTTCCATGTGCAACAGGCCCAGAAAACCGCAGCGAAACCCAAAGCCAAGTGCCTGTGACACTTCAGGCTCGTAATGCAAGGAGGCGTCATTGAGCTTGAGCTTTTCCAGCGCATCGCGCAGTGAGTCGTACTCGCTGGCCTCGGTGGGGTACAAGCCCGCAAAGACCTGCGGCTGGATTTCCTTGAAGCCAGGCAGAGCCTCGGTAGCCGTCGCCGCTGCACCACCTGTTCCGGGTTTGATCAGCGTAACGGTGTCGCCCACTTTGGCGGCCTGCAGTTCCTTGATGCCAGCAATGATGTAGCCCACCTCGCCGGCCTCCAGTGACGGGCGCGGCTGATTGGCTGGCGTAAACACGCCCAAGTTGTCGGCGTTGTACATGGCACCCGATGCCATCATCTTGATACGTTCGCCTTTGACCAGGCGCCCGTCAACCACACGAACCAGCATCACCACACCAACATAGGTATCAAACCAGCTGTCGATGATCATTGCGCGCAATGGCCCATCCGGATTACCTTTGGGCGCCGGGATCTTGGCAACGATGGCTTCGAGAATATCGTCGATACCAATACCGGTCTTCGCCGAACATATGATCGCATCCGTCGCGTCGATGCCGATTACATCCTCAATTTCGCTGCGGGCGTTATCCGGATCAGCGTTGGGCAGATCAATTTTGTTAAGTACCGGCAGTACTTCAACATGCAGTTCAAGTGCGGTGTAACAGTTGGCTACTGTTTGTGCCTCTACGCCTTGGCTTGCGTCAACAACCAACAGCGCACCTTCACAGGCAGACAGTGAGCGACTGACTTCATACGAGAAGTCCACATGCCCTGGCGTATCAATCAAATTGAGGTTGTACACCTGCCCATCTTTGGCTTTGTATTGCAGCGCGGCGGTCTGCGCTTTGATAGTTATCCCACGCTCTTTCTCGATGTCCATCGAGTCCAGAACCTGTGCCTCCATCTCACGCGCCTCAAGTCCTCCACAACGCTGTATCAAGCGGTCTGCCAGGGTGGATTTGCCATGATCAATGTGCGCAATGATCGAAAAATTTCTGATGTGATTCATCAACGAGAACGCTTAAGTGATTGAATTAATTTGGGATGCACAAGAAAAAAGGGCGCGTCGGTTATTGACGCGCCCTGAACCAACAATCATTGGCAACTGCGAAGGTTGGAGCTTCATTGTAGGCAAAAAGTTTGAAATACAAAGCAGGGAAAACAGCATGTCGGTGTCGTTGCGACTCAGCAACAGTTATTTTATTAACAGGTTATCAACAATTTCAGGGATAAGGTTCTGTACAACTTGTGGGTGATCTGTGGATCAGCTGTGGGGCACTCCTCGGCATTCCATATGATGAATTACGTAGGATCCATATTCCCATCGGGCACCTTGAGTAGCCTACATTCTAACCAATTCCCAAAAAAGCCAATAAGTTAGCAAGTGCACACATCTAAATAAATTGATCAAACAATTCGAAAAAATAGTTGCGCCGTCGCCGAAAAGAACCCAGAAACCCTGCAATTTTGAGGGTTTCTGACAGAGGCGCGACGTCAGCGGGTTGGCTTGATCAGTACATATTGGGCGAGTTCACCACGGCGCACGAGCACCAACAGCGGCTTGGTTTTGTCATGTTTACTCAAAGCCACCTCAAACTCTTTCACAGATAGCACCTCTGCATTGGCCAGCGACAGGATGACGTCACCTTCACGCAAACCCGCGCGAGCCGCCGACTCTACAGCCCCATCTACCCGCACACCACCCTTGATCTTGAGCTCCTTCTTTTGCGCATCGGACAAGTCACTCACCGCCAGGCCAACGGACTGACCCGCCGCAGATGATTTGGGCTTCTCGTCGCGCCCGGACGCCTTGACGACCGGCTTATCGGCTTCGACTTCGGCAATGACGATACTCAGGTCCTTGGTAGAACCACGACGAAACACAGTAATTGTGCTTTTGCTGCCAGGCTTGGTTCCACCAACGATGCGCGGCAAATCACTGGATTTTTCGATCGGCTTTCCATCGAAACGAATGATGATGTCACCCCCTTCTATGCCCGCTTTGTCGGCAGGAGCGCCAGCCTCCACACTGCGTACCAATGCGCCGCTGGGCTTGCCAAGTCCGATGGACTCAGCGACCTCTTTGCTGACCTGCTCGATTTGCACGCCAATGCGCCCCCGAGACACGCGCCCCGAACTGCGCAACTGTTCACTCACGCGAACAGCTTCATCCATGGGAATCGCAAACGAAATCCCCATGAAACCACCCGAACGGGAGTAAATCTGGCTGTTGATACCAACTACCTCACCGCGCATATTGATAAGGGGCCCCCCCGAGTTGCCGGGGTTGATGGCGACGTCTGTCTGGATAAATGGAAGAAAGTCGCCCGTGTCTCGCTGCTTGGCACTCACAATGCCAGCTGTAACCGAGTTTTCCAGGCCAAAGGGCGATCCGATGGCCATCACCCATTCCCCAACGCGCAAACGACCTACATCGCCCACTTTGACTGCAGGTAAGCCAGTCGCCTCAATTTTTACAACAGCTACATCACTGCGCTTGTCGGCGCCGATGATCTTGGCCTTGAACTCGCGCTTATCCGTCAGAGTCACCAACACCTCGTCTGCCCCGTCAACGACATGGGCATTGGTCATGATGAATCCGTCTGAAGTCAGGATAAAACCTGACCCAACACCGCGGGGCTGTTCTTCCTCTTGCTGCTGGCGATTTTGACGAGGCACTTGCTTGGGATTTCCCGGAATATTGGGCATCGGAAGCCCAAAGCGCCGAAAAAACTCCAGCATGTCTTCGTCTCCCTGCCCACCTTGGGTCGACCGTAAGCTGACCTTTTCCATGGTACGGATATTCACCACCGAAGGGCCCACCTGGTCCACCAAATCGGTGAAATCTGGCAAAGCACGTGCTTGAGCCATGGCAGGTTGCAAGGGCGAAGCAGCAATGAAAGCAGTAGCAGCCATAGTGAGTGCCAAAAAAACTGCGCGCGTGGGTTTGAGCAACAAATATTTCATCTTCATTCTTCCGTATAAACAAACAATCCTGTCATTGATCCGGATGGGACAACAGGGTTCCAAATAAGGGCTTATTTTTTGCGTTCAAGTGACTGGGCAAACGCATGCAACGTAGCGGGGGGTACCTCGCCGACCACGGTGACCCACCAATCATGGATACGGTGAGTCAACGTGTGGGTCGCTCCGCCCATGTCTGTCATGCCTTCGCGCACGTGCCGCTGACGGTCATAGGCCTCCACAAACAGAGAAACCGTTGCCACCCCATCAGAAAACGTCCATTGCATCGTACTCTGGCCACCGCCAACCGTGCCTGCTGCCGCAGAGACCGCTGGTCGCTGGTAGCAGGCCATGGGTTTGAAGCCATCGACCTCCTTCTGCAACACCCAACCTTGAGCATCCGCCGCCGTCTTCTGCAAATCGGGACGGAGAACCCGGTAGCCATCGGTATTGCCCATGCGGGAAAGCTTGTTGACGTTCACCGTTGCATCGAGTTGCAACTCGGAGAACGCAGCCTGCTCCAGAACCTTGCCGTCCAGACCCAGCGTCTGCAACTGAATGATCAGTCCAGCTTTCTTTTCGCTCCAGACGCGATATCCGTACCGCAAACCGTCATTCGGCACAAGCTGGAATACGTCAGAATCGAAGCCTGCAATACGATCATTACCAATCACTTTCAAACGATAAAAATCCCCGATAGCCGAGTCGCTGGATTTAAGGAGACTGGGAAACAACCCCAGCGACTCACGTACTTCCGCAATAGCGATTCTGGACTGCGGGAAAAACGTCACAACCTGATCATTTCGCCGATAGATAGCCCGCGGCGTGCCACTGAGAGATTCAACCCGCTCCAATTGTTGGCTACCGTCGCAAACATGCCAGATGCGGGCGCTTGCCATCGCCCCTCCAGCTGACACCACAAAAGTACCCGTATAGACACTTTGCCGCGCAGCCTGATGTACCCGCATCAACCAAGCATTCAAGGGCACTTCTACCCCAAGAGGCTGAGCCCATGCAGCACTCTGCATAGCGCACAAACACCACGCGATGGGCAGTAGCATCCAAGGGCCTAGCTTGCGGCTCACCGACCAGTCCCTTCATAAGTGGCATTGCGTAGAAAGCCAGCCGGTACCTGTAGTGCCGAATGGCCACCCAATTGGCGATGCGCAGCCATCAGTTCATCGAGGCGGGGGTCACGCAACATCGATCCCACGGGCGTCTCCATGACAACCACCGCTGCGGCAGGTTTAACTGAAGCCAGTTCCTGGCTGATTCGCGAGTTGGTTTGAGTCCATAAACCGGAACCAACAACAGACACCAAAACCGTGCAGGCTACGCCCGCCAGAACCTTCCAGTGAAACACCGATTCGTTGGCGACAATTTCGCCGATGTTCGCCATTACGACCGGAGTACTTTTTTCCATAGTAGACCGATCGCTATTGAGCGCGATATTGGGCCGATCTGGTTCTAGCGCCAGGCGTTGCTCAAGCTTCTCCCAGAACGCCATGTCACTTCGTGTAGGTGCCAATTCAGGGCTGCGCAACACATCACCAACGACCTGATAGACATGCCAGGTTTCTAAGGATTGGGCATCTTCCCGCAGGCGGTCCAGAATCTGCCCACACTCATCCGATTGCAGGTCACCGTCCACCATGGCAGATATACGCTCATTGGAAAATGAATTCAGGTCACCCATTTGCAAACCTCACCATCTTTTGCCCGTTTGTTTGTCAAGCAACGGGCGCACCCGCTGTGAAATAGCCTCTCGAGCCCGAAAAATACGCGACCGGACTGTCCCAACGGGGCAATCCATTGCGATGGCGATTTCTTCGTAACTCAAGCCTTCAATTTCCCGCAATACGACTGCCTCACGCAGATCAACTGGCAGGTCGTTCATCGCCGCATTCACCACTTCCGCTATTTCTTTCGCAGCCAGAATCGATTCAGGCCCCTCATCGGTAGTTGGTTCACTTTTACGCCAGGAAGTTTCATCGTCATCGCCATTTGCATGGATATTTTCGGAAACGGTAGGGTCATGCTTGAGTTCCAGTAGAAACTTCTTGGCTGTGTTAACCGCAATACGATAAAGCCAGGTATAAAACTGCGCTTCGCCACGGAACTGGTGCAACGCGCGATAGGCGCGAACAAACGTTTCTTGGGCGATGTCTTCAACCAGATCCACATCACGCACCATACGGCCAATCAGCCGTTGAATTCGTCGCTGATACTTCAAAACCAACAAGCCGTAGGCTTTTTGGTCACCGGCCACCGTGCGCTGCACCAGCACCGTATCGCTGTCCTGCACGGGGGTTGCACCAGCAGGCGTCATGCGACCTCTCCGTGGGAATGCATGGTCTGCACATCTTCCTCGTCGGGAAAACCGCATTGACCGGAAATTACAGCTCGGCGAAAAGCTCTCCAACTTGCAGGGTCAGACGCGGCATCAAGCCACAACCAATCCGATCGCTTACCTTGACGCTGCAGAGATAGCAGCAAACTGCTTTGAAAATCCATGCGCAGGTCTACCGTGCACACGGGTTGCTCAGCATATCCGGACCAATGCCAATGCCCGCCCGTCCAACGCAAGGTACCCCGCGGAGATTGGTACCAGCCTAACAAGGCAATGAGTACGGAAGCCAAAAGAGTCCACGCAAGAGCAGCAATTTGCAAACCAGATTGTGGTTGCCCCAGTTCGAAGATCCCTAAAACCACAACTGCGTTGAAGAAGAGAGCCAAGATGCACCGCAATTGCCAGCGCGACCTGTCAGCCGAGAAACTGACCGCCGGGGCTTGATGCATGTGCCGTAGCGGTAAACAACGTTACTCAGACGCGTTTGAAAACCAGCGAGCCGTTCGTGCCACCAAAACCAAAATTATTTTTGAGTGCCACATCAATGCGCATGTCACGCGCTACGTTTGCACAGTAGTCCAGATCGCACTCGGGATCCTGGTTAAAGATATTGATGGTCGGTGGACTTTTCTGGTGGTGTATGGCCAGAATTGTAAAGACTGACTCTATGCCACCGGCACCACCGAGCAAATGCCCGGTCATGGACTTGGTGGAATTAACGACGACTTTCCTGGCGTGGTCGCCCAATGCAGCTTTGATGGCATGGGTTTCATTCAAATCGCCCAGCGGTGTGGAGGTACCGTGTGCGTTCAGATAGTCCACCTGGTCTGCATTGATACCGGCGTTGCGCATGGCGCCCAGCATGGCACGGCGAGGCCCATCCATATTGGGAGCAGTCATGTGACCAGCGTCGGCGCTCATGCCAAACCCCGCCAGTTCAGCGTAGATTTTGGCTCCACGCGCTACCGCATGCTCGTACTCTTCCAGCACTACCACACCGGCACCCTCACCCAGCACAAAACCGTCCCTGTCCTTATCCCATGGGCGGGAAGCGGTGGCGGGGTCGTCATTGCGAGTACTTAGCGCACGCATGGCAGCAAACCCGCCAATCCCCAGTGGCGAAACGGTTGCCTCAGAGCCACCTGCGATCATGACATCGGCATCACCATACTCAATCATGCGACCGGCCTCGCCAATGCAATGCAACCCGGTTGTGCAGGCCGTGACAATAGCAATATTGGGGCCTTTAAACCCAAACCGCATTGACACATGACCGGCGGTCATATTGATGATGGTCGAAGGAACAAAAAAAGGTGAAATTCGGCGGGGCCCACGGTTGGTGTACTCAACGTGCATGCCCTCAATCATGGGCAGACCGCCTATTCCTGAGCCGATCACACAGCCGATGCGCGTGGCAGCTTCGTCACCCAATGCATCGCCAGTCGGCAGACCCGAATCAACAACGGCCTGCACAGCGGCTGCGATGCCGTAATGGATGAACGTATCCATGGTGCGTGCTTCTTTGGACGTCATGTACACGTCTAAATTGAAATCGCGAACCTCACCAGCAATCTGGCATGAAAATGCAGACGCATCAAACCGGGAGATTTTTCCGATACCGGACTTGCCGGCCAGGATGTTGGTCCACGCTTCGTCCACCGTATTTCCAACAGGACTCACGCAACCCAAACCAGTAACAACAACGCGACGACGGGCCATAGCAATCAGTCTTCAGATTTGGTCAAAAAAAGCCGTCTTCAACGGCCCTGTCTCGGATCAGTGGACCTGTGCGCCCAGTTTTGGACACGCGGGGCCCTGATCCGCGCAGCACCATGGCGCCGCGCAAGCCCCATTTAGGCTTTTTTGTGTGTGCTGGCGTAATCGACAGCGTTTTGCACCGTGGTGATTTTTTCTGCATCTTCGTCTGGAATTTCAATTCCAAACTCGTCTTCCAGCGCCATCACCAGCTCGACGGTGTCCAGAGAGTCTGCACCCAGATCGGCCACGAAGGCTTTTTCATTGGTGACTTGCGACTCTTCAACACCGAGTTGTTCGGCAATAATTTTTTTGACGCGGGCTTCGATATCACTCATGGCTTCCCTCTAAGGGTTGTAAAAGAATCCGTCATTTTACCCGGGCTTAGAGCCGCAACTCTAACCAGGTGGCCGAACGGACAAATCGGCTGAATTTCAATAGCTTACATGTACATGCCACCATTGACATGCAATTCTTGCCCAGTCACATAACTCGCTCCCGGAGACGCCAAGTATGCAACAGCATGTGCAATATCAGACGGCTTGCCCAGATGTCCCAGCGGAATTTGACCCAAAAGCGCTTTTTGCTGCTCTTCGCCCAGGCTGGCAGTCATATCGGTTTGAATAAAACCAGGGGCAATGCAATTGACCGTGATGTTACGCGACCCAAGTTCACGTGCCAAGGCACGCGTCATGCCAGCAACGCCCGCCTTGGCTGCCGCGTAGTTGGCTTGGCCGGGGTTACCCGATGCGCCCACCACCGAAGTGATGTTGATGATGCGCCCAAAGCGTTGTTTCATCATGGTACGCATCACCGCACGGCTCATTCGGAAAACGCCTTTGAGGTTGGCTTCCATCACCGCATCCCACTCGTCATCTTTCATGCGCATGGCCAGGTTGTCACGGGTGATGCCAGCGTTGTTGACCAAGACCTGCAGTCCGCCGTATTCCTTCACGATAGCGTCCACCAGCGCTTCACCAGCGCCACCTTGCGTCACGTCAAGAGTGCGACCACTGCAGTCCGCGTAGGCCGACAAAGCTTCACGGATCTTCGTGGCACCATCGTCTGTCGTGGCGGTGCCAACAACTTTCAGACCTTTGCGTGCCAGCTCCAGCGCGATGGCAGCGCCAATTCCGCGGGATGCTCCCGTTACCAAGGCCACTTGACCTTCAAATTTCAGCTCGCTCATGCCAATGCACCTTTGATGTCTTGCAATGTAGTGGGATCAAAAAGCGCAAAGCCCGTCAATTCGGGATCGATGCGCTTGACCAATCCGGCCAAGACTTTGCCTGGACCGCACTCGACCAGTGTAGTCACACCCCGCGCTTTGATAGCCTGAACACACTCCACCCAGCGCACAGGACCAAAAGCCTGGCGATACAAGGCGTCGCGAATACGGCCGGTATCAGTTTCAACCGCCACGTCAATATTGTTGACCAAGGCAATCTGTGGTGCAGCGATTTCAATCGATAGCAGTTGCTCCCTGAGGGTTCTTGCGGCAGGCTTCATCAAGCGCGAATGAAAGGGGGCAGATACCGGCAGGGTTAAAGCCCGCTTAGCGCCATTGGCTTTCAGCACTTCACAAGCCTTCTCCACGGCGGCTTTACTACCGGCAATCACTGTCTGTGCCGGGTCATTGAAATTGACGGCTTCCACGGTTTCCGAAGAGTCGGCTCCGAACGACTGTGTCACTTCCAGACAACCTGCCGTCACTTTGGCCGCGTCCATACCCAAAATAGCCGCCATCGCGCCGACGCCAACAGGAACCGCTTCCTGCATGGCCTGCGCACGCAGTCGAACCAGAGGCGCCGCCTGCTGCAAGGTCAGCGCACCTGCCGCAACCAGAGCAGAATACTCCCCCAGCGAGTGGCCCGCCACCGCAGTCGGAGCCACACCCACCTCGGCCATCCAGACCCGATAGGCAGCTACGCCAGCGACCAGCATCACGGGCTGGGTATTCGTGGTCAGGGCCAACGCTTCCTTCGGCCCTTCGTGGATTAGCTTGGCGACATCTTCGCCCAGGGCGTCAGAGGCTTCCTGCAATGTCTGGGCAACGACGGCGTGTTCTCCCCAAGCGTCGAGCATACCGACTGACTGCGACCCCTGACCGGGAAATACAAAAGCAAACGGTTTCATAAATATCTACTCTATGTACAAAATTGCCTCGGGCCCCCGTAAAACGGGCGTAAAGCGCTATAAAATAAGGAGCAAAGCACCCCAGGTAAAGCCACCACCTACACCTTCAAGCAAGAGGGTTTGGCCAGGTGTTACCTGTCCGGAACGCACTGCAGCGTCCAGCGCCAGTGGGATGGAAGCCGCAGACGTATTGCCATGCTGGTCGACCGTAACCACCACCTTGTCCATCGACAACTTGAGTTTACGGGCCGTGCTTTGCATGATGCGAATATTGGCCTGGTGTGGGACCAACCAGTCAATGTCGGCTTCTGTCAAATTGGCCTTGGCCAATGTGGCCCGGGCGGCACTCTCCAGAAGACCAACAGCCAATTTGAAGACTGCCTGACCATCCATTTTGAGCAGTGGATCGCCCAAAATCGCGCCACCAGACACATGCCCAGGAACGCACAGGATACCCACGTGCTTGCCATCGGCGTGCAGATCGCTGGCAAGAATGCCCGGCGATTTTGACGCTTCCAGCACAACCGCGCCGGCACCATCGCCAAACAGAACGCAGGTGGTTCGGTCCTTGAAATCCAGAATGCGGGAAAACACTTCGGCACCCACCACCAGTGCGCACTTTGCAGCCCCGGTCTGGATCATTGAGTCCGCCACGGCCAGCGCGTAAACAAAACCACTACAGACGGCTTGCACGTCAAACGCGGCACAACCATTGGCACCCAATTTGTTTTGCAAAATACAGGCGGTCGACGGAAACACCATATCGGGTGTAGAGGTCGCGACAATGAGGAGGTCGATGTCCTGCGCGCTGCGTCCGGCGGCCTCAAGGGCTTTTTTTGCCGCCTCCAGCCCCAAATCGCTGCTGTAAACCCCATCGGACGCGAAATGGCGGGCTCGAATACCGGTTCGCTCCACGATCCAATCGTCGGAACTCTCTACGCCTCTGGCTGCCAGTTCTGCAACCAAATCGGCATTTGTCAGCCTGCGCGGGGGAAGAAAGCTGCCAGTACCAGTAATTCGGGAATATCGTTTCATGGTGGGGGTGTAAACCACTGTTCAGGCTATTGCACACTCTCGGTTGCTACCAGCAGAGGAGCAGCGTGTGCGATGCGAACCTGTACACGGTCAAGCAAGTTGTTTCGGGCTGCATCATACGCCCGGTTCAGCGCGAACCCGAAACCCATTACGTCGGCCGAGCCATGGCTTTTGAACACCAGTCCGCGCAAACCCAATAAGGCTGCGCCGTTGTATCGGCGATGGTCAACCCTGTTTTTAAGTGCATTTAATACTGAATAGGCAGCAATTGCAGCCATTTTCGTAAAAATATTGCGCGAAAACTCTGCCTTCAAAAAATTACCAATCATCGCGGCGAGGCCTTCGCTGGTCTTCAACGCCACATTGCCGACAAAGCCATCGCAAACCACGAGGTCAACACTCCCCTTGAAAATATCGTTTCCCTCGACATTCCCATAAAAATTCAAATCGCCCGCCTTAGCAGCAGATCGCAACAGTTCGCCAGCCTTTTTGATAGTTTCATTGCCCTTAATGATTTCCTCGCCAATATTGAGCAACCCGACTGTGGGCGACTCCTTGTCAGTCAGCACAGAAACCAGGGCCGAACCCATCACCGCAAATTGCAACAAATGTTCGGCTGAACAGTCGACGTTGGCACCCAAATCCAGCACCGTGGTCGCACCGCCGGTGGCATTTGGAATCTGACCAGCGATGGCCGGGCGTTCAATGCCATCGATGGTCTTGAGTATGTAGCGCGAAATGGCCATCAGCGCCGCCGTATTGCCAGCTGAAACCGCTGCCTGCGCACTACCATCCTTCACCTGTTGGATCGCCACGCGCATGGAAGAATCCTTCTTTCGGCGCAAGGCTATTTCCAGCGGATCATCCATGGTCACCACCTCGCTGGCAAACACTACCCGGGCGCGCGGATGGGAAAACTCCGCCAAGGCCTGGGGCAGTCCCACCAGAACCAGGCTTGCGTCGGTGTGTTTCTCGAGAAATTGCCTGCAAGCAGGTAGCGTGACCTGGGGGCCATGGTCGCCCCCCATGCAGTCGACAGCGATTGTGATCATGGGGCAGGCACCCAAAAAGAAAGGGACATCAAATAACGGCGGCGGGCCAAAAACGACGAAAGCCCGACGCTACAGAATCTGCAGCTTCGGGCTTTGCATGAAAAACCTGGATCAGGCTTCAGATTTGGTCTTCAGCACCTTACGGCCACGGTAAAAACCAGTGGGGCTGATGTGGTGACGCAAATGGGTTTCACCCGTAGTGGATTCCACAGCAATGCCAGGAACAACCAGAGCATTGTGCGAGCGGTGCATACCGCGCTTGGAAGGAGATTTTTTATTTTGTTGGACGGCCATGATCCGCTCCTGGGCAAGAGTGCTGCGCCATTGCTCCACGCAAAATGCAACACAGGGGGTTAGTAAACAGCGCGGCAAATTCTGACGCGAAGCCTTAAATTATAGCCTAACGCGGCAAAGAGATCTACAGCTTGTTTTTCAGTTGGCCCAGAACGGCAAACGGATTAGGCTTTTCAGCCAGTTCATCGATGAAGTCCGGGTCAGCCACCTGCAACTTGACTGCACCGGGACAAACGGTGTGCTTTGGAACAACTGGCAGCGCCATCAGCAGTTCGTCCTCAATCAATTCCATCATATTGAAGTCGCGGCTCAACACCAGCACATCCTCTTCGGATTCTTCATCTTGCGCTTCGGCGATCTCTTCAGTCGCCACAAAACGGAACTCACGCTCAACCTGCACCGGCACATCCACCGGGCCCAGGCAGCGCTGGCAAATCAGTGGCAGGGCCACTTCGGCGATCAACGAAAGCCATGCTTGCTCGCCGGTAGTTCCGTCAGCCCGTGTCATGCCGCGAGCGGTGTATTGCACAACGGTCGAATCGATAGAGCCCTGCGCCTCAACAGCCAAGCGATCCAGTCGTGTCAGGTTCTCGGTACCCTCAAGCTTGCCCAGCCCCATTGCAAAGGCCGCAATATTCAGATGCCGGACGTCGTAGTCGTGTTTCATGCGCGCAGTGTAAGAGAATCAGTCCATGTCTGACCCAATCCACCGAAAACTCATCCTGGGATCCACTTCCGCTTATCGACGCGAACTATTGGACCGTCTGCGGGTGCCCTTCAGCGTCGAGTCGCCTCACGTCGACGAAACCCCCTTGCCCGGCGAGCGTCCCGCCGACCTGGCAACCCGGCTTGCCCTCGCCAAAGCCTGGGCAGTGGCTGAGCGGTTTCCGGACTGCGTCGTCATCGGCTCGGACCAGGTGGCGGACCTGAACGGCTTAGCCCTGGGAAAGCCCGAAACCCATGAACGCGCGGTGCGGCAGTTGCAGCAAATGCAGGGGAATACCGTCACCTTCCAGACCGCAGTTGCCGTGGTCTGCCTTCAGAGCGAGTTTCGTCAGCAAGCACTGGCCGCGGTCAAAGTCAGCTTTCGTGCGCTGGATGACGATGAAATCGAAAACTATTTACGCATTGAGCAACCCTACGATTGTGCTGGCAGCGCCAAAAGTGAGGGGCTTGGCATAGCCCTGCTGGAGGCCATTGAAAGCGATGACCCTACCGCACTGGTCGGCTTGCCGCTGATTCGGACCAGCCGCATGCTGCGCGCGGCCGGCATCCGCCTGTTGTCCCCACAGCCTGCTGCCCTATGAACTTGCAAAGTCCGGCTACCCCCGCGTCGACGCCTTTGCCTGGCACCCTGTATTTGGTACCCGCGCCCCTGGATTTTGGTTGCGACACACAATCGCCCCTGAACCAGGTTATGCCGGAGGGTACGCTGCAAGTAGCCGCAACACTGCAGCACTGGGTCTGCGAAAACGCCAAGTCCACCCGCGCCTACCTCAAGCGCATCCACGCAACGCACCCACTGTGCGTGCCATTGCAAGCAATGACATTGCAGGAGTTGCCCCACGAGGTCCACAAAAAAGGGGACCATCTAGGGCATTTTGATGCGCGTCCCTTGCTGCAACCCGCCTTGCAGGGGCACAACATGGGCCTGATCAGCGAAGCCGGCATGCCCGCAATTGCGGATCCAGGCTCATCCGTCGTGCGTGCCGCACATGATCTAGGTATACGCGTGGTCCCGCTGGTCGGTCCGGTGTCGCTACTGTTGGCCATGGCAGCCAGTGGCCTCAATGGACAAAACTTCGCTTTTGTGGGTTACGTGCCAAGCACACCGACGGAACGGACCCAACGCATTCGCGAGCTGGAATCACTGGCGCTGAAAACCGGACAGACGCAACTCTTTATCGAAACGCCCTACCGAAATACTGCCATGCTGCAGGCGCTTTTGCAAACTTTGCAACACAACACCCGCCTGGCCACCGCCAGTGGTTTGACCTTGGCTCAGGCCAGTTGTCACAGTGATGTCGTGAAACACTGGAAAAACAAGCCGTGGACGCTGGAAAACAACCAGCCCACGGTCTTTGCGATAGGTCGCTAGAGTCTGGGTGTCAGAGCCCACCTTGTTTAGTGGAACGCGGGCAAGGCCCGCAAAGCGCGCACACCGCCCTCGCCGATGGACGCTCCGAATCGTTTGACCAGACGCTCGGCCACGTTGTCCTTGCGGGTGTAGTCGATCAGGTCTTCGGCCTTGACGATTTCACGCGCCACAAAGTCCAGATTTCCCAGTTGATCTGCCAAGCCCATATCAATAGCCTGTTGGCCAGTCCAGAACAGGCCGCTAAAAGTCTCAGGCGTCTCTTTTAGGCGGTTGCCGCGTCCGGCCTTCACCACACCGATGAACTGCTGGTGAATCTGGTCCAGCATGGCTTGCGCGAACACGCGCTGCTTGTCGGTCTGGGGGCTGAACGGGTCCATAAAACCTTTGTTTTCACCCGCCGTCATGAGGCGCCGCTCCACCCCCAGTTTGTCCATCAAACCGGTAAAACCAAAGCCATCCATCAACACACCGATACTGCCCACAACGCTGGCCTTGTCGACAAAAATCTTGTCGGCACCAGCGGCAATGTAGTAGGCCGCAGACGCGCAGGTTTCTTCCACCACAGCGTACACCGGCTTGTTGTGCAGCGCCTTGAGGCGGTGGATTTCATCGTTGATGATGCCCGCTTGCACGGGGCTGCCGCCAGGTGAATTGATCAGCAACACAACGGCCTGCGCGCCCTTGTCTTCGAAGGCGCCGCGCATGGCCGCCACGATGAGTTCGGCACTGGCCTCCGCACCGGATGCAATCTCGCCCTGAATCTTGACCAGGGCTGTGTGCGGTGTCGATGTATCGGCGGTTGCCCCGCCCCGGTCCATGCCAAACCACACCAACCCGACAAGAAATACCAGCCAACCGAGCCGGATGCCATTGCGCCAGCGGCGCGCCTGACGCTGCTCGGTAATGACTGCCATGGCGAGCGTTTCCAGCGTGATTCGCTCCCACCCCGGTGCACCGGGCGCTGCGCTTGCAGCCCCATTTGCTTCAATTTTTGTAGCGTCCCGCGCTGATTCTGCGGGGGCTGAAGGTGAATTTGACTCCATACCTTGGTTGCCGGGGATCTGGGGGTCGGTCATATCAGAACTCAATAGGTTGCAAGTTGGACGCAGTATGCCAGTGCACGACGCCATTCTGTTCGGTCAGGGCAATCTTTATCAAGCCACCCCTGCAAGGGCCGCCACGGCACTCGCCCGTCTGCGGACGGTAGATCGCACCGTGGGTGGCACACATCAACCACTGACCAGTGCTGTCAAAAAACCGGTTGGGCTGGTAATCCATCTCCATTGGCACATGGGCGCATTGGTTGAGGTAGGCATAGGCTTGCCCCTCAAAGCGAATCGCAAAGCCACGGGACGCGCGGCCACAGTACGTCACGTCAAAGGGTACGGCTTCCCCGCCATCCACCAGATCCGTGGAGTTGCACAGCGGCAAGGCGCGCTCGGTACTGGTCATGATGCGCTGCGTCGGACGATCAGGCATGGGTCAAAAACCAGGCGTGCAAGTCTGCCACCGAGTGCGCCACAAAGAGCGGATTCAGCCGCGTAAACGTGTCCGATTCGTGCGCGCCATAGCTCACACCCACGCTGGGGCATCCAGCATTCACGGCCATTTGCAGATCGTGCGTGGTGTCACCCACCATCAACACGCGATCAGGTGCCACGCCGAACTCCTGCATCAGCTCTTGCAACATCAGGGGGTGAGGCTTGCCCGCCGTTTCATCCGCCGTGCGTGAACCATCAAACAAGCCCTTCAGTTCAGATGCCTGCAACGCGTCATTCAGTCCACGCCGACTCTTGCCCGTGGCCACCGTCAGCACATGGTTGCGCGCTTTCAGATCGACCAGCATGGGCAACACGCCGTCAAACAGGCTGATGTCGTCCTGATGAGCCAGATAGTGGTGCCTGTAGCGCGCGCCCAGTTCAGGGTATTTCTCGGCTGGCACATCGGGCGCAGCGTGGGCCAGCGCCTGCATCAGTCCCAGGCCGATCACATAGGCGGCATCCTTTTCACTGGGCAATCGTCCGCCCACATCGACCACCGCCAACTGAATACAGCGGGTAATGATGGCGGTGGAGTCGAACAATGTGCCATCCCAGTCGAAGGCAATCAGGTCAAATTGTCGTGGTGGTGTCAGTGACTTGGAAGATGGCATGGTGTGGAACGTCAAATATCAAAAGTCACGCGGACTCGGGCAACACCTGGGCTGCAAACTGCGCAAGTTCGTCGGGCAGGTCTGCCTGCAAGGTCAACACTGCACCGGTGGACGGATGCCTGCACTGCAGACGCCAGGCGTGCAAAAACATGCGCTTAAGCGCAACGCCTTGGGTACTGCGCGCAAGTGTCTTGTTGTACTCAAAATCTCCGTATTTGTCGTCACCCAGGATGGGCATGCCCTCGCTGGCCAGGTGCACCCGTATCTGGTGCGTGCGACCGGTCTTGATGGTGACCTCCAGCAGAGAAAATGCCCGCTTGGTACCGCCAGCGTCCGGGGCCACGGCGCTCAGGGCGCGAACTTTGACCAATGTCAACGAGGGCATGCCATCCGGGTCGTCCTTGGTGACCACCTTGACGCGCCGTTCGCCATCGGGCAACAGGTATTTGTGCAAGGGCTTGTCCAGCACCTTCTTGTTGGCCGGCCATTGCCCCGACACCAACGCCAGGTATGTCTTGCCAGTTTCACGCTCACGAAACTGGTCCTGCAGGTTTTTGAGGGCACTGCGCTTCTTGGCGACAAGCAATATTCCACTGGTCTCGCGGTCCAGCCGGTGCACCAATTCCAGAAACTGGGCCTGCGGGCGTGCCATGCGCAGCTGCTCAATCACACCAAAACTGACGCCCGACCCGCCATGTACCGCCACACCCGCCGGCTTATTGATGGCCAGCAACTGTTCGTCCTCAAACAAAACCGCAAAATCGCGTGCCGGTGCATGACTCCCAGCTTGCGCCGACACCAGTTGCGCCATGGCTTGCGCCTTTTCAGTGGCACGTTCGGACACCCGCACCGGTGGCAGGCGCACCACATCGCCAGCGCTCAGACGCGTTTCAGCGGAGACACGCCCCTTGTTGATGCGCACTTCGCCGCTGCGGATGATGCGGTAAATATGCGTCTTGGGAACCCCTTTGAGCTGACGCATCAGGTAGTTGTCCAGCCGTTGTCCAGCCTCATCCACGTCGATGATCAGGGCTTTTACTTGAGGCTGCGGGGCATTCGGAATGCCCCCTATAATGTGTTTCACTAGCGATGCGCTGTAAGTGGTTGATTTGTCTGGAGTTTAGTCCACACGCCATACACAGACGCGCTGGAAGGTCGATGCCGCCGGGTTTACCTGCCGATAAATCACACGCCAAATGCCTGTGATGGTCTGCAAATAGCACGGTCAAGCTGACAAATCGAAATACTGATACGGAATACCCACAGTTTGCAGACCCTTCGTCTGTAAACGGAATGAAACGAGATGTTTGTGCTGTTGTGTCTGATTAGATTGTGCCTACGGAGCGTATTCGCCCCGTTGTTTGGCATGAATCAGCCTATAGCCCCCGTAAAACGGGCGCAGCTAGCTATGCAATTGATAGCGGTTTCGCAAACGCATCCCCTCGTCCCCATCCACGCGCCTATGCTTCGACGCCTCGTTTGAGTCGAAGTTCTCCGGCAATTCCACCTCAATTCGGTTCGTCAGTCCAGGTATCAATTGCCCATACAGGGCATGTAACACTGATGAAGGACGCACTCCATGAAACGGATGCTTATCAACGCCACGCAGGCTGAAGAACGCCGCCTGGCCATTGTCGACGGACAAAAACTCCTCGACTACGAAATCGAAATTGAAGGGCGCGAACAGCGCAAGGGCAACATCTACAAGGCCGTCGTCACGCGCGTCGAGCCGTCGCTGGAAGCCTGCTTCGTCGACTACGGCGAAGACCGCCACGGCTTTTTGCCGTTCAAGGAAATCTCCCGGATGTACTTCAAGGAAGGTGTATCGGCTTCCCAAGCGCGCATCCAGGATGCCATTCGTGAAGGCCAGGAACTGCTGGTCCAGGTTGAAAAAGAAGAGCGTGGCAATAAGGGCGCTGCCCTGACCACCTTTGTGTCATTGGCCGGCCGTTATGTGGTGCTGATGCCCAACAACCCCCGTGGCGGTGGTGTGAGCCGACGCATCGAAGGCGAAGACCGAGCCGAGCTCAAAGAGAACATGGACCAGTTGGAATACCCCAACGGCATGTCCATCATCGCACGCACCGCCGGTATCGGACGTAGCGCACCGGAACTCCAGTGGGACTTGAACTACCTGCTCAAACTGTGGACCGCCATTGACGGCGCCGCCAAGGGCGGCAAGGGCGCCTACCTGATTTACCAAGAGTCTTCATTGGTGATCCGCGCCATTCGCGATTACTTCAACCACGACATCGGCGACATCCTGATCGACACCGATGACGTGTACGAGCAGGCCCAGCAGTTTATGGCGCACGTCATGCCCGAGCACGCCGCGCGTGTGAAACGCTACCGTGACGATGCCCCGCTGTTCAGCCGCTTCCAGATCGAACACCAGATCGAATCGGCCTACGCCCGCACCGTGCA
>JBAWYQ010000025.1:0-29759 GCA_037143475.1 Burkholderiales bacterium | reverse complement strand
CGGGTGGACTCGAGCAGCGTGATGGCTTTGGCGATGGCACGGCGCTGAGACGAACCCTGTCCTTGAACGATGTCTTCTAGGCGGATCATGCGCCAACCTCTGCATGCGCTTGCCAACGGTATTCAATATCGAATTCGGCTTCACTGATCTTCACAAACCCGTGACGCACGTAAAAGCGATTGGCATCGCTCTCTTGCAAGGCATAAAGCGAGATGTCGCAGCTTCTTTCAGTCGCCTGTGTTTTGGCCCAATCCAGTGCCCATGCCCCGATGCCCCGACCTTGTGCAGCGGGCAAGATGTACAGGTGATCGAGACTCAGTGCGCGTCCAACCGGACGCAGCGTAATGAATCCGACGCGCTTACCGTCCAACTCGATGTGATTCATAAATTCCGGCACAAAGCCTACCGCCAGTCGTTCACGTGCCCGCACCGGATCGAACCTTCCAAGCCGTTCCAAACTTTCGCGCAGCGCCGCAATGCGCAAAGCAACCATGGCATCAAAGTCGCTAGACTGAACCGTGGTCAGACACAAAGCATGGGTGGAGCCAGAATCAAACAACCCAGTTCTCCAGCTTCAACCCCTCGATGCGCTCGAACTCGCGGGTGTTGTTGGTGACCATGGTGGCTCCAAGTGCCAATGCCTGACAGGCCAGCAATAAGTCGCGTTCTCCAATGCGCTGGCCCTTCGCTTCCAAAGTTTTACGCACATTGCCATATACCCAAGCAGCGCTTTGATCCCAGTCCAGGATGGGGAATTTCGATAGAAAGTTCTCCAGCTTTGTCCGCGAATCAGCACGGGTGCTTTTTGCAATACCAAATGCCAGCTCAGCCACCGTCACCGTGGAGATGGCCAGCGAGTCGCGACCAGCCTGTATCAAACGTTGCAACACCTGCGCGGGTTGCTCGTTGATGATGTAAATGCAGATGTTGGTGTCAAGGAGATAGGTCATGGGAGCATTGACTCGCGTTCAGATTGCGGCCATTCGCAAGCACGTTCCAGCTTGAAGTCGGGGTCAAAGGCTGCCACTGCCGTCAAGACTTGCTGCGCCCACGTGGCGCTGTCGAGCTTGGGACGCAGAATGACCGCGTCGCCCTGCCGCTCGATGGTGACTTCGCTTGTGGCAAACCGAAAAGCTTTGGGCAGACGCACAGCTTGACTGCGTCCTGTTGTAAAAATTTTGGCTGTATCAATGGATGCGGTACTCATGTCAATCTCCTGGACGCAATAGATATCAAAAGTATATACCAATTTGGTAGGTACCATTGATACATATCAATCAACATTCGTTACCCTAGCGCTTTCTGAATCTGGTCCAACACATCGCGGGCGCTGGCCGGAATCGGCGTACCCGGTCCGAAGATGCCTTTGACGCCCGCTGCATAGAGCATGTCGTAGTCCTGCCGAGGAATCACACCGCCCACAAACACCACAATGTCGTCGGCGCCCTGCTTCTTCAATTCGGCAATGATGGCCGGAACCAGTGTCTTGTGACCGGCAGCCAGCGTAGAGACACCCACAGCGTGTACGTCATTCTCGATCGCCTGGCGGGCGCATTCTTCGGGGGTCTGGAACAGTGGGCCCATGTCCACGTCAAAGCCCAGGTCGGCGAAGGCGGTGGCTACCACCTTGGCGCCACGGTCGTGCCCATCCTGGCCCAGCTTGCTGATCATCACACGCGGTCGACGGCCTTGTGCTTCGGCAAAGGCGGCAATGTCTTTCTTGAGTTGGTTCCAGTATTCCATCGTGTCTCCTTCCGCCGAGTCGTACGCGGCGGCATACACGCCGCTGACCTTTTGCGTGTCGGCACGGTGGCGGCCAAAGGCTTTTTCCATGGCGTC
This sequence comes from Burkholderiales bacterium, assembly GCA_037143475.1. Lineage (GTDB taxonomy): Bacteria > Pseudomonadota > Gammaproteobacteria > Burkholderiales > Burkholderiaceae_C > Allorhodoferax. The sequence continues at coordinate 27,920 of JBAWYQ010000025.1, read as the reverse complement.
ACTCACCTCGCCCACCGTCGCCCGCAGGCGAATCGCCTTGACGGACAGGTCCAGCAGGTTGCCTGAGTTGCTCTCTGCTGCAGAAGTAATAGCAGCCAGCGCTGCGTTGACGAGGGCTGCATCACGTTTTGACTTGATGGCATTGAGCCGTGCGATCTGCGAATCCCGCACCGCCACGTTGTCAATGTCACGCGCCTCAATCACGTCCTCGGTCTTGAGTTTGTACTTATTCACGCCAACGATGACATCCTGACCACTATCGATGCGGGCCTGCTTGTCCGCAGCCGCGGCTTCGATCTTGAGCTTGGCCCAGCCGGAGTCAACCGCCTTGACCATGCCGCCCATACCCTCGACCTCTTCGATGATGGCCCAGGCGGCGTCAGCCATGTCCTGCGTCAGCTTTTCCATCATGTACGAGCCAGCCCAAGGGTCGATCACATTGGTGATGTGCGTTTCTTCCTGAATGATGAGCTGCGTGTTGCGGGCGATGCGCGAGCTGAACTCGGTGGGGAGGGCAATCGCCTCGTCGAACGAATTGGTGTGCAGCGACTGCGTGCCGCCAAATACTGCGGCCATGGCCTCGATGGTGGTGCGCACCACGTTGTTGTAGGGGTCCTGCTCGGTGAGTGACCAGCCGCTGGTCTGGCAGTGCGTGCGCAGCATCAGGCTCTTGGGGTTCTTGGCGTCAAAGCCTTTCATGATGCGGCACCACAGCAGGCGCGCCGCGCGCATCTTGGCCACTTCCAGGTAGAAGTTCATGCCGATGGCCCAGAAGAAACTCAGGCGCCCGGCGAAGGCGTCCACATCCATGCCCTTGGCAATGGCCGTTTTGACATATTCCTTGCCATCGGCCAGTGTGAATGCCAGTTCCAGCGCCTGGTTGGCCCCGGCTTCCTGCATGTGGTACCCGGAGATTGAAATCGAGTTGAACTTCGGCATGTTCTTGGCCGTGTACTCGATGATGTCGCCAATGATGCGCATGCTGGGCGCTGGCGGGTAGATGTAGGTGTTGCGCACCATGAACTCCTTCAGAATGTCGTTCTGAATGGTTCCCGAGAGCTGTTCCTGCGACACGCCCTGCTCTTCAGCGGCGACCACATAGCCCGCCAGCACCGGCAGCACCGCGCCGTTCATGGTCATGGAGACCGACACTTTGTCCAGCGGGATCTGGTCAAACAGTATTTTCATGTCCTCGACCGAGTCAATCGCCACACCAGCCTTGCCCACGTCGCCCGTCACGCGGGGATGGTCAGAGTCGTAGCCGCGGTGGGTAGCCAGGTCGAACGCAACCGAAACGCCCTGCCCACCTGCAGCGAGCGCCTTGCGGTAAAAAGCGTTGGACTCTTCGGCGGTGGAAAACCCAGCGTATTGGCGGATCGTCCACGGCCGCACAGCGTACATGGTGGCCTGGGGGCCTCGCAGGTAGGGTTCGAAACCCGGCAGCGTATGGGTGTGAGCCAAATTGGCCGTATCTTCGGCGGTGTACAGCGGCTTGACAGCAATGCCGTCGGGCGTAATCCAGTTCAGCGCTTCCACATTGCCGCCGGGAGCGGACTTTGCAGCGGCCTTGGCCCATGCCTCCAGATTGGCGGCTTTGAATTCAGGGTTCTTTTCAGTCATGGCGTGGTCCGGTTGGGCATCATATTGACCGTTTTTGGTTAAACGGTCGAGTGTCAGCTGGTCTTTTAGTTTACATTATTCATAATTATTGATTCAAAATATTCGATTGGGCTTACAAGCCGACAAATTCCCCCGATGATTCCCCAGCCTGCACCAACGACGAACCCGCGCGGTGGAAAATCCCTGTCACCCAAGGCCCTCTACGTGGAAGTGGCGGAGTTGCTGCGCCAGCGCATTTTCAAACGCGAACTGGAGCCAGGCAGCTGGATTGACGAACTACGGATTGCCGAGGAATACGGCATCAGCCGCACGCCCCTGCGAGAAGCCCTCAAGGTGCTGGCCGCTGAAGGCTTGGTCACCATGAAGGTGCGCCGGGGTGCCTATGTAACAGAAGTCTCGGCCAACGATCTGGCAGACGTGTATCACCTGCTCAGCTTGCTGGAAAGCGACGCTGCAGGCGTAGTGGCCACCAAAGCGACGGACACAGAGTTGGCCGAGTTGCAGGCCCTGCACGCTGAACTGGAAGCCGCCGCGCTACCCGGCACCCTCAACACCGACGCATTCTTTGCCGTGAACGAGCGCTTTCATATGCGCCTGCTTGAAATTGCCAACAACCGCTGGCGGGACCAAATGGTGGCCGACCTGCGCAAGGTCATGAAACTGAACCGTCACAACTCGCTGCTCAAGACCGGGCGCATGGCCGAGTCATTGGCAGAGCACCGCTCCGTCATGGCGGCGCTAACAGCGCGCGATGCCACGGCCACCGTGATGCGCATGCGTGCGCATTTTGCGAACGGCCTGGAAGCGGCGGCCTAGCCAGCGACTATTTTCCCTAGTAATTTATTGGGCCACGGTTGACCATCAGCCACTTCACCGCACTAATTGCAATATCACACTGCGCAGCGTATCCGGCCGCACCGGCTTTTGAAGAAAGTGGATGCCGGCTTCGCGACACACACTCACCAGGTTACCCTGCACATCCCCGCTCATGAGGCAGGCGGGAATTGTAAATTCGGCCGCTTCGCGAATCAACCGCACTGCATCCAGCCCGTTCTCGCCCGCGCGCAAGCGATAGTCGCTCAAAATCAGTTGTGGAGTTGCGCCGCAGCGCAGCTGTGCCAGCGCCTCCTCAATACCACCAACTACCGCCACCTCGCATCCCCAGGCTGACAGCATCATGTGCATAGCCTTTGCCACCAACACATCATCTTCAATCACCAGCAAGTGCATTCCTTGCAAACCGTTCAACGGTATGGTGTTCTTGTCTTCCAGCATGGTTTGAGGGTCGGGTCTCAACGCAAGCGGAACCTCGATGCTGAAGCGGCTTCCCCTTCCCAGAACCGACTTGACACTAACCTTGTGGCCCAGCAACTGGGCAGTACGGTTAACAATATCCAAGCCCAGACCCAAGCCCTTGCTGCGATCGCGCTCACTATTTCCCACCTGGAAAAATTCTTTGAAGATGTCCCTTTGATGTAGCGGCGAAATGCCCACGCCGGTGTCCCATACCTCGATGCGCGCCAAACGACGGCCCTTGACGGGTCTGCATGCCACCAGAATGCCGCCGTGGTTGGTATAGCGCAGTGCGTTTTGCACCAGGTTCAGAAGCATGCGATTCAGCAACGCGGGGTCACTCCGTACCCACAGAGAACTCTGGCGAATCCGAAAACGGAGGTTCCTGGCATCAGCCTCGGCGCGCAAACCATGTGTGAATGGTGCAAAAAGTTCTGCCACAGAAAGTGCCCGGATCGACGTTCTCACTGCGTGCGCTTCCAGTTGTGCGATGTCCAGCAGACCATCAAGCAAATCCTGTTGTGCTCGCACTGTTGCGGCCAGGTGCTCAAGCACCTTTGTTTCCTCCACTCCGTGTGGAAAGTGCATCAATCGCACCAAGAACATGCCCAATGCATGGGAAGGTTGGCGCAAATCATGGCTGGCAGTTGCGAGAAAGTGTGACTTTGCCTGCGTTGCTCTTTCCGCAGTGTCTTTCTGTGCACGCAGTTCCTGGGTGGCTTTTTCTACACGGTATTCCAGGAGTTGCCGGCCATCCTGCAGGTTCTGGGCCATGCTGTTGAGTCCGCGTTGCAGGGCAGCAAATGGATCATCGGATTGCACCATTGCCCTAAACCCCAGATCACCAATTTCCAGGCGTTCAACCTGGCGCACCACACGCTGTATGGGCACTATCACCCCGCGTGCAATCAGGAAAGCAACCAATGAACCCACCAGCAATCCACTCAAAGTAATGAAAAGACCGAGCTGGAGCATGCTCTGCTCCAGTGCCACGAGCGATTGTCGACTCATGACCAAGACCACGTACCCCAGTCGTTGATCCGCTGGCGACGCTGTACTGGATACTCCTTCAAAGATATTATCCAGTTCAATCTGGCTGCTAAGCACGGGCTGAACCAAGAGGTCCAGGTCATTGGAAGCATCGTAAACACTACTCTCCAGCATGCCCAGCACCGGATAGTTCAACAAGGGTGCGCCCGATCGTGTGAGGAACTTGCCCTGGCCGTCGAATATGTCGACTGAGCGCACATCGGACTCCCTGGTCGCGGCTATACCGATCGATTGCAATTGCAGCTTGTTAGCGGAAAAAATACCATATTCGCTGGCGCTGGCCAATTGCCGCGCCAAGGCACGCGCGCGTTGCTGGTATGACTCTTTGAGGTCACTGGATCGACCCAGCAAAAACGCCACAGACAACCCAATGCCCACCATCAACACCGGTAGCCATGCGGCAAGCAGAACTCGGGTGCGGATGTCAGACCATTTCATTTCTTCGGCTCTAATCGCAGCAGGCGCTCGGTCAGCGTTTGCGCGTCGATGTCAAGACTCATCGAACGTGCCAGCGACGCATTCACATCGATCCGGAATTCGCGGGGGTATTGGGGTTGCGCGAGATCTTTGCCTTGCAGGACCGCGCGCGTGAGTTGAGCGGCCTGTAGCCCCACCTGGGCCGGTGTGGAGTAGATCGCCATCAAGGCTCCCGCCTTCACATAGGCGGGTGAGAAACTCACCATGGGGACTCCCGCTCGCAACGTGGAAAGAAGAATGTTTTGCAAGGTTCCACTGTTGAATACCTGTGGATCCGGCAGGGCCAGAAGTACTTGGCTTTCTTCCAAAAGCGCTTGCAGCTTCGCAAAAATCGACTCATTGCCGTCAATCTGAACGTGCGTCAAACCAAGAGACCGCATACGCCTCTGGCCCTCCAGAAGAGAAACTTGCGCGCTGCTGTGGCTTCCCAGCAAAACACCAATGTGCTGTCGCTCCGGCAAGGCCAGACGGATCAAATCCAACTGGCGTCCCAATGGCTGGTTCAGATAAATTGCAGAAATTGGGCTCACGCCCTTGCGTGGGTTGCTGAGCACAATCGACTCGAAACTCTGACTGGGCACAAAGGCGCACAAAATCGGCACCCGCGTCTCGCTGCGTGCCATTTCTGTCGATGCCTCTACGCCCAGGGCCAGCACCAGTTGACCGACTGTGGTGGCCGTGGTGCGGGTCTCTGCCAGTGTCAGGTATTGAACGCTGCTGCGCGAAACCCCTGCGCGTTCAAGCTCGTCGATGAAAACTTCTGCAGCCTGAGTGAAGGCTGCATTGCGTTCAGCGCTGACGATCAGTACCGAGACCGGTGCGGCATGCACCCATAGCGGCACGCACCCGAGCCACATGCACAAGCAAGCCAGCCTGAACAACAGACCCCGCCAGAACATGCGTTTAGTTCTCTAGCCTCAGCATCACATAAGCCTGTCGCGCGAACAGAAAGTTGGGGGCGTAGTCTGGATACTCAGGTCCAACGTTTTGCACCACCAACGACAGTTCGCCTTTGCGCGAACTCCAACGGAAATCTTTGGCAATGCGAACGTCAGTCCGGTTTACTTCGGGGCCTGGCACGCCGGCGTAGGGCATTTCTTTCACAGCATCCGTGTGGCTACGCATCAGGCTGACGTGAATGCCCGGCGCAAACCGCTGCGTGACCATGAGCGAGTAGCTGGTGGACGGATTGCGCGGATAGAGCTGGCCATTGTCAATCCACAGGTGCCCCAAAGTCCATTGCCCGTCCTGCCAGGGACGCCACTTAAGCTGGAACTCTCTACCAAAGCTGTTGCGCGGGACGGTGAGGTCGCTCCAGTTACCTCCCGGTATGTTGGCGTAGTATTTGGTATAGCCATTTGCATCTCTTTTCTCCTCGATGATGTTGGTGCTCGTTTCATCGAAGATACGCACATCCACATCAAGGTGCAGGCTGTCAAATGTGCCAAGGTAACCAATTTCATGGCTCACAACGGATTCTGGTAACAAACCCCCACGGGCCTTGTAATTCAAATACTCCCCGTCCGGAAACCCGTCTGCCGCCAGCGATGCCGCGCGGTACACCTGGTTGCTAAAATTTTCGAACGTGCTGGGCGGGCGATAGGCTTTCGAAACACCATAACGCAGGGTTTGCCCTGGCAACAGGTGCCAGTTCAGCATGGTGCGCGGAGCGGTTGTATCGCCGCTCACGGAGTTGCGCTCAAACATGCTGCCGGCATTGAGCACCAAACTGGGCACGATATGCCATTGGGCGTTGAAAAAAACGCGGTAAAAATTGGTGTCGAAAGCCGCATCCGTGTCATACAAGACACGGGAATTAACGCGTTCCTGGCGCAGCTCTGCGCCCCAAATCAAGCTCAAATCCGGGCGCATACGCAGGGTGTGCTGTGCCATCAACGCATCGGCGCTGGCGCGCCCCCCCATGTTCATCAGGACACCGGCGTACGTGGTGTTAGGAACCTGATTTTTGATGGATTCTTCCATGTGCGAATACTGAAGGGCGAAGTCTTCATTCACATTCAGGACGCGACTCCAGTCCAATTGGACAAAAGACGTGTCAATACCGAGATTTCGCAAACCTGCGTCATCGCTTTCCTTGGTACCGACGCCGGCGGTGATAGCGGTATTGCCGGCCCTTACGTCCACGCGGTCGATGTCAGTGGCTTGCAACGTACCCCGGAAGTTAAACCGGTCCACGCGATCCGTTCCGCCAGCGCCTTGCAGTCCGGAATCAATGCGCTGGTCTGCCGTGAGCCGAAAACGCGCCTGATTGTCGCCCCAACCAAAGCGCACCAAGGTGTCACGAATGCCGTTGTCGCCCGCTGCCACATGGGCAGTTGTTCCCATGGTGTCAACAGTGTCACGGGTGACGATATTGATCATGCCCAAAAATGCCCGCGCGCCATAGGCGGCGGCATTGGTGCCCCGGATGACCTCAATGCGCTCGATGTCATCAATTGCCACCGCCTGCAGACCGGGTCCGGTGCTGCCCCACAGAAAAGGGGAGTAAACCGAGCGCCCATCGACCATCACTTGCACCCGGTTGGAGTAGTCCTTCAAGCTGACGTGATAACTGGCCTGGGGCGCATTGGACTCAAATGAGCTGCTGACTTCGAACCCGGGTACGAAACGCAGCAAATCAGCGACATCGCGAGCGCCGGTGGCACGAATCATGGCACGGTCCAGCAGGGTCACAGAACCCGGCGTTTCATCCAGGCGTTGCGGCATACGCGAAACCGATAGCACGATGGGCACGTCATTCAGAAACTCGCTTTCCGAGAGCGGCGTCATGAGTTCTGCGTGCGCAGACGGGAGAAGCGCGACAAGTGCAACTCCCAACACGGGAGCACCGTGGCGCAGCAACCTGGCACCCGACTTGAGACTGCGCCAGCCACTGAAGATGTGTTTCTTTTGGAACATTAAATATGAACTCCGGAAGTAGGTGGTCTCATTGGGCTGTTGCCATGCGGCAGTGTCAAGGTGTACACCGCTCCGCGCCCCATTTTCAACTCGAAAGTGAGCGGGGAACGAATCAGCGCTGCAACCCGGCTCGCGATGACCCGATAACGGTCTGAACTCTTGTCAGGGATTGATTGCTCATTTTTGTGGGTGTCCCACACTTGTATGAGCACCCGTTTTCCCCGCTGGCGCACGCCCAGCAAAACGCCCCCACGCTGCGTTTGAGCAATCGCCTGAATGAGCAGGTTGCGCACAATCAACTGAACCAGCTGCGGATCGCTCTCCACATAAACGTCCGTTGGCGGGGCGTAAAAGCAATAGCGCAAATTTTTGGATAATGCGTGTGGCGCGAATTCCGCCTCAAGGGCGTGAAGCAGCACGGCGAGACTGAAAACCTGGTTTTTGACTGATACTTCGCCAGCATCAATTTTTGAAATATCCAGCAGACCATCCAAAATGTGGCGGACCGACTGTATCGATTGATCCAGGCACTGGGCTGCCTTTAACGGCTGCGGACTCAATGTGGAGTGGAGCAAGCCGCCTACGAAAAGTGTGGCCGCTTGCAGGGGTTGCCGCACATCGTGAACGGCGGCCGCCACAAAACGCATTCGATCTTTCTTGTGCTCTTCCTCTATTGCCTTGACCGCACGAATACTCCACCCCGAGAGCGCAAGTTCAAGGAGCAAAGATGCAGCGCCCACCCATAAAACAGGCTCGGCGACCGATGGCGCATTACGAGTAACCAGCACGTATCCAAGCCAGACAGCAATGCCTGTGATGCTGACCGAAGCTATTGCCAGAACCTGAAGGATTCGCGATGCAGTGCGGTGGTTCATGCCTGGACGCATGACTAGAAAATGCCTAATCTGCGTGCAGCCAAAACCGCTTCTGTGCGTGTGTGTACTCCCAGGACAAAAAATACCATCTTCAAATGCGCACGCACTGTATGGTCACTCATGCCCAGGATGACTGCTATGTCCTTATTTACTTTGCCCTGACACAACAGATCCAACACGTCCCTCTGCCTCGGGGTCATATGCGCATTGACCAAAGGCGGCGCCAGATCTACGGGAAAATGAGAATGCCCCTGTTGAACCGCCCGCAACGCTTGCATCATGGCATCCGCAGTGGTGGTTTTAACCAAATACCCCTTCGCGCCCTTTGCCCGCGCTTCGCACATCGCGTTTTGCTGTTCGCTGCCGGTAACCACTACCACCGGCACACCTGAAAACTTCTTTTGAAGCGGTCGAAGACCGTCGAGTCCATTCATGCCCTGCAAGTTCAAATCGAGAAGAATCAGGTCAAATGGAGTCGAATGGGTGCAGTCGAGCCCAAGAGCTGCTTCGAGGCTATTGGCCTCAATGACTAACACCTCAGGATCCATACGCTGAAACAACATCGACATGCCTGTTCTGAACAGGGCATGGTCATCAATTAGCAAAACATGCATCGTGTTTCCAAAGCGCAGGACCGGAGTAAATCTATGTATGCAGCACTTTACTCGGCCCTATGAAAGTTCCCGAAGGTCCCATTTTATAGAAGCACAACACGCAGACTCAACCCAAAATGAGTATGAAATTGGCATCCGCGACAAAACCCCATGCCAAATAGGCCTCTAGACCCCGTAGAATAAGCGCAAACAGCTATCATTTATGTAGCATTAACCGGCGCTTCTCTATGCGCCATAGCCGCCACTTCAGCCGGACACAATCCCTTCAGTCGGTGATCACTCCACACCTGACGCCAGCGCCGCGCGCCCGGCAAGCCATGACGCAAACCCAGCATGTGGCGGGCAATGCTGCTCCAGGGTGTGCCATGCCGCGCAGCCTCGCCTTCCATGTAGACCACCATCTGACGCTCCACGGACTCCCGGGTGCGGTCGGAAGCTGGGACACCGAAAAAGGCGGCGTCCCAACCACTCATCAGCCAGGGGTTGTGGTAGGCCTCGCGCCCCACCATGACGCCATCGACCTCCCGTAGCTGCTCGGCAATCTGAGCATTGCTGGTGATGCCTCCGTTGATGGCAATGGTGAGTTGGGGGAAGTCACGCTTTAGTTGGTGCACCAGTTCATAGCGCAGGGGTGGAACCTCGCGGTTTTCTTTCGGGCTCAAACCTTTTAGCCAGGCGTTGCGTGCGTGGACGACGAAGACCTTGCAGCCCGCCTCGCTGATCACGCCTACAAAGTCGCGCACAAAAGCGTAACTCTCGGTCTTGTCAATTCCAATGCGGTGCTTCACCGTGACCGGCACGTCCACCACATCGACCATGGCCTTCACACAGTCGGCCACGAGCCGGGGCTCGGCCATCAGGCAGGCACCAAATGCGCCGCGCTGTACGCGCTCGCTGGGGCAACCGCAGTTGAGGTTGATTTCATCGTAACCCCATTCCTGACCGAGCCTGGCGCAGTGGGCCAGGTCGGCAGCATCGCTGCCGCCAAGCTGTAGGGCGACCGGGTATTCTTCAACGTTATGGCGCAAGTGCCTCGCCACATCGCCATGGATTAGCGCGCCGGTGGTGACCATCTCGGTGTAGAGCAGTGTCTTGCAGCTCAACAGGCGATGGAAAAAACGGCAATGGCGGTCCGACCAATCCATCATGGGCGCAACGGACAGCCGGTGCATGTCGACGGGAGTATGAATGAGCGAGGAGTTCAAGCTGAAATTTTCACAAAAATAGGGTCCCCCCAAATTGACCGCTGGCTGCGCATCGCCTACATTGGGCGCAGGTTTTCAAGACCAAATTATCGGCTCGCCGGGCAACCGACAGCTTCAAACAACAACAATGACTACGAAACCATGAGCAAACTGTCACTTCTGGACCTGGGCTTTTTCATCGCAGAGACCGCCGCCAGCCCCAAACACGTTGGCGGCTTGCTGATATTCAAGCGTCCCCCCAAATCGTCCGCAGCCTTCGCCAAGAACCTGTACCGCGACTATTTGACCTTTACCGATGTCAAGCCGCCATTTAACCGGATCATCAATTTTTCCATGGGCGCCCTGCCCCATTGGCAGGCTGCCGACACCATTGATCTGAACCAGCACGTGTTCTACCATGTGCTGCCCAAAGGCAACAACGACCGTAAAGCCCTGTACGACTTTGTATCCAAGTTGCACACGCCCATGCTGGACCGCAGCCGCCCGCTGTGGGAAGTACATGTCATAGACGGTTTGCCAGAAGGCTTGTTTGCGCTCTACCAAAAGATGCACCACGCCTATGCTGACGGCGTGACCATGTCGCGCTGGACAGCCGAGGGCTACACCACCTCGCCAACCGATGTGGATTTGACGCCCGTGTGGACGCTTAAGCACGGTGGCTACACGACCCGTCGTGCCAAGGCCAACAACGAGCTTCTCCAGATGACCTGGAAAGAAGTCACCGGTAACACGCGCCGCTTTCTGGGAATTGGGCGGTTGGCAGCGATGCTTTTCTTGGAAAGTATCAAGCTCACCAAGAACGCCATTGCCCTGCCCTTTGTTTCCAGCGCCAAGACCCCCTTGACGGGGCAAGTCACGTCGGGTCGGCAGTTTGCCTCCGCCGGGGTTTCGATGGAACGCGTCAACGCCATTCGCACCCGCACGCGCTCCACGCTCAACCACATTGCGCTCACCTGCCTGGACGGTGCCTTGCGCAAATACCTGAAAGACCAAGGTGTAGAACTGCGCCGACCCATCACCATCCAGATGCCAGTAAATCTGCGCAAAGAGGGCGAAAAAACAGCGGGCAACAAAATCGGCATCATTCAGGTGGAACTATCACCGCCAACTGACGACCCCTATATCCGCCTGCGCAATATTGGCTACTCGCTGCGCAATGTGCGCACCATGGTCGACAGCGTGGCGCCGGAAGCGATTGAGTCCTACACCATCATCACCGGCCTGGTGGCGCAGATTGCTGAAATGCTGAAACTCAGCAACCAGATGCCTCCTATGGGCAACACACTGGTTTCCAACGTGCCGGGCCCGAAAGAGCACCTGTACATCAAGGGAGCCCGCATGGAAGAGATGCACCCCATCAGCACCCTGCCACCCAGCAACCTGCTGAACATTACCCTGTTCAGTTATGCCGGCGATTTATTCTTCGGTCTGATTGCAACCGATGAACTGCCCAACCTGGAGCGCTTGGCAGACTACGTCACGGAGGCCTTTGCCGAGCTGGAAAGCTCAGTCCGCGACACGCACGCCTGACTAGGGCGTGGCGCACCAGGGAGCGGTGTTGTGCGCCAGCGCCATCCACAATGCCCAACCTGAACTCGCGGCCAAGGCGGCACCCGCAAGACGCACACCCCATTGGCCACTGGCCAAGCGACCCGGTGAGCCGTTCAAGCGCAAGAACAGCCACGGGCCAATGACCATGGTGACACTGGTGCCCAGGGCAAACAGCCCCATCACCATGGCGCCACCGGCTGCATTCCCCGCTAAAGCGGCCACCAATAGCGCCGAATACAACAGGCCACAGGGCAACAGCGCCCACAGAACCCCCAATACCAGTGGAGCACCGCGGCCTTGGTTAGCCGCAAAAGACCGGGTGCGGGTCCACACCTTGCGGGCCGTGTTCTCTAGCCAAACGGGCTGGCGCGCCTGCAACAGCAGTATCAAACCCAACACCAAGGCAGCAACGTGAAAGAGCGACCATACTGGGCGCAGCGCCGCCGATTGCACGGTCAACCAGCCCAAGCCTTGCAAGGACGCTGCGGCCAAGCCGCCCAAAACCGAATACCCGACGACGCGACCGAGTTGAAATATCCATAGTGCGGAGTTTTTGTGTGGCCCCGCCGCTTGACTGATACCTGCACACGCAGCCCCACACATGGCAACGCAGTGCGGCCCCCCCACCAGACCCATGAGCAGCGCGGTCAGCGCCAGAGAAGATTGCATCAGGTGATGCTAAATGATCTTGGAAAACCGTGCCCGGGTACGGTCGGTCTGCAAGTAGCGGTCAAACAACATGGCCACGGCGCGCACAAAGAACCAGCCTTGGGCGGTGACCTGGATGCCGTTCTCGTCAACCACCACCAGACCCTGCTCTACCAGGGACTGCATGTCGTCGATCTCTTTCGCAAAATACGTTTGGCAATCCAACAGATAGGCCAGATTGATCGACTCAAACTGCACTTGCCCCTGGCACATCAAAGCCATGATCACGGCCCGACGAACCAAATCGTCGCGCGAAAGTGCCAATCCACGCACCACGGGCAATCGTCCCTGGTCCAGCAGGTCACAGTACTCTTCCATGGTCTTGGCATTCTGACTATAAGTCGCGCCAATGCGGCCAATGGAGGAAACGCCCAGTCCGATCAGATCGCAGTCGGGCTGGGTGCTATAACCCTGAAAATTCCGGTGCAGCCTGCCCTGGCGCTTGGCGATGGCGAGCGCATCATCGGGCAATGCAAAGTGGTCCATGCCGACATACACATAGCCCGCCACACGCAAGGCCGTCAACGAACGCGACAGCATGTCCACCTTGGCCGCACCGGTCGGTAGCTCCGTGGCGTCAATACGCCGCTGCGGCTTGAACCGCTCAGGCAAATGCGCATAGGCGTACAAGGCAATACGGTCCGGGCGCAAGGCGTTTATCTGTGCTAGCGTGCGGTCAAATGAATCGGAACTTTGTCGTGGCAACCCATAAATCAGGTCCACATTGATAGACTCAAAACCACGCGCTCGGGCCGCCTCGACCAAGCTAAACACCTGCTCTGCAGGCTGCACCCGGTGCACAGCTTTTTGTACGGCTGTATCAAAGTCTTGCACACCAAAACTAAGGCGGTTGAATCCCAACCGTGCCAATGAGTCCAGCCGCGCCACATCCATGGTTCTGGGATCAATTTCGATCGAGTACTCACCGGCTGCAGCCAATTGAAAATTGCGCCGCAACATAGCCATCAACTCGCCCAACTCGTCGTCGCTCAGAAAGGTGGGGCTACCCCCTCCCAGATGCAACTGGCTGATGGCTTGACCCATGCCAATCTGCTGAGTGTGCAAATCCACTTCGCGCGCCAGATAGCGCAAATACGGAGCAGCACGGTCATGGTGTTTGGTAATAATCTTGTTACAAGCACAGTAGTAACACAGGGATTCGCAAAACGGAATGTGCAGGTAGATAGACAGTGGCAGGGATCTGGCCGCCACGCCACTGCGGCGCTGGCTCAAAGCTTGCACATAATCGTCCGCAGTGAATGCCTCTACAAAACGGTCCGCCGTCGGAAACGAGGTGTATCGCGGACCCGGCACGTCAAAACGGCGCAACAAATCATCAGATACGGTATCAGCTGCAACATTCATGGAATCTCCGGGCGAACGGGCCCGACTTTGCAGTAAATTGATTACAAATAAATTGATATGAATCAAGGACGATGAAAGTAGTTAAACTGTGGGCCATACGACCTTCGGCGCACACCATGCTTGACCACGATCCATCAACCACCACTTGCTCTAACGGCCACTCGCACCAAGCGATCAAAGCCGAATCAAAAGTGATTGGTATTGCAGCGCAGTCCATCAAGGTGGCCTGCTCCAATTGCAATCTGCGCGAGCTTTGCATGCCCATGGGGCTCACCTCGGCTGAATTGGACCGCATTGAAGACGTCGTCGCAAGCCGGCGGAAGATCAAACGGGGCACCATGCTGTTTCGCAATGGCGACAAGTTCACCAGCCTGTATGCCATTCGCACCGGTTTTTTCAAGACTTGCGTTGCCTCGGAAGATGGGCGTGATCAGGTAACCGGCTTCCAGATGGCCGGCGAGGTGATTGGCTTGGACGGTATCGTCAACGACAACCATACTTGCGATGCTGTGGCGCTAGAAGACGCAGAGGTTTGCGTCATGCCCTTTGACCGCATTGAAGAGCTGTCCCGCGAGGTTAACGCCTTGCAACGCCATGTTCACAAAATCATGAGCCGGGAAATTGTTCGAGAAAATGGTGTCATGTTGCTGCTGGGCAGCATGCGTGCGGAAGAACGCTTGGCTGCCTTTTTGCTGAACCTGGTGCAGCGCCTGCACGCCAGGGGGTTCTCGCAATCAGAAGTGGTTTTGCGGATGACCCGCGAAGAAATCGGCAGCTACCTGGGTCTAAAACTGGAAACGGTTAGCCGAACATTTTCGAAATTTGTTGACGATGGCATGATTGAAGTGAAGCAACGTCATGTTCGTATTTTGAACTCAGACGCGCTACACGAAATAGTCAACGCCAAATCTGGGATGTAGCCCAGGCTTGCCAACAACACAATTAGGGCTTCAGCAAGCGCCTTGTTTGGGGCAACCGTCCGGGCGCTCCGTCGGTTGCATTGGGCAACGATTGACCTCAAATGGCGACATGGCCAACAAGGTAGTCAAGCCGCTGGACAATACCGCAACACCCCAAAATACAAAAAACGAAATCGTATAGATCGCCTGTCGCGAAAAATCTATTGGCGAACCGAACCAGTGCATATCCTGCGGGTCCACCACACCAAACACCAACATTTCAAGCACACCGGCCATCAGAAAGGCAGGCCAGACGATCCACATCAGTCGCTGCTGTAGCATATGATTTACCTCGGATCCTTCACGCCGGTTGCGGCGTGGTTTCTGGCCTGGGTTGCGGGCGCCAGGCTACTTGGGTTGTCGGCCAGAGTTTTGTTGATTTCAATACCTTTGCGGTAATAGTCCTCATCAACGACTGGGTCTTTGCCCGAAGCAGCAAGATAAAACGTCACAAACGACGCTACAACCACTATGGCTGGACCGGCAATAACCATCCAGACGTGGCCAAATTTCCACCAGGGCGCTGCGTGAGTTGATTTTGGTTCAGACATAGTAAATCCTTAGCGAGGAACAATAAAAACGGACTTTTCGGAGACCGAGCCAACGGAGTTCTGAGCTGCAATCTGAAAGTGAATAGTGTGCGATCCTGCAGGTGCAACATCATACGGCGCCTGCACGCGAACCGCCACCCAGCGGGCCTGCGTGGACTCGATGACGACCTCTGGCTCGGATACAACCATTAATCCTGGAAGACCATCAACCGTCAACGTGAAATTTTGTGTAGCTTCCGTGGCATTCATAATTTGCAGCCGATACACATTTTCAATGCGTCCACCGTCAACGATGCGGGCCAACACCCCACGATCGCGCACCACGTCAACTTTGAACGGGGTGCGCATCGCTAAACTGACAACCATGGCCAACACCACTGACCCCAGAATGCCGGAATACACCAGTACGCGTGGCCGCAAGACATGGCGCAATGTTTGCCCTTTTGTCCAGTGCTGACTAATTGCATTCTGCGTGGAATACTTGACCAATCCACGCGCGTAGCCCAATTTATCCATTACGGTGTCGCACACATCCGCACACGCGCCACAGCCAATGCACTCGTACTGTAGTCCTTTGCGAATGTCGATACCGGTCGGGCACACCTGCACACACAAACTGCAGTCCACACATGCGCCCAGATTCAATGCTGCCGGATCAGCTCTCTTGGAGCGCGCTCCACGAGGTTCCCCCCGTTCATCATCATAGGTGACGATGAGTGTGTCACGGTCAAACATGGCGCTCTGGAATCGGGCATACGGGCACATATGTTTACACACTTGCTCACGCATAAACCCTGCATTGCCATAAGTCGCAAATCCATAGAAAAGCGACCAGAAGATTTCCCAAGTACCCATTTGCAGCTGAAAAACTTCGGCTCCGAGTTCCTTGATTGGGGTAAAAAAACCTACAAACGTAAAACCGGTCCACACCGCAACGGCAAGCCACAGCAAATGTTTAGCAGACTTACGGAAAAACTTGTTTGCGGTCCAAGGCCCCGCATCACGCCGCATGCGGGCTGAGCGATCACCCTCGGCCTGCTTCTCAAGCCAGAGAAAAATTTCTGTGTAAACCGTCTGAGGACATGCGTAGCCACACCACAATCGACCAGCAACAGCGGTAAACAAGAATAGGGAAAGCGCAGAAATGACCAAGATGCCGGTCAAATAGATAAAGTCCTGCGGGTACAGAACCAAACCAAAAATATAGAAGCGGCGAGCACCCAGATCAAACAAAACGGCCTGCCGTTGCCCCCATTCGAGCCACGGCAAGCCATAAAAAATCAGCTGGGTCAGGAACACCGTGCCCCAACGCCAGTTGGAAAAAAGCCCCGAAACACTGCGCGGGTAGATCTTCTCGTGCGCCTCGTAAAGCGACACCATCACAACATCACTCTCGGGAGGCGCAATCGCCCCTCCCTCTTGTGACTGAACGATCGGTATCGCCTTGCGCTGCGACGGAACCCTATCGCTCAAAAGCCGACACCTGTGATTTCAGCCAATTACTTGGCTTTACCATTGTTGGAAAGGCCCCAAACATAGGACGTTAGCACCTGAAGCTGTCCTGCGGATAAACGCTCGCCCTGAGCAGGCATCTGATTGACCTTGCCGTTGTTGACCATTGCCATAATGGCGCTCTCACCAAAACCGTGCAACCAGATGTTGTCGGTCAGATTGGGCGCGCCCAGTGCCTGGTTACCTTTGCCATCGGCTCCGTGGCATGCAGCGCAAACCATGAACTTCTCTTTGCCCAAATTGGCGCGCACTGAATCGTGCGGACTATTTGACAGGCTGAGAACATAGTTGGCCACATTTTTGACGTCGTCTGCAGTGCCTACTGCTGCAGCCATGGGTGGCATGTTGCCGATTCGTCCCAAAGTCAAAGTCTCTTTGATCTTGTCCGGTGTACCGCCGTGCAGCCAATCGCCATCAGTCAGGTTTGGAAAGCCCTTGGCTCCACGCGCGTCAGAGCCATGGCATTGAGAGCAGTTATTCATGAACAAACGCTCACCAATGGCCATCGCCTGAGGGTCGCGCGACATATCTTCAGGCGTCATTGCCGCGAACTTGGCATAGAGGGGAGCGACATCGGCATTACCCTTGGCCACTTCCGCTTCGTACTGGCCTACCGCAGACCATTTTGCGTTACCAGAAAATGTACCTAGACCAGGATAGATCGCCAGATAGACACCGGCAAACACGATCGTGATGACAAACAACCACACCCACCAGCGTGGCAAGGGGTTGTTCATTTCGCGCAAGTCGCCATCCCAGACGTGGCCCGTAGTGTTGTCATTCGCAGTCATGGCCTTGGCCTTGCCGCTGAACCACAGCAGCAACGCGCAAGCAAGAATGCTCACTACGGTGATGCCGCCGACATAAATCGACCAGAAGTTGCTTGTAAAGTCACTCATTTCAAATCCTTAATCTGGGGTCAGTCCTGCTCAAACGGCAGGTTGGCAGCTTCTGAGAAGTCGGCGGCGCGCCGCTTGGACCAGGCCCACCACACAATGCCGATGAACGTTATAAAACTGGCCACCGTGGCCACGGAACGAAGGGTGTTGATATCGATTTCCATGTTCGACTCCTTCGCCTTTATTTGAGTGCCAGGCCCAATACCTGCAGATAGGCAATCATGGCGTCAAGCTCGGTCTTGCCCTTGACATCTTCCACGGACTTTGCAATCTGTTCATCGGTATAAGGAACACCAACAGTGCGCAGTGCCTTCATGTGGGCCGGCATCACTGCCGCGTCCACCATCGTCTTTTCAAGCCATGGATAAGCAGGCATGTTGGACTCCGGCACCACATCGCGTGGGTTAGTCAGGTGCGTCTGGTGCCAGACATCGCTGTACTTGCCGCCAACGCGTGCCAGATCAGGACCTGTGCGCTTGCTGCCCCACTGGAACGGGTGGTCATATACCGACTCGCCTGCCACTGAGTAGTGACCGTAACGCAGCGTCTCAGCCCGGAAAGGACGAATCATCTGAGAGTGGCAGTTGTAGCAGCCCTCTCGGGTGTATATGTCACGACCAGCCAGCTGCAGAGCAGTGTAGGGTTGGATGCCCTTGATGGGCTCAGTCGTGGACTTCTGGAAGAACAGCGGAACAATTTCCACCAGACCACCAACCAGCAAGACCAACAGGATAAGGACGATCATCAAGAAGTTGTTCGTCTCGATCGCAGCGTGCGACAGCCCAGAGTTTGTATTTTCATTAGCCATGTTGATTTCCTCTTAAGCGTGTGCAACAGCAGCTGGAATGGTGATATCCACTGCACGACCTGCAGTAGCAGTCTTCAGGGTATTCCACAGCATGATCAGCATGCCGGAGAGGTACAGCAAGCCACCCAACAGACGCAACACATAGAACGGATACGTTGCCTTGACCGACTCGACAAAGGTGTAAGTCAATGTTCCGTCGGCATTGATCGCGCGCCACATCAGACCCTGCATCACACCGGCAATCCACATGGCAGCGATATAGATCACGATACCAATCGTCGCAGTCCAGAAGTGAACTTCAATGGCTTTGACGCTGTACATCTGCTTCTGACCAAAGAGTTTGGGAATCAGGTAGTACATGGAGCCCATCGTCACCAGACCAACCCAACCTAAAGCTCCGGAGTGCACGTGACCCACGGTCCAATCGGTGTAGTGGCTCAATGCGTTGACCGTCTTGATAGACATCATCGGACCTTCGAACGTGGACATACCGTAGAACGACAGTGACACGATCAGGAAGCGCAGGATGGGGTCGTCGCGCAGCTTGTGCCACGCGCCAGACAGGGTCATGATGCCGTTGATCATGCCACCCCAGCTGGGTGCCAACAAAATCAGAGAGAAGACCATACCGACAGACTGCGTCCAATCAGGCAATGCCGTGTAGTGCAGGTGGTGAGGACCCGCCCACATGTAGGTAAAGATCAACGCCCAGAAGTGGACGATGGACAAGCGGTAGCTGTAAACAGGACGACCCGCTTGCTTGGGGATGAAGTAGTACATCATGCCCAAGAACGCAGCGGTCAGGAAGAAACCCACCGCGTTGTGGCCATACCACCACTGAATCATGGCATCCTGAACCCCAGCGTAGGCTGAGTAGGACTTCATTGGGCCAGCGGGGATGGCGGCACTGTTAACCAGGTGCAGAATCGCAACTGCGAGAATGAAGGCGCCAAAAAACCAGTTGGCAACGTAGATGTGCTTGACTTTTCGGGTACCAACGGTGCCGAAAAACACAACCGCGTAGGCAACCCAAACCAGCGTGATCAGGATGTCAATGGGCCACTCCAGCTCGGCGTATTCCTTGCCTTGGGTAAAACCCAATGGCAAAGACACCGCAGCCGCGACGATGACCAACTGCCAGCCCCAGAAAGTGAAGGAAGCTAGTTTGTCACTGAACAGTCGAACCTGACACGTGCGTTGCACCACGTAATACACCGTTGCAAACAAAGCACTGCCGCCAAACGCAAAAATAACCGCGTTGGTATGCAGCGGGCGCAATCGCCCGTATGTAAGCCACGGAATGCCCAAGTTCAGTTCAGGCCAGGCGAGCTGAGCGGCGATGATGACGCCAACCAGCATGCCGACCACCCCCCAAACCACCGTCATGATGGCGAACTGACGCACAACAGTATCGTTGTATACAGTCGCTTGTTGATTTGCAAATGCCATTTTTACCTCTTCTCTATTTAAACCTAGGCGCGATTTTTACTGTTTAGGGCGCTTTGAGGTTGACCCATGTCAAACTCTACCAAAAGTTCTTAAGATTCATTAAGAATCTTTCAGTATCCTTTCACCTTCAGCCTCTATATCCTCGAATTGCCCGCGGTGGATGGCCCACCACAATCCCCCAAGGATGAAAAACACCAAAACGACCGACAGGGGAATCAGCAAATACAAAATATCCATCAAATTTTCTCTTCCAAAGGTACAGGACGGGCTAAACGCACGGCGTTCACCACAACAAACAGGGAGCTGGCGGCCATTCCCAGACCAGCCAGCCAAGCTGGAAGCAAACCTGCAACAGCAAGCGGGACACAGGCGGCGTTGTAGACCAATGCCCACCAAAGGTTTTGCCGGACGACTCGCAGGGTTCTGCGCGATAAAACCAAGGCGTGGACCACGCTCATCAATTGCTCCCCCAAGATCACGAAATCGGCCTTTGCATGAGCCAGCGGAGCACTTTGACCAAATGCAAATGATACGTTGGCCCCCGCCAGCACCGGACCATCGTTAAGTCCGTCCCCGACCATAGCTACACGATGACCAAGCGCCTGCAACTGTCTCATATATGCCAACTTGTCGTCCGGTGAGCACCCGCCACGCGCCTGATCAATGCCTGCTTGAGCCGCGATACGCTGTACGGACTCACTACGGTCTCCCGACAAAATACTGACCGCAACACCGAGTCGCCGCAACGATGCAACTGCCTCTGAAGCCTGCTCGCGAATATCCTCCTTCATCTCGAACGTTGCCAGCCATCCTGCGTCATCGCTCAAATACACAACCGCCCCAGCGACTGCGGAAGGCTGAACCCTACAAAAAATGGCAGACCCCAAGCGAAGTTTCTGGGTTTGCAGAGTACCGTCAGGGCGGGCGACCGTCACTACACCCTCAACACCTTGCCCGGCATGCTCCGTCACGGCGTCGCATTCCCACAACTGCGGAACTCCCGCATCAATATGGCTCATGCCTAACAGAGGCGCACTGGAGCGATGCGTTGCGGCCAATGTTCTGGAAACCGGATGCAAAGAATGATTCGCCAAAGCCGCAGCCATGCCCAGGGCCTCATAGGAAGTGCAGCCAGTGCGGACCTGCACAGCGCCCAAAACCATGGCATCCCGAGTCAAAGTTCCCGTTTTGTCGAATACCAGCGTATCAACTGTCGCTAACAGTTCCAGCGCTTGTAAGCGCCTTACCAGCACCCCACTGCGCGCCATAGCGCCCGCAGCTGCCAACATGGCCGCCGGAGTCGCTAGAGACAATGCACATGGGCACGTCACCACCAGTACAGACACCGCCACAATCAAGGCGTGGCCAGGGTCTCGCCCCCACCACCAGGCGCAAGAACCCGCGGCGGCGAGCAGCACACCAATGAGAAACGGTTTGGCCAAACGGTCAGCCAACATGGCGCCTTGGGGCTTCGTGGCGGAAGCGCTTTCCATGAGAGCAACAATTTGTGCAAACCGCGTTGCTTCGCCAATTTGCTCGACCCGAACTTCAACGGTGCTACTCAAATTGTGGCTACCGGACAAAACCGGAGCACCCACCGCACGCGTCAGCGGTCTGGACTCGCCCGTCAGCAAAGCTTCGTCCACCAGGGTCTCACCCCGAATCAGCACACCATCCGCCGCAATAGTCTCACCGGGCTGAACCCGTATTACATCGCCCACCAGCAATCGGCGCACGGCAACACGCTCATACGCCCCGTCGGAACGCAGGCGCTCCACGCTGTCGGGCAAACGGTTCATCACGGCTTCGAGCGCCCCAGCGGTTCTATCCCGCAGTCGCAGTTCCAGCCATCGCCCTGTCAGCAGAAAAAATACAAACATGGTCAGGGAATCAAAGTAAACCTCATGCCCAAACGCACCCCCAGGCTCGAAGGTTCCAGCCGTACTCATGACGAAGGTGATGAACATACCCAGTGCCACGGGCAAATCCATACTGACCCGCACCTGAACAATGTCACGCAGAGCATTGCGGAAAAAAGGGCCACAAGAAAAAAATATGACCGGTAACGTCAGAACCCAGGACGCCCAGCGCAGTAACTGTTCCATTTCACCAGTCAAGTCCCCTGGATGGGCTACGTAAGCAGGGTAGGCATACATCATGACCTGCATCATGCAAAGGCCTGCAACCAGCCAACGCCAAAGCGCCTGCCGGGTTTCCAGTTTGCGCCGCTCGCTGGCAAACGCGTCATTGGCAGGAACTGCGCGGTAACCACTGCCCAGCACTGCTTGCATCCAAGTCGATGGCTTAACAATTTCGGCCGACCAAACGACTTTGGCCCTGTGGCTGGCGGCACCCACTTGCGCGCTGATCACGCCGGGAATGCGGGTCAGCGCATCTTCAACTGTCAGGGAGCAGGCAGCGCAATGCATGCCTTCTATGACCACGTTGGACTCCCAGCAATCCGTGCCTTGTGAACTGGGACGGCTAAATGCAGCCCACTCCTGAGGGTCGTCCAGCAACCAAAGTGCTGTATCAGACTGCTGAGTCACCCCATTCGACGGCGTAATGTTAGGCAAAGGAGGTGGAGCTGTGGCGGCGAAAAGCATGGGTTGAGAGTGTGCGGGCTAAGCATCGTCTGCAACTTGATGCAGATCAAGATCAAACAAGCACCATAGGTTAACCTGAAGCGTCATCCACTACAAGGAGAAGGCTATGTACCAGCGCATATTGGTCGCCACCGACGGATCCAGTCTGTCTAAAAAAGCCGTAAAAAGTGCCATTGACCTTGCAGCCCTTTGCGGTGCTGAACTGGTGGCCCTTAAAGTGGTACCGCGCTACCCACAGAGCTACTTTGAGGGGGGTATTGCCCTGCAGCCTGAAGAAGTCCGCCGTGTTGAGATGCAGTGGGCCGAAGAAGGCCAGGCTGTGGTTGATGCGGTAAAGAAAACAGCCTTGGGCAAGGGTGTAACCACCAAGGCAATCACCGTCAAATCAGATGTTGTGTCTGACGCGTTGCTAGCGGCCGCAAAAAAACACCAATGCGACCTGATTGTGATGGCCTCACATGGCCGCAAGGGCATCAAACGTTTGCTCCTGGGCAGCGAAACGCAGCACGTCTTGACCCACGCGCCGATTCCGGTATTAATCCTCAAGTGAAGTCGATTCGGCCCCTTCGGTAAAGCGGCTGCGAATTTCAAGCACGTCGTCCCATGCGTTGAGGAAAGCCCGTACACAATCCGCGTCGAAGTGTTTTCCCGACCCGGCCACAAGAAAGTCAACTGCTTCCTCAAGCGTCCATGCCTTTTTGTAAGGTCGTTCCGACGTCAATGCATCAAAAACGTCGGCAACTGCCACAATGCGGCTGAATATTGGAATATCTGACCCGGAAATTCCTGATGGGTAACCTGAACCATCATATTTCTCGTGATGCCCTTTTGCAATTTCAGCCCCTGCCTGCAACACTCGCGATGAACTGCCCTGTAGCAATTCGAACCCATAGATGGCGTGGTCCTTCATGATTTCAAATTCGTCTTCATCCAGGCGCCCGGGCTTGAGCAAAATCTTGTCCGCAATACCCACCTTGCCGATGTCATGCATGGGGGCAGCCTCCAAAAGTAGTTCCTGATCTGCTACCGGCAAACCCAACCCAACTGCGATCAAACGCGAGTAGTGCGCCATTCGCAGAATATGGGCGCCAGTTTCGGGATCCCGGTATTCCGCTGCCTTGCACAAACGGAAAACCGTTTCCCTCTCACGCGCCACAATCTCCGCGGTCGCCTTGCGCACCTCGTCTGCTAACCACTCCGCCCGATCTGCCAATTGCTTGCGTGCATCGCTGACGACCAGCATATTGCGGGTGCGCGCCAAAAACTCAACCTTGTCGACCGGTTTTGTCAAAAAATCGTTGGCTCCCATATCGAGCGCCCGGTATCGCAGCTGCTTCTGGTCGTTAGCAGTAATCATGATGACCTGTACACCGTCGCGTCCTGGAACCTCCCGCATCAAACGTATGAACTCCAGACCATCGAGATCTGGCATCATGTAATCCACGATCACCAGATCTGGTGAATTGTCCTGGGTCCACGCCAGCGCCTCACGGGCATTCGCAAACGTATGGGGCACGCAGTCGTCGAGCTTTTTGACCAATGCGGCAAACAAAATCAGATTGATTTCGGTGTCATCGATGATCAGCACTTGGTGGGACACAGTGATTCAACCTCTTATTAATTACGCATCGTGCTCATTGTGGGCCATTTTCAGCAAGAACGGCGATCAGACTGTCCATCGCGAGCATCAATGGACCGACCAACGCAACAGCACCCTGCTCATCCAGACGCAACGCACACTGCTCCATCTGGGAGGCCAGAGCACTTGCAGGAGCCGCACCGAACATGGACAGAGTACCCTTTAGAGCATGGGCCGTGTGCATCACCACAGTCAGGTCGCCAGACGACAATCCGTTGCGAATTTTCCCAAGTTCAGTGGGCCACTGTTCGACAAACGCCTCAGAAATGATTTCGATCACTTCCTGGTCCGCACGCTTAAGCGCTGCCAGATAGTCAAAGGCTGGCTCAGCCGGAGTTGTAGCAGTCAGCGGGGCTGGTCGTGTTTGGGATACGCGCACTCTGGCTGATGAAAAATGCTGCAACATCTGGCGTAATTCCTGCGCTTTAATGGGCTTGGAAAGGTAGTCATCCATACCAGCCTCCAGACAGCGTTCACGATCCGCCTCCATGGCATTGGCAGTCATGGCAATAATGGGCGTGCGGCGTGTGGTTTCCAACGATCGGATTCGTCGGGTAGCCTCCAAGCCGTCCATGACAGGCATCATCATATCCATCAAAATCACGTCGAACTGCTGATCGGCGACCATCTCCACCGCGCTTTGCCCATTGTCTGCCACTTCAACATGATGTCCCCAGCGCTCCAGCAACGTGATCGCCAATTTCTGGTTGATGAGGTGGTCTTCCACCAGCAGAACATTCATAAGCACCTGCTCTTCGCGTATCGAGTGGCTAGTCACCAATGCCAGCGGCTGGGCCGTGCCAACATTGAGAATGCGGGCCAAAACCTGCAGCAACTCGTCGCGCGCAATTGGCTTGGTGAGATACCCGCCTATGCCCACGTCGGTGGCACGCTGGGCATCTCCCTTCATGCCGGCAGATGACAGCATCACCATGGGAAGCGAGGCACACCGGGGCAATTTCAAAATATGCTGGGCTACCGTAAAACCATCCATCTCCGGCATCTGTGCGTCGAGCAGAACAATATCACAAGGCGGCATATGGTTCGTGCCCTGAGAAAGCCATTGCAAAGCCTCCGCACCGGAAGCCACCGCGTGGGTGACCACACCTTCGGCCTCCAGAGATCTGCAAAGCACCAGACGATTGACCGCGTTGTCGTCAACGATCAGTACGCGCCGGCCATCAAACCGTACGATCATTGGTGCCAGGACATTGCCGGAGCGATCCATTTCCACACGCATTGTGAAATGGAACACGCTGCCCTTACCAACTTCACTTTCGACCCAGAT
The DNA here is from genome assembly GCA_037143475.1 of Burkholderiales bacterium. GTDB lineage: Bacteria > Pseudomonadota > Gammaproteobacteria > Burkholderiales > Burkholderiaceae_C > Allorhodoferax. The sequence goes on along the minus strand of JBAWYQ010000025.1, from coordinate 2,532 downwards.
CTCCCCCCCCATAGCAGCAACCAGTCGTGCACATATCGTTAGACCTAATCCGGTGCCACCATATTTTCGGGTTGTGGAACTGTCTTCTTGGGAAAATGCGTCAAAGACCGAGCCCAATTTTCCTTCAGGTATACCGATACCACTATCGCTCACAGAGATATGAAGCAAAGCGCCATCGGCATCCGACTCGGACTTCGCAATGTGCAATACGATTTCGCCCTTATTTGTGAACTTGATCGCATTGCCAACAATGTTTACCACCACCTGTCGCAAACGACCGGGATCGCCCAGCACATTAACAGGAACATCGGGCGCAATGTCAAATACCAGTTCGAGGCCCTTCTCGCTGGCTCGTAGCGCAACCGACTTCATGGTGTCCGACACGGCATGGGCCAAATTAAACGGAATACTTTCGATTTGAAGCTTGCCAGCTTCGATTTTTGAAAAATCCAAAATGTCATTGATTACCCGCAGCAGGGCATCAGCGGAGGATTTGACGATGCCCAGGTACTCTCGCTGCTCGGCATCCAGCTCCGTGTCCAGCAGCAGATCCGTCATGCCTATCACACCATTCATCGGCGTGCGAATTTCGTGACTCATATTGGCCAGAAAATCCGACTTCGACTGGCTGGCAGCCTCGGCAGAATCCTTGGCTTTTTGCAGATCACTTGCCGCCTGCGTTGCCGCAGTGATGTCAGTAAAGTAACCGTTCCAGACCCAGCCGCCGTGCGACAACTGCCTCGGATGCGCCTCACCGTGAACCCAGGCAATATTTCCGGTTTCAAGATGCACCATGCGAAAGTCCACCGCCTTCGCCTGCGCGTGCGCGTTAGCAATACCCAATGCTGCGGAAAACAGACCACGGTCATCCGGGTGCACGCGATTGACGAGCAATCCGGTAGATTCCAGGATAGCGTCAGCGCTTACCCCGCAAATGGCCAAAATCGTTTCACTCATGAAGGTGATATTGAATTTGCCATTGCCATCTACATAGTATTGAAAGACAGCCACCGGAATGTTCTCGGTCACCTCACGCAAACGCGCATCGGCTTCCTTGAGGGCTGTTACGTCTTGCCAGATTCCCGTAAAAATAGTAGCACCGTCGGTCGCCAGGTCCGCTTCCGGGTCGATCTCCGCACGAATCCAGCGCAGGGATTCACCAGGCACATGAATCCGATACTCACCTCGCCAAATAACGCGGCGCCGCGCCGCATCCAATACTCCGGTCACTACACGACCACGGTCTTCATCAAATATCTGCCGGGTCGACAATGAAGAATCCAGCTTCAACGCTTCCGGTGTGAAACCCAACACGTCGCGAACGCGCTCGCTAACAAACGTAAAGTGAAAGTAGTCTGGCGCGACATGCCACTGAAAAACGGCACCCGGTACCGTATTCGTAATATGACGCAACCGCGCTTCAGCGGCTTTGACCGAACCTTCCATGCTTTTGCGCTCGGTAATGTCCGTGCGGATGGCAATAAACATAGTGGGGTTGCCTGACTCATCTGCCAGTGGCACGATCGTGGCGTCCACCCAATAAAGTCCACCCGACTTATTGCGATTGCAAATTTCACCATGCCAAACCATGCCAGCAGAAATCTGCTCCCACATATCCGCAAAAAACTCAGGGCTGTGCAAGCCCGATTTGATGAATCTGTGGTTCTTGCTCAGTAATTCTGATCGGGAATAACCACTGATTTCGCAAAATTTGTCGTTCGCATAAATGATGTCCCCCGACAGGTTAGTCGTACTGACGATGGCATGCTGGTCTAATGCGAACTTCTGGTACGCCAGATCGGTGAGTGCCGCATGTAAATCGCGCTGACTTTCGTCATGTTGGGTAACCAGGTCGCGCATCAGGGTTGAAAGCGACTCGAGATTTTCATCCGCGGCCAGTGTCTGATCGGTATCGATCGAGGCCATTAAATCGCGGGCAGAGGCACGCAGGGATTCTATGGCTCGGGTACGACTGGACAGGTCTTCGCGCAGGCGGGTATTGGTCTCGGACAGCTCAACCGAACTCAGCTCCAGGCTGCGCGTCTTGAGTTCCAGGTCGCGGTCACTCTGCTGGTAAGCCTCTTCCACGCGCTGCAGAAAAGCGGGCAACCCGGTCACTAGTTTGGCGGCATCGTCGGAGAGTACTCCGCTTGCCACCAGTTGGGTCAGCTCCTGTTGCAGCGCGGAAATAACCGCAGGGTCGACATCCAGTGTCCGCTTAACCTGGCGCGCGAGTAACTTGTGCATTCAATAGGCTACAGCCTGAACTCAGGCTGCTTCGGCAATGTAGGTAATGGTCATTGTTTGATTGTGCAACTTGCACTCTACCCCGGCAGTAAAAGGACTAATCTCGCCATACGAATAGAAACCTGCCAGCGTGGAGTTCTGCCCAAATACCTCGGCCACCGCCTCCACTTCTTCATCGACTCGACCACCCATTACCAGTTTGCGACCAACACAACTTACCAGCAACGCCAGACCTTGGTCAGCATTGCCCTGCATGGCCTTGGCGGCTTCGGCAGCGGCTTCAGC
>JBAWYQ010000024.1:0-30430 GCA_037143475.1 Burkholderiales bacterium | reverse complement strand
GCAGCATTGACTTTCCGTGGAGGGCAAAGTCAACATCCACTATTTCCTGAACCACAATCGACGGGTCGTCTCGATACTTTTTACGCAATCCCTCGGTGTCAAGGTGATCAAGATAACGGATATAGCCTTCGTCAGGCTTAACCACTGGTCGATTCAAAGGTCCAATTTCCAGCCCCCGCTTATCGCGGGTGCTGATTAGCCTTTTCAGGATGCTGGTTCGATCTAAAGACATACAAGGCACACCACCTACAATTTTATAAAATAGCATCTCCGGGACCGTTCCCCAGATTGCCTGCGCTACGACAAGCGGCTGGCGCGGATCAATTTAGCATTGCGCATTGGATGCCCAATCTTTCACTTCAGCCTCCTGTAGTGTGCGCCACATCACTTTACCCGCACCGCTCTTGGGCAGCGCGTCGACAAACTGCACGATGCGGGGCACTTTATAAACCGCCATATTCTCACGGCACCAGTCCACAATCTCTTGCTCGCTCACCAAGTCTCTATGGGTTGAGCGCAACACCACCACCGCTTTGACCGATTCGCCTCGGTAGCTGTCGGGGGTGGAGATGATGCAGGCCTCTTGAATCGCTGGGTGGCGGTACATCAGCGCCTCCACCTCGGCGGGCCAGACCTTGAAACCCGAAGCGTTGATCATGCGCTTGAGGCGGTCGGTCAGAAAAAAGTAACCGTCCTCATCGACCCGACCCAGATCGCCCGAACGAAAGAAGCGCTTGCCATCCAGTTCCATGAAAGCGGCCTCTGTGGCGTCCGGGCGCTTCCAGTAGCCATTGAAGACTTCGGGGCCGTGCATGATGATTTCACCGGCCTCGCCCATCGGCACTTCAAGAAGCGTGTCCGGGTCAATGACACGGGCGTCCGTACCCATAAAAGGGATGCCCAGACACTGCTGCTTGGGTGCATCGGGCGGGTTGCTGTGGGACGGAGCTGCGGTTTCGGTCAGGCCATAGCCTTCCACATATCGCAAATCAAACTGCTCCAGCAGTCGCTGGGCCACCGCTTGCGGCATTGCGGCGCCACCACCACCGATGTAGACCAGGCTGGAAAGGTCGTAGCTGGCGAAATTGGGGCTGGCCAACAAATCAATCACCATGGTGGGGATGTTGGTCCAGTGCGTCACGCGCCAACGCGAGATCAGCCGTCCGGCCAGGTCGCGGTCCCAGCGAGGCATCACGACCAGGGTCGCCCCCGCGCGGATGCTGGTGTGCATGACACTGACCATTCCGGTGATATGGAACATGGGCACGACCACCAGCACCACGTTCTCGGCCGAGCCGTTGCCCCACAATCCACTGGCCACAGCGTTGTGCATGATGCTGGTGTGCGGGTGCATGCAGCCCTTGGGCAGGCCCGTGGTGCCACTGGTGTAGGGCAGGATGGCCAAGTCGGATGGACCCACCAGAATCGCTGGCAATTCACCGCCAGCGGCCAGCGCTTGATTCCAGTCGAGCGTCTGACCGCCTTGCAGTGGAGGCAGCGCGTGGCGTGTGCGCAGCCAGTCGTTCCAAGCCGTTGGTGGGGCATCGTCACCGCTCACCTGCGCATCGAAAGCATCGGTGAAGTGGGTCACGATCAGGTAGGCCAGCCGGTCTTTTTCAGTCAGAGAATCACTCGCGCGTGCCAACTCTCCAGCCAGGTCAGCCGTGGTGATGGCCACTTTGGCATCGGGGTCGGTGATGTAGTGTTTGAGCTCCTCCGTGCGGTTCATGGGATTGACGGGAACCACCACGGCATTGGCACGCAAAATGGCGAAATGGGCAATCACCAGTTGCGGGCAGTTTTGCATGCACAGCACAACTCTGTCACCTTTTTTAACGCCTAGCCCCCGTAAACACTGCGCAAGCTGCTCCGCTTTTTGTAGCAATTGCGAATAGGTCAACACCGAGCCGAAGAACACCAGTGCTGCCTTATCGGGGTACCGCCTGGCACTGGTCTCGAGGTTATCCCATAAGGAAGTCGCGGGAACCGTGATGGCATGGGGCAGCCGTTTGGGCCAGTACTTGAAATGGGCGCGCACCAAAACTCCTTGAATGAAAAGACTGAGCTAGCCTATCGCGCCGCGGACGGCAACGCATCCGGGTAGCTCCCAACCACCAGGCCATTTGAGTCACATGCGTGACGCTGTCGCGCAACCGATGGAGCACGGCAAAAATGGCCTGTGAGTACACATTGGCATGAAAGATGCATCGCACGGAGAGCAGGTACGAACGAGCCGATGGTATTTACATATGCAAATTTCGCATGACAGCCCCGTGCAAACCCGAGTGGGCGCAATAGCGATGTAGGGCTACCATTCACGTTGCATCGGCGCTTGGACAAGCCTTGCGTTTTTTCCATTCCTTTTTTAGTCGGAGATTGAGTCATGACAATGAAACAAGCCAAATTGGCAGCGGTTGTAGCGGCATCTTTGGGCGCCTTGCTGGCGGCGCCCGCACACGCAGGCAAGACCCTGGACGGCATCAAGGCACGCGGGCAGGTCATTTGTGGCGTCCATACCGGCCTCGCGGGCTTCAGTGCAGCCGACTCCAACGGCAAATGGACCGGTATTGACGTCGATGTCTGCCGCGCCGTGGCTGCCGCCGCGCTGGGCGATGCGGAAAAAGTGAAATATGTTCCCCTGGTGGCACAAGCGCGCTTCACTGCTTTGCAGTCCGGTGAAATCGACGTGCTGTCGCGAAACACGACCTTCACGCTGACGCGTGACGCATCACTGGGTTTGAGCCAAACCGCCGTGACTTACTACGACGGCCAAGGGTTCATGGTTCCCGTGAAGAGCAAGATCAAGAGCGCCAAGCAGCTCAAGGGTCAAACCGTGTGCGTCCAATCCGGCACGACAACCGAGAAGAACCTGACCGACTACTCCAAGGCAAACGGGTTGAACGTGAAACCCGTCGTGTTTGAGAAGCTCGATGCCGTGGAAGGCGCGTACTTCTCGGGACGCTGCATTGCCTACACCACCGATGCATCGGGTCTGGCATCCGTTCGCAACAAGTCAGCCAAGAACCCGGCTGATCACCTGATCTTGCCAGAGCTGATTTCCAAAGAGCCGCTGGGACCCCTGGTTCGCCGCGGTGACGACGAATGGGCTGCCATTGTCAAATGGACCATTTACGGCCTGCTGGAAGCCGAAGAGTATGGCGTAACTTCCGCCAATGTGGATGACTTGAAGGCCAATAGCAAAGACCCCGTCATCGGCCGCATTTTGGGCACCACTGACGACACCGGCAAGCTGCTGGGCCTGGACAAGGAATGGATGGCACGCGCCATCAAAGCGACCGGCAACTACGGCGAAATGTTTGAGCGCAACGTTGGACCCAAGTCTGCCCTGCAATTGCCACGGGGTCTCAACAACCAGTGGAACAAAGGCGGCATCCAGTACGCGATGCCCATTCGCTAAGCGAGCCTTTGGCTCCGCGTCGTTGAACGCGGAGCCTATTGTTTGGGGGGAGAGGGTAGCGCGCTGTGCGCTCCTCTCCTGATTGCATAGCTTTGATTGTTGACACTAGGGCTGCCATGACTGTCACCTCCTCCTCCCCTCCGCCCAAAAAGACCTGGTCATGGCGCAGTCAGGCATTTCGCGCTCTGGTCTATCAAATTGTGGCCGTGGCGCTGATCGCCCTGGCAGTGCTGTACCTGGCCAACAACACCGCAACCAACATGCGGGCGCGTGGCATCCAGAGCGGTTTTGATTTTTTGAGCAGCGCTGCCGGCTTTGACATTGGCGAGAGCATCTTCGCCTTTGATTCCGGTGAGCCCTACTGGCGCGCCTATTTCATCGGCATGACCAATACGCTGCGCGTCGCCGTGCTGGGAATTGTGCTGACCACGTTGCTGGGCACCCTCATAGGTGTCGGTCGCTTCTCGCGCAATGCACTGGTTCGCGGCTTGTGCGTGACTTATGTGGAGTTTTTCCGCAATATACCGGTTCTGCTTCAGCTGCTGATGTGGTATCTGATGTTCACAGAACTGTTGCCGGCGGCCACTGAGCCGTGGGCGCTAGGGCCCTTCTATCTAAGCAAAGGTGGATTGAATTTTCCTATCCCCGTTTGGGCAACGGGGCAACTGGTCGCATCATGGGGTCTGCTGGTGGGCCTGGTGGCCGCCTGGTGGTATCGCCGACGCGCCATTCGGTCTTTTGAATTGACGGGCAAAGTCAAAAGCCTGTTTTGGGCACCCCTGGTTATCGTGGTGGGCTGCAGCTTGCTAGGCTGGGTGCTGGGAGGGGCACACTCCGAGTGGAATACACCCAAGCAAGGCGAGTTCGCGATTGAGAACGGTGGCTCGCTGACACCCGAATTCATGTCCCTTTTGCTGGGTCTGACTATCTATACCGCAGCCTTTGTCGCTGAAGTAGTGCGCGGTGGCATTCAGGCAGTCTCGCTGGGGCAATCCGAAGCCGCCAGTGCTCTGGGCCTGAGCCGGGGGCAAACCATGCGCCTGGTCATGCTGCCACAGGCTTTGCGCGTGATCATTCCACCTATGACAAACCAGTTTTTGAACCTCACCAAAAACTCGTCCCTTGCTGTGGCCATCGGCTACCCTGACGTGGTGTCCATTGCCAATACGGCCATCAACCAGACGGGACGGGCTGTGGAGTGTATTGCCATCATCATGCTGGTGTACCTGAGCACTTCGCTGTTCACTTCCGTATTGATGAACTGGTACAACGCACGCGCAGCAATTCAGGAACGTTGAGGACACACCCATGAGCGCACAAACGTTTCAAACCATTGCGGCACGTCCCGCACCCATCAATACTGACGGCTTGGTCGCCTGGTGCAAGATCAACCTGTTCAGGGACTGGAAAACAACATTGGGCACCGCCGTCATTGGCGCCGTGCTGCTGGCCATTCTGCCGCCGCTGCTGCGCTGGACGCTGGTGGACGCAGTCTGGGTTGCAGACTACCAAGTTTGCCATGATGCGTCCGGTGCCTGCTGGGGCGTCGTACGCGAAAAGTTCCGCTTTATCGTTTTTGGCCGCTACCCGTTTGAGGAACACTGGCGCGCACTGATTGCCACGGCGATGTTACTGTCGCTCATCATTGCCAGCTGTATGCGGGTCTGCTGGAAGACTTGGCTGCCGGTTCTTTGGGGGGGCGTGTTGGCAGTCTATTTTGTGCTGATGTATGGCGGTGCTTTCGGACTACAGCGGGTAGAAACCGATTTGTGGAGCGGGTTGCCACTGACCATTTTGCTGGCTTCGCTGTCCATGACCATGGCCTTTCCAATTGCTCTGGTGATCGCATTGGGGCGGCGTTCGGGCATGCCAGCCATTCGCAGCCTGTGCACGGTCTATGTAGAACTGATCCGCGGCGTACCACTGATCTCGGTGCTGTTCATGGCTTCGTTCATGTTTCCACTTCTCATGCCACAGGGCTTCAATATCGACGTCCTGATCCGTGTGCTGGCCGGCATCACGCTGTTTGCAGCGGCCTATATGGCTGAAGTCATTCGCGGCGGTCTGCAAGCCATACCGAAAGGGCAGATCGAAGCGGCGGCCACACTGGGGCTTTCGTACTGGCAAACCCAGCGCAAGATCGTGCTGCCACAAGCGTTGGCCATGGTGGTTCCGGGCATCATGAACAACTTCATTTCTACTTTCAAGGACACCTCACTGGTGGCCATCGTCAGTCTGTATGAATTGACGGGTGCTATGGGCATGGCCATGAATTCTGACGCCAACTGGCGACCGTTTCGCATTGAAGGATATCTGTTCATTGCCCTGATCTATTTCGTGTTCTGTTTCTCGATGTCGCGCTACAGCAAGTGGATCGAAAAGCAAGTCAACAAATCCAAACAGAGATAACCATGTCCGAACCCATCATCACCTTCGACAAAGTCAACAAATGGTATGGCAACAACTTCCACGTGCTACGTGACATCGACCTGTCCGTTGCAAAGGGTGAGCGCATCGTCATCTGCGGCCCGTCCGGTTCCGGCAAGTCCACGTTGATCCGCTGTATCAATCGATTGGAAGAGCACCAGCAAGGGCATCTGATCGTAGACGGCATTGAACTCACCGATGATGTCAAAGCCATAGACCAAGTCCGCAAGGAAGTCGGTATGGTGTTCCAGCAATTCAACCTATTTCCTCACCTGACGGTGCTGGAAAACCTGACGCTGTCGCCGATGTGGGTTGGAAAGATGCCCAAAAAGGAAGCCGAAGAAAAGGCCATGGAGCAGCTTAAGCGCGTGCGCATCGCTGAGCAGGCATCCAAGTATCCATTGCAGCTTTCAGGCGGTCAGCAGCAGCGTGTGGCCATTGCGCGTGCACTCTGCCTGAAGCCCAAGATCATGCTGTTTGACGAGCCCACCTCGGCACTCGACCCCGAAATGATCAAGGAGGTGCTGGACGTGATGATCGAGATGGCCAATCAGGGAATAACCATGCTTTGTGTGACCCATGAAATGGGCTTTGCCAAGGCAGTGGCCGATCGGGTCATCTTCATGGACCAGGGTCAGATCGTGGAGCAAAACAACCCGCACGACTTCTTCAACAATCCGCAAAACGAGCGCAGCCGGGACTTTTTGTCCAAAATTTTGGGGCACTGATTCAGAGGTAGTCGCCGGCCTGAAAGCGGCGCGTCTTGAGCCAGTATTCCCACGTGTAGCCTGGCCACAACGTGTCGATCTGGCCATCCGCATTCTGGTACCAGCTTTTGCAGCCTGATGCCCAGACCGTACCCTTCATCCTGCGCTGGTTGAGTGCATAGTCATCTTGCTGCACTTCCTGTCGCAGGCGCAGCACATGCTTTCCCCGTTTGCACAAGTTTTTCAACGCCTGACAGATGTAGTTCACCTGGCACTCAATCATGAAAATGATGGAGTTGTGGCCCAGACCCGTATTAGGCCCAACCAGCATAAACAGGTTAGGAAAACCGGCCACGGTGATGCCCAGGCGAGTCGCCGCAGGATGGCTACGCCAGGCTTCGCCCAACTCGGGCACACCATTCTCGGTAGATTCGCCATAAATTCGCATGGGAGCTACGAATTCGGTCGCTTTAAACCCGGTTCCCCACACGATGACATCGCAGGGGTACAGCGTGCCGTCTGCGCCCACCACGCCCGTGGGTGCAATGGCCGCCACGGCCTGGGTGATCAGATTGACATTTGAGCGCTGCAACGTTGGAAACCAGGTGTTTGAAATCAGCAGCCGCTTGCAACCCGGATTGAAATCCGGCGTGAGCGAACGGCGCGTGGCAGGATCGTCTACCTGCCTACGTAAATGGTGGTCGGCCAGGCGCGTGAGCATACGTTGCATCCGCTTGGAGCCCATAAAACCCATCCCAATCCATTCGTTGAACCAGTACACCCGCCAGCGGCTAAGTCGCTGTAACCCCGGGACCCAACGGTAGGCCCATCGGCGCACGGCGCCATACGGATTATCAAAACGCGGAACCACCCAAGCGGCGGTTCGCTGGAATACATCCACTTGCGCTGCCAGCGGAGCAATTTCCGGCACAAATTGAATGGCACTGGCACCGGTGCCCACCACAGCGATGCGCTTTCCCTTGAGGTCCACGTCATGCCGCCAATGACCCGAATGGAATGATTCACCGCCAAACGTTTTGACCCCGGGAATGTCGGGAATAACCGGCTTGTTCAAGGGTCCTGTCGCCAGAATCACATGGCGCGCAAGAAGGGGCGGCATTCCCTGCGATTCAATCTGCCAAACCTCACGCTCGGGTAACCAGCGCATGGCCTGCACATCGCTGTTGAAGCGGATTATCGGGCGCAGTGCATAGTGCTCGGTGACGCGCAGAACGTAGTCCTGTATTTCTTGCTGCTGAGGATAGGGGCGGGTCCACAGTGTATTGGGTGCAAATGACAGCGAGTACATGTGCGACGGCACATCGCAGGCGCAGCCTGGATACACGTTGTCGCGCCAGGTTCCACCGACCTCATGGCTCCGCTCCAGAATCAACAAGGATTGGACGCCACTTTCACGCAGTCGAATGGCAGCGCATAAACCACCAAAACCGGCACCCACAATGACCACATCAATTTGTTGCATCCGGCGAACTTAACACGGTGCCAGCCAGACGCAAAACCCCTCAATGCTGCTTGGGTAAGTGCTCTGCCGCAGTCGAAATTCCGGGACCCAGACGATCCGAAGTCCATCGCAAAAGGTCCTTCCACATCTGGTGCATTTCAGCATCAGTCGGCGTGCGAGAGGCGCTTGGCAACTCAATTGTCACGACGGGGACCCCTTTGTGAATGCCGCCATAGTTGCCCAACGATCCGGGGAAAATGCCAACTTGATCGAGGTACAAACGCCCCAATTTGCTGGGTGGAACGGAAGGTCCATCAAAATCCAACAACCCATACGGAGCATGCACACTAACGATCAGATTGGGTTTGAAGCCCTCCATCTGCTCCAGCAGAAAACGCGACTCCGGCTCTGACAAGGGTCTACTGCCTGGCCAGCGCCGGGGATCCCTTCGCGTGCGCGCCTCCCAATACTGGCGAGAGTCGCGGGCCCAATTGGGCGTTGGAAAGTTGCGATTCAAATCAACGCCATGGGCATTCACGCGTCGGGCTGGTCGGGCAAATAAACCATCTGGATTGATTGAGGGAATGAAACGCCAGTGGACAGACAATGGCATATCCGAAATCGGCTTTTGCGCCATCTCGATCCAATGGAACACCAGGGAGCTTGACGACATTTCATCCCCATGGATACCACCCAGGACCAGAATTCGCAAATGGGCGTCGTCGGACGGAATATCGCGGCCCCAAATCGGCCGCCCCTGGACTGATCGGGCTTGCATATCCTGCAGCTGAGCGGTCTCGCACAACTGCGCTTTGACATTCGGAATCTTTGCCGCATAGTCCCTGCAAGACCTCATTGGAATGGCATGACTTGCTATGCTTACCATAGCAAGCAGGTTGGCAACAATCAGATAAAAACGCATACGTTCATTGTAAGTCGCCCCTGCCGAACATCAGGTTGTACCAACGGGTCCAATCGCATGGAAACAATTTAGGGTAAATTCGTGCATGCTCACGACCACCCGGCCGCCTCAGGCCCTTCCCCCTAGCTTTTCTCCAAGCGAGTTTCGCCAGGCGCTGGGTATGTTCGCCACGGGCGTAACTATCGTGACTGCCCGTGCCGCCAATGGCTCGTTCGTAGGACTGACCGCGAACTCCTTCAATTCGGTATCGGTGTCACCACCACTTGTGTTGTGGAGCCTGGCTCGCTCTGCTGGGTCCATGGCTGCATTCAGCACAGGCTCCCACTACGCCATCAATATTCTGGGCGCAGACCAGCAAGACCTAGCCAAACAGTTTGCCGCGCAGGGCATTGACCGGTTTTCAGGTGTCGCATTTTCAACAGGTGCCGGAGGAGCGCCTCTGTTACAGGGTGCCGCTGCAACCTTTGAATGTTTCAACCGCAGCCGCTATGAAGAAGGCGACCATGTCATTTTTGTCGGTGAAGTTGAGGCCTGCACACACCGAGTAGGAGCATCGCCCCTGCTCTTTCACGGCGGAAAGTTCTACGCGGAACACCCCCTGTAGCAGCAACCCGCATCGCAATAAAAATAGTATCGACGCCAGCCCCTTTCACCGTGGCTGGCACCCTATTTAGCCCGAAACGTTAGAACTGCGTATTGACGCTGTTACGCATCGCCATCTGCGCCACAGCATTCAATGCGCCATCGACCACTGGGCGACTCGAAATAACACGCAAGTTACCTGCGGCCACCAGTTTGTCGCAAGTGCGACGCGTCATGGACTGCGTGGCGCCCGCCGCACTGGTAAACAGGAAAAGCGTTCCGTGCGGGCTGGCCCAACTGAGCTGGGTTCGCACCCATTGTTCATTGACCCGCAGTTCGACCCAGGATCCCAATGGGAGCGCACTAATCACCACCTCAATGTCGGTGTCAGCCACTGTCAGGCCTTCATCGTGCACAACGGCTGCCTCGCCAGACTCGGGGGGCAAATCCGGCAAGTCCATGAAATTGGAAGCACGCGCCTCCTCAGGAGCCACCCAGGCGTTGCCTTCTTCCAGAAGCTTGTCTCGCATGGCGGCCACTGCCGCTGCCCGCGCACCGGCCTCTCCAGGAGGCGGCTTTTGCGCGGCGCGAAACGCCAGCTGATGAAAGCCCATCAGCGCCTCCAAAAAAGCACTCGTTTTAGTGGCGGGAAAATGAATCGACTCCAGGCCATCCCTCAACGTAGCCAGCAACAAGGGCACCAAACGCGTAAGTTTGGACGTATTTTTACGAGATAGCTCCGGATGCGTACTCCAAAGCATGGCCGAAATGAGCGCCTGGTACTTGTCAGCCGCCGCTACGCCACTGGCACCCGCCAAGCGGGCGTGTGCAACCACCTGCGCCCAGGGACCACATAAAAACTCTATGACAACCTCTGGTACCTGTACTGCATCCGGATGAGCAACTATTTCCCCCGCGATCTTTTCGGCTAACAGATTGCGTTGCTCTGCATTTTGCAATGCAATCATGGCGGCGGCACGGCTGCGCTCGCTTGCCTGAGCAGCGCGCTGCCAAGCATTTTGGAGCCCATCCAAAACCAACTCAAAAGGTTCAGCATCCGCAATCCGGACGTTGACCAACGGCGCAATGGCCTCGTCAAGTGCACGCAAAAATTCTTCGAACCCGTAAGCATGAACCGACAAATAGGCCAGACTGCGGTGGGCGATTTCCTGCACCAGCATACGGGCTGGATGCTGCTTGTTGGTAAACAGACGGGGGTCAGCCAGTGCCAACTGCAACAATGCCGGCTCCAGGCGGCGGATCAGCTGCTGCACGGGGGGGAGCAGCCGTTCATCCTGTGCAATGTTGTCCACCATCATGGTGATCACTTCCAGGCTGAGCGCCTGACCGACGCCCCGTGCGTGGCTGCGCAAATTGGCGCGAATGGCCTCAACCGATGTATCGCCCTCAAGCACCGGCAACGCGACTGCACTGTGGCGCTGCTGGAGTCTCTGCACCACAGCGTCCACCTGCTTCATTTCTGTCAGAGCTTCAAGCGCCGCAGGTACCGTTGCATCGAAATCGGTCTGCGGTGGCTCCACAGGGCCGGCACCGCTCTCAAACTCCTGTGCGAAACGCTGGGAAAACAGCTCCTTAGAACTCAACCGCTCCGGCGCATCCAGCTCGCCTGCCAGCAGTCGGCGCAACTTATCCAGAGTCAGCAGGGTTTGATTGCTGCCGGACGCAGTGGGGGCCATTGCGCGTGTCTGATGTGCGGCATGGCCGACCGGCGAGGCTATACGTTGCGTTGCGCCGGATGGATGCGCGTGGACAGGCTGCGAAACGGCGCTCGCATCAGGGCGGGGCTGAGCAAGCTGCGCCACACCGCGTCCAATGCCTGCGCCGGTCGGTGTCTGCGTCACGGTATATCCCGCTGCGGCCACCCCTCGTCCGACCAACGTCTTGCAAAGCTGCACATACATATTTCGCAGCTCGTTGCCCAGGGTGACGCTCATGGCGCCCAACCAGTCCAGCTGGATGGCAGCGGGCATCTGCGTTTGCTCAACGACTGAGCGCAACGCGCTGACGTAAACCTGGGGGCGCAACGGATTTCGCTCGGGGTTGACTGCGCCCAAACCCTGGGTCGTGCAAATCAGTGTATTGAGTTCTGCCAGACTGGCTTCGGCAGCCATCAAAGCGACCTGCTGGGTTCGCGCCAATATGACACTGGTTTGGACCTGCACTTCGTCCATCAACTCCAGCTCATCAAACGCAACTTCTTCTACCGACTGCGTACCCGCCTTGCGAGCCGAATCCGGATTTAAAAAAGCATCCAGGAGCGCCTGAGGGAATCGTTTGCACAACTCGCCCTCCCACGTGCGCAACTGTTTGGCGGAATTCGCCAGGGCATCACGTTCGCGCAAATCCCGGCATGCCGCCTCGCGCTTCTGCAAATCGGTTCGTGCCGCCGCAACCAGCTTACCCATGAGCATGCTGCCACCCGCTGCGGCATCCCGCACGGTGGATTGGTACAGAGCCTGGTATTGGGACGACGAATGCGAATGAGCCACAGCCATGGAATTGCTCTCGGCCAGTTCTACTTAAGCGCCTTGAACCGCATACGGTGCGGACGTGCGCCCTCTTCACCCAAACGCTTCTTCTTGTCGGCTTCGTACTCTTGGTAGTTGCCGTCGAAAAAGGTCCACTGGCTGTCACCTTCGCAGGCCAGAATATGGGTCGCAATGCGGTCCAGAAACCAGCGATCGTGGCTGATGACCATGATGGTGCCGGCAAACTCCAGCAAGGCGTCTTCCAACGCACGCAAGGTTTCCACGTCCAAATCGTTGGACGGCTCATCGAGCATCAACACGTTGCCACCCGCAATCAGGGTCTTAGCCAGATGCAAGCGCCCCCGCTCACCGCCGGACAGCGTACCCACCCGTTTTTGCTGGTCGCCACCATTGAAATTGAAGCGTCCGCAGTACGCCCGACTGGCCATCTGGAACTTGCCCACGTTCAAAATGTCCAATCCGCCAGACACGTCTTCCCAAACGGTTTTTTCATTGGCCAGATCATCGCGATTCTGGTCAACAAAAGCCATCTTGACGGTGGAGCCAATCTTGACCTCACCCGAATCCGCCTTTTCGCGGCCGGCAATCAACTTGAACAGCGTGGATTTACCTGCGCCGTTGGGACCAATAATGCCAACGATAGCGCCAGCCGGCACCTTGAAACTCAGGTTATCAATCAGCACGCGGTCGCCGAAGGACTTGGTGACGTTGGTGAACTCAATGACCTCGTGACCCAGGCGCTCAGCCACAGGAATGAAAATTTCGTTTGTTTCATTGCGCTTCTGGTATTCAAAATCGCTCAGCTCTTCAAAGCGGGCCAGACGAGCCTTGCTCTTGGCTTGGCGTGCCTTAGGGTTCTGGCGTGACCACTCCAACTCTTTCTTCAGCGCCTTGGCACGAGATTCTTCGCCTTTTTGCTCGGACTCCAAGCGGGCCTGCTTCTGGCTCAGCCAGTCGGAGTAATTGCCCTTGTAGGGGATGCCGGAGCCACGGTCGAGTTCCAAAATCCATTCGGCGGCATTGTCCAGAAAATAGCGATCGTGGGTGATGGCCACGACCGTGCCGGGGTAACGTTGCAGGAACTGTTCCAGCCAGTCTACGGACTCTGCGTCAAGGTGGTTGGTTGGCTCGTCCAGCAAAAGCATATCCGGCTTAGAAAGCAACAGGCGGCACAGCGCCACGCGGCGCTTCTCACCACCGGAAAGTACCCCAATATTGGCGTCCCATGGCGGCAAGCGCAAGGCGTCGGCTGCAATTTCCAGCTGGTGCTCGGAATCGGTGCCGGCGGTGGCAATGATGGCTTCCAGTTCGGCTTGCTCGGCAGCCAGCGCGTCAAAATCGGCGTCTTCGGCACCATAGGCGGTATACACCTCTTCCAGACGCGCTTTGGCCGTAAACACCTTACCCATGGCCGCTTCAACACTTTCACGCACCGTCTGGCTTGGGTCCAGTTGGGGTTCCTGGGGTAGATAGCCGATATTCAGGCCAGCCATGGGAGTAGCCTCGCCTTCAATCTCCTTATCCACTCCCGCCATGATTTTGAGCAAGGTGGACTTGCCAGAACCATTGGTCCCCAGCACGCCAATCTTGGCGCCGGGAAAGAAGCTCAGGGAAATGTCTTTGAGAATATGCCGCTTGGGCGGCACGATCTTGCCGACGCGGTTCATTGAAAAAACGTATTGGGCCATTGCGAGTCTAGGTTAGGAAATACCGCATTATCGACTGCGGCGTTCCGAAGCGAGTGTCAGCCAGCGAGCATCAGTTTGCGCTGCCGGGTTTTACCAAGTCATTTCGAAGGGCTGCCTGGGCCACGGCGTCCAGTGCGTTGTCAACAACCCGACCATCAGAAATGAGCCGAATGAGCCCAAGGCCACGTAGTCGGTCCATGGTGCGTCGGGACATGGAGTGCGCCATACCCCCTGAGGAAATGAACATAAACAGTGTTTTGTGTGGGCTGGCCCAGGTGAGCTGTGCTCGCACCCATACCCCCCCCAAAGCCAGATCCACCCAGGACCCTGTGATCAAGCTGTGTGCGCTCCAAGCCCCTTGGGCCACCGGGTCAATAACCTCATCCTCTTCAACTTCCGGAATCAACTCATGATCTGCTTGCAAAAAGCCGGAGTCTGCCGCTTCGCTTTCTGCCATCCAGAACTCATCAATGGAAATCCCTACGGTCTCGATGGCAGACATGCTTACGGCATCTGCTGCGGCTTCAACACCCACCACAGGTGTCGGTCGCGCGCCTTCAAACGCCTGCTCATGAAAGGTTATCAGTTCGTCAAAAAATACGGGGATACGCTCTTCGGGGTACGAAATCAAGCCCAGCCCCTGGCGCATCTTGACCAACATACCCGGAACCATGTCCACCAATCGGGTTCGGTTGCGACGCGCCAGCTTCAACTGCACGCTCCAGATCAGGTTATCTACCAGGCCCAGGAATCCATCTGCATCTGCCGTTCCATCCGCACATCGCAATTGAGACTCTGCCACCACCTGCGCCCAAGGTCCACGCAGAAAAACCGAAACGATTTCCGGCACCTTTTTGCTCTTCAAACGCTCCGCAAAGTCTTCTGACAGCCGTTGCGCAAGCAGGTTGCGCTGCTCGGCATGGAGCAATCCGCGTGCAGCCTCCTCTGCGCGTTGGCGCTGCTCGAGCTCCTCACGGCCCCAGACTTCCTCAAGCCTGCGCAACACGCGGGCAAAACTCTGTGCGTCCCCGCTACTGCCAATCAACACGTTGACAGAATTTTCCAACGCCTTCTGAAATTGTGAATAACCGGGCTGATCTTCCGAGGTAAAAGCCAGACTGCGGCTGGTAATCTTGTCCATAAACTGCCGCGCCGCATGCTGGCGTTCGCTGAAGAAACGCGCATCCGACTGCGACAGCGTCATCAACACAGGCTCCAACTGGCGCAGGCTTTTGCGCACGCCAGCCAACATACGGTGGTCCTGTGTGAGGTTCTCAAGCATCAGACGCACCACTTCTTCTCCGAGTTCACGACCCAGTTTTTTAGTCCTGCTTTTTTCCCGCTGAACAGAAGAATCTACCGCGCTACCCGCCGAACCGTTCGCCTTGGGATTGGCCGCCTGACTAGCGCGTTCGGCCAGTCGCTTCATCATGGGCTCCATCAGTTTCATGTCTTCCAGCGCCACGAACGAAGCTGGAACCGTATGGGTAAAGTCCTTGATGTTGCCGTTCAGTGGGCCCGGGTCCAACTCACCTGACAGCAGACGGCGCAATTTATCCAGCGTCAGCAAGGTGCGGGTCACCGAGTTTTCAACCGGCTTGCTTTGTGCCCCTGCACCACCGGGTGGCATCGCGGGACCTACCGGCTCCACCCCTTGGGAACGCAGCCATTCAGAGATTTCCTTGTATAGCTGTCGCATGCTGACCCCCAGCATGCCTGCTGTGGGCGTCATGATGGCGGTGCGTGCTTCGTCGCGGGGGACATGCTCCAACAAACTCTCACGCAAGGCAAACACAAATGATTCGGGTTTAAGTGGATTGAGATGCGGCTGCACGGTCATCCAGCCCAATAGGCTGCTGATCATCGCGTTGAGCGTGGGCAGCACATCGTCAACCGCCATCGTGATTTCCTGTTGGGTCAGGGCAAATTCGATGTTGGCATCAATCTGCTCTTCCTCAAGGAACTGAAAATCATCAAACCGCAATGGCTGTCCCTGCGCCCGGTGAATATCGCCACCGTACAGCGATGCACGCAGGTTTTTTGAGAAACTTGCTTTAAAAGCATCGCCGTTCTCGATCAAATGATCGATAGCAGCCTTGCCAGCAGGGTTTTGTATGACTTGCATGGACTTGCTGCGAACCGGCGAGCTCGACGCCTTCAACCCGGCGAGAACATCATTCACCAAGGTATCGCTTTGCTCCAGCACCGCTTCAATGCAATCTTGCAAGGACGGCTTGAAACTGCCGGGGTCGTGGGCCACCCCCAACCGTCGCAACATGAACTTTTTCATCGTTCTTCAATTCTCCCAGTTGCCGGCCGCAAAGACCAGCCCCTTTGACACAATGTTACTGTGAGTGCGTCTATACAAAACAACTGCGCTATCAATTTTTCAGCACAACAACGCCCAACGTGCGACAATATACCCAATCGTGGTGCGTCAGTTGCCCGCGATGCCAGCAAATTGCTGGGGGCAGGAATGACAAGCTTCGCCCCACTTTTGAATCTATCTGCCTTTGACTGAACGGGTGCTGCGGCATCTGTACAGGCCGATATCCCAAGCGCCCTGGATGGGCGCACAAACCATGAACTTCGAAGAATTGAACCTGGCTCCGGCCATTGTTAAAGCCGTGCGCGAGCAAGGCTACGAGACACCCACAGCCATTCAGGCTCAGGCCATCCCCCTGATTCTGGAAGGCCGCGACCTGCTCGGTGGCGCCCAGACCGGCACCGGTAAAACGGCCGCTTTCACGCTGCCCATGCTGCACCGCCTGACTATGGCGCGTAGCGCACAAAACAAGTTTGGCGGTACCGGCATCCGTGCCCTGGTGCTGACGCCGACCCGCGAATTGGCTGCCCAGGTCGAGGAATCCATCCGGACCTACGGCAAATACCTTCAACTCAGCAGCACGGTTGTTTTCGGTGGCGTGGGCATGAATCCCCAAATTTCAAAGCTCAAAAAGGGCGTAGACATCCTGGTCGCCACGCCCGGTCGCTTGCTGGACCTGATGCAGCAAGGCATGGCCGACCTGGGCCAGGTGCAAATGCTGGTGCTCGACGAAGCCGACCGCATGCTCGATATGGGCTTTATCCATGACGTCAAGAAAGTACTGGCTGCGGTTCCCAAGGACAAGCAGAGCTTGCTGTTCTCTGCCACCTTTAGCGACGAAATCCGTGAACTGGCTGCCGGCCTGCTCAAAGACCCGCAAAGCGTGCAGGTAACACCCCGTAACACCACCGTGCAGCGCATTACCCAGGTGATTCACCCGGTCGGCCGTGGCAAGAAGAAAGCCCTGCTGGCCCACATCATCAACGAGCACAACTGGAGCCAGGTGCTGGTATTCACCCGCACCAAATTTGGCGCCAACAACGTGGCCGAGTTCCTGGAAAAGAATGGCATCAGCGCCATGGCCCTGCACGGCAACAAGAGCCAGGCGGCGCGTACCCAGGCTTTGGCCGGCTTCAAGAGCGGCGATGTGCGCGCCCTGGTGGCCACCGATATCGCGGCACGCGGCATTGACATTGACGACCTGCCACACGTGGTGAACTACGAAATCCCCAATGTCAGCGAAGACTATGTACATCGCATCGGCCGCACTGGTCGCGCAGGCAACGATGGCGCGGCCATCAACCTGGTGTGCCTGGACGAAGAAGGCTTCATGCAGGATATCGAACGCTTTACCAAGCAAAACATACCCGTTCAGATCGTTGACGGCTTCGGACCAGAGCCCGGCGAGCAGGGTGAACCCATTGCCATGGGCCGCCAGACAATTTGGGGCGGTGCCGGTAAGCCACCCAGCCGCGATGTCATGCAAGCGGCCGCTCGCGCCGCGCGCACTGAGATGATGCAGCGT
Organism: Burkholderiales bacterium; assembly: GCA_037143475.1. Classification (GTDB taxonomy): domain Bacteria; phylum Pseudomonadota; class Gammaproteobacteria; order Burkholderiales; family Burkholderiaceae_C; genus Allorhodoferax. The sequence goes on along the minus strand of JBAWYQ010000024.1, from coordinate 12,863 downwards.
GTTCGCGAGAACAAGGCCGGCCAGGGTGACCGTGGCGGCCAAGGCGCGGGTCGAGGCAACGGCGGCGGCGGACGTGGTCCCCAGGGTCCCCGCGGAAATGCTGGCCCGGGTCGCAGCGGCGAGCAAGCTCCTCGCCCACAGGGTGCACGTGGTCCGCAAGGTCAAGGGGGTCAGGGTCCCGGACGTGGACGTCCACCTGTCGGCGACGCGCAACCCCGCAGCCACGAAGGTCGTTTTGCCGGTGGCGGTATGGGTGAGCCACGTACTCCCCGTTCGGCACCCGGCGGTCAGCCCGACCCCATGCGTACCAGCGTCGATATGATGGCGGAACGCGGCGCACGCCGTGGCGGTGGCGGGTATGGCGGTGGAAACCGCGGTGGATCAGGCAACGGAGGCGGCAATGGCGGCGGATCTCGGTCGGGTGGCTTTGGTGGCGGGGGCAACGGGCCTCGTGGGTCAGGAAATCCTCGCGGCCCTTTTAGCCGATAAAACGTATACGTCGGTCCACAGTGTGGGCCGACGGCCCTTGGCGCTAAAGCACCCGAAGCTCACGTCACACGTGGTGGACTTTGCCGCGTTGGCGACACTGCCCAAGGTGGATGACTGCTTCATTGCATTGGGAACCACGATCAAGGTGGCGGGCAGCAAGGATGCATTTCGAGCCATTGACTTAAAGGCAGTTGAGGCTTTAGCCCTCGCCGTTCGTGCGTCGGGCGCTACAAAATTAGGAGTTGTCAGCGCCATGGGCGCCAACAGTCATTCTTCGGTTTTCTACAACCGGATCAAAGGCGAGATGGAGCTTTCGCTGGCACGCATGGGTTTCAAGAGCCTGGTGATTGCGCGTCCTTCGCTCATCGATGGCGACCGTGCAACGCTGCACCAACCCGGACGCTCCGGCGAAGGCTTGGGCCTGCTACTGGCGCGCGGACTAAGCCCCCTTCTGCCAGCCAACTACCGTGCAATCAAGGCAAGTGACATTGCTAATGCATTAATCCGGCATGTCAAGGCAGGTACACCCGGCGTCGTGACCCTGATGTCGGGCGAAATGCAGGGCGGCTAAGACCGTATGCCCCCGCGTGGTGCTCAGCCCCGCACAAACAGCGTGATCAAGGGATCATCCCCCACCTGACGGCTCCAGTGCCCGTGAATGGCCGGGTCGAAGGTTGCACCTTCTGGCAGCACGTCCGCTGAATAAAAATGCTCGCCTGGTTTGAAGATGCGCGAGACACCGCCCTGCAGCCCGATTTCCATCTGCCCACCCAGAATGAAGCACCACTGGGGCGCTGTCGTGCAATGGAACTGGCTACGAAACCCCACGGGGCTGGTGCGCAACTGGTAGCCACCGCTGGCGAACAACTGGGACAGCATGGACTGCGGCGAACCCTGGTCCAGCACAATGGCGTTCTCGCGAAAGCGTGCATGGCCGTCGGTATCGGTGAACAAAACAACTTGGGTGAAGTGGGTCATGGGAGGTCCGCGGGATTGCAATATCCTGCATTATTCCCCACCACAACCCGCACGCAGGGTCAGCCAGAACGGCACTCTATGCGCGCACCGCCCCGCAACTCGCCCGGTGTTTGAGTTACCCAAACTCTGAATGCCAAACTGCGCCACAATCGCAGCGAGTTTCCCCAGCGGCCCCATTGCAAAATAAGTGACTATGCGACTCCTACACACCATGCTGCGCGTTCGCAATCTCGAGCGCTCCATCCGGTTTTACACCAACGTTTTGGGAATGAAGCTGATCCGAACGTCCGAAAATCCAGAGTACAAATACACCCTGGCCTTTGTGGGCTATGGAACCAACCCAGACCATGCGGAGATTGAACTCACCTACAACTGGGGTGTTGAAACTTATGAATTGGGCACGGCCTATGGCCACATCGCATTGGGTGTTCCCGATGCCCATGCAGCCTGTGAAAAAATCAAGGCGGCCGGTGGCAATGTGACGCGTGAAGCGGGTCCGGTCAAAGGCGGGAGCACCGTGATCGCGTTTGTGACCGACCCTGACGGCTACAAAATCGAATTAATCCAGCGTGCTTGAACTACGGGAGTCATCCTCAGGCGCCGGCCTCGCGGTAATGCTCGCGCCGACGCGCTTCTGACACAAACTCCTCCAACTGGGGGTCCATCGCATTACGTGCCGTAACAATGCCGACGACGCGCTCACCATCGACTACCGGCACATGGCGAAACCCGTTCTCCTGCATCAGCAACAGTGCATGACCGTATGAAGTGCCCTGTGCCAATGTAAATGGTGATGAGGTCATGACGTCCCGCAATGGCGTTGTCACTGCATCCTGGCCTTTAGCCAATACACGAAACACGACGTCACGCTCGGTGAAGATGCCGACGAGCCGCTGTTTGTCGACAACCAGCACCGCACCGGTATTTTTACTGGCCATCAATCCCGCCGCCTCACTGACGGTAGTCTCTGGCGAAACCATGATCAGCTTATTGGGCTCCATCAGACTCTTAACCGGTAGATCAAACATGCGTTCACCTTATCAATTGTGAGAGCCATGCTAGCTACTCACCGAGCGTAGACCTTGCCATAGGTCAAACACCCGTTAAAAGCAGCCAAGCAGCGTGGCAAGGCCGACTTGCCAACCGTCCACGCACCAGTAAGTGGCGCATGAACAGCAACACTCAAAACCAAAACCCTACTTGACCAACGCCTTTGAATCCCGAGCGAGCCGCGTGATGTGCTCCCAGTCTCCGCGCAATAGCGCATTTGCAGGCACAAGCCACGAACCACCGACGCATACCACATTAGGCAACGCCAGAAAGTCGGGGGCATTTGCCAGCGTTACACCGCCAGTGGGACAAAACCGGATATCGAAGAATGGACCGCTCCACGCCTTGAGCATGGATGCCCCTCCCGCCTGCATGGCAGGAAAGAACTTGAGTTCAGTTAGCCCATCCTCCTGTGCCATCATGATTTCACTGCCAGTGGCCACACCAGGCAAGAGCGCAATACCGGCATCACGGCAAGCCTGCCCCACAGCGCGCGTGTAACCGGGGCTCACAGCGAAACAGGCGCCGGCTCGGGCGGCGGCCTGCGCGTCTGCAGATGAACGCACCGTGCCAGCACCCACCACCGCTTCAGGAACATCCTTGGCAATGGCTTCCATGCAGGCCAGCGCCTGTGGCGTACGCAGCGTTATCTCCAGCATGCGAATGCCGCCCGCGACCAGTGCGCGAGCCATGGGCACGGCATGGGCCACATCATGGAGCACAATGACTGGAATGACGGGTGCATCCTGCATGACTTGCAAGGCTGTGAAACGTTGAGATGAAGACATGTTTTTCTTTTCAATCCAAGGGGTCGATCAGGACGGCGGAGTTGGGCCTTACAGCCAGCTACAGGCACCCGCTTCCGCCGCCAACGCGTTGCGGCGCATGCCGGCAAATAATTCCCTACCCATGCCCACACTGTTGGCAGCCCGCAGAGCCTCGGGCATAGTGAAGACCTCGCGAGCGTCCCAATCCTGGGGATCCACCAAGACCTGAAGCGTTCCCGCAATGGCGTCCAACCGGATACGGTCTCCCGTACGTACCTTGGCCAAGGGTCCACCGACCGCCGCTTCGGGTGACACGTGGATGGCGGCAGGCACCTTGCCAGAGGCACCGCTCATACGCCCATCCGTCACCAGCGCCACCCGGTAGCCTTTACCCTGTAGCACCGCCATCGGTGGCGTGAGCTTGTGCAACTCTGGCATGCCGTTGGCCTGTGGCCCCTGCCAGCGCACGACACAGACCATGTCCTGATTCATCTCGTTGGCAGCAAAGGCCTGGTGCAATTCGTCTTGCGAATCGAACACCCGGCACTGTGCGTCAATCACATGCCGGTCTTCTGGAACGGCGGACACCTTGATCACGCTGCGTCCCAGGTTACCTTGCAGCAATTTCAGACCTCCGCTGGAGCTGAACGGGCTACTGACCGGTCGGACCACCGCCTCATCGTTGCTGGCACCCGTGTCCGTCCATTGCAAACCACCGCTCGCGTCCGCAACAGGTATACCGGTGTACTCGCGTAACCCACCCGCGCGCACGGTCAACACATCCGGGTGCAAGTAGCCAGCGTCCAGCAGTTCGCGAATCACATAGCCGGGTCCACCTGCCGCCTGGAACTGGTTGACGTCGGCGCCGCCGTTGGGGTAGACACGGGTCAGGAGCGGCACCACATCGGACAGGTCAGAGAAGTCATTCCAATCGATCAAGACGCCCGCCGCACGGGCCACCGCCACCCAGTGAATCAAGTGGTTTGTGGAGCCACCTGTCGCCAGCAGCGCGACCATGGCATTGACGATGCAACGTTCATCCACCAGCTGGCCAATCGGTGTAAATCGTTTGGCTTTTGTGATGCCCAGCACGGTGCGCACGGCTTCGTGGGTGAGCTCTGCACGCATCTGTGCCCCGGGGTTGATAAACGCGGTACCTGGCACGTGCAAGCCCATGGCTTCGAGCAGCATCTGGTTGCTGTTGGCCGTGCCATAAAAGGTGCAGGTGCCCAGCCCATGGTAGGCGGCCGACTCGGCTTGCAGCAACTCGGTGCGCCCGATCAGACCCTGAGCGGCCGACTCGCGCACCTTGGCTTTGTCGCTATTGGACAGCCCCGATGTCATGGGGCCGGCGGGCACAAACACCGTGGGAAGATGGCCAAAGTGCAGCGCTCCAATCAACAGACCCGGCACAATCTTGTCGCAAACGCCCAGCATCAGCACGCAGTCGAACACATCGTGGCTCAGCGAAATTGCAGTGGCCATGGCAATGGCGTCGCGGCTGAACAGGCTGAGCTCCATGCCCGGAGTGCCTTGCGTCACGCCGTCGCACATGGCAGGCACGCCACCCGCCACTTGCGCCGTGGCACCGTGCTTGCGGGCTTCGCGCTTGACCAACTCGGGGTAATGTTGAAACGGAGCGTGGGCTGAAAGCAAGTCGTTATAAGCGTTAACGATACCGATGTTGGGGCCCTTTTCTGCCACCACGCGGAACTTGTCGTTGCCGGGCATGGCGGCAAAAGCGTGCGCCACATTGGCGCAGCCCATGCGTTCGGCACCAGGCTTACGATTTGCTGCAGCGTCCAGTTGCGCAAGGTAGGTGCCACGCGTGGGTGCACTGCGCTCCACGATACGGCGGGTGACCGCAAGAACAGCAGGGTGAACAGGTACAGAATGTGGCATGGCGTGATGTAACAAGATTACATCTTCGATGGTAACTGGGAAGGGATGCATCTGAGTACCCCATAATTACCAGCGAGGTACAAGTTTTCACACCCGTTCGCGGGACCGCTACCATCACCGCAGCAATCCATGGAGTTATTTCTGCCGAATCCGTCTCCAGACGGTACCCCAAACGATGCGGCTTCGCCTACGTCCCGCAGGCAATGGCTGCAGCCTGCCAGTGCGGCCAGCCTGGGTTTGTCAGGCCGCGCATGGAGCCAGACCCGGTTTGACAGCAACCCGTTCAAACTCGGGGTAGCCAGCGGCTTACCAGCGCACGATGCGCAGTTCACCCGCATCGTACAACGTGGTCAGGTACAGGCCGTGGCAGAACTGGCGCATTCGGTACATGTGGAGCCTGTTGGCCTGGAACCTGACCGATGGTATTTCTATCGATTCCTCATATGCTGGGCGAAGATCTGGATGCAGTGCTGTTCCTGGGCGACTACATCTACGAGTACCCCGCAGGGGGAAAGGCCGTGCGCATTCCATCGGGGGGCTGGGTGCTGACACTCGATGACTACCGCGCCCGCTATGCCTTGAGTGACTCGTCTCGCACCTTATTGGGTGCCACTCAGGAGCAGTGGCTGGACCAATCACTCCAACAGGCCAGCCCAGGCTGGAACCTGATTGGTCAACAAACACTCTTTGGCCAGCGCGATTTCAAAGCAGGTACCGGGCAATCATTTTGGAACGATGGCTGGGACGGCTACCCCGGCGCGCGCCAACGTCTGACAGCATCGTTAAGCAAGCACAAGGTTGCCAACCCAACTATTCTGGGTGGTGACGTCCATGAGAACTGGGTCGGCCATATCAAGGCCGATTACAACGACGCCAACAGTGCCAATGTCGGCGTGGAGTTCTGCGGCACCAGCATCAGCTCGCGCGGCGGCGGCAACGCCCTCAGGGATGAGCGATTGGCCAAGAACCCCAACTTCATCTTTGCTGACGAGGACCGTAGTGGTTATGGCGTGGTCGAGATCACACCCCAGCGCCTGACCACCACCTTGCGCGTGGTGGACGATGTGACGCAAAAGGAGACACGCATCGAAACGCTGGCGCAATTCATGGTGGAAGCGGGTCGCCCAGTGGTCCACCGCACCGCTTGAGTCCAACACTGTCGACCACGACTTCTATACTGCGGCCATGACCCACATCGCTGATCTCCGTAAAAGTTACGAACGCGCCGAACTCGACGAAGCTGCCTCCCAGGCAGATCCCTTGCTGCAATTCGAGCAGTGGCTCAAGGAAGCCATTGCGGCTGAAGTACCCGAGCCCAACGCCATGACGTTGGCCACGGTGGCCAGTAACTTGCGTCCGTCCACCCGCGTGGTGCTGATCAAGGGCTACGACGCACAGGGCATCACCTGGTACACCAACTATGAGAGCCGAAAAGGCGTGGAATTGGCGGGCAACCCCTATGCCGCGTTGCAGTTCCACTGGGTTGAACTGGAACGCGTGGTGCGTATTGAGGGCATCGTTGAGAAAGTCAGTTCGCAGGAGAGCGACGCCTACTTTCATAGCCGTCCACTGGACTCGCGCCTGGGCGCCTGGGCTTCGCCGCAAAGCGAAGTGATATCCGGGCGCGGCGTGCTGGTGGCCAATGCGGCTAAATATGCTGCACAGTTTCTGCTCCAACCGCCACGCCCTGCCCACTGGGGTGGCTACCGGCTTAAACCCGACAACTGGCAATTCTGGCAAGGCCGCAAGAGCCGTTTGCATGACCGTTTGCGTTACACGCCGGCAGCCGAAGGCCAATGGCTGCGCGAGCGACTGGCACCCTGATAACCTAACACTGGCACGCAGACTCACTCACTCTGCAGACGATGCACACCTCGCTGCCCTTGCGGCATTTCCTGTTGGCGTTGGCCGTGGTTGCCGTGTGGGGCACCAACTTTGTCGTCATCAAACTCGCACTGGGACAAATGCCACCCCTGCTGTTTGCAACCCTGCGTTTCTCGATGGCCGTTTTTCCAGCCATCTTCTTTTTTCGCCGCCCCGCGGTGCCCTGGCGCAATCTGGCAGCCTATGGTTTACTGATTGGGGTTGGCCAGTTCGGCCTACTCTTTGTTGCCATGAATGGTCACATCTCGCCGGGTCTGGCTTCGCTGGTGATCCAGGTGCAGGTGTTCTTCACCATCGGACTCTCCATGCGCCTGTCTGGTGAACGACTGCAACGGGTGCAATGGTTGGCCTTGGCCCTGGCGACCGCAGGAATCGGCACCATCGTCATGCACACCGATGGCAGTACCACGGTGCTGGGATTGGGGCTCATCCTGCTGGCGGCCATGTCGTGGGCTGGCGGCAATATGACGTCGCGCAAAGCTGGCCAGGTCAACATGGTGAGTTACGTGGTGTGGTCCAGCCTGTTTGCCGTGCCGCCGCTGGCTGCACTGTGCCTGGCGGTCGAAGGCTGGGACGCGGTCGCCACAGGGCTACGCTGGGCTACGATGGGAACTTGGGCGGCTGTGGCTTGGCAAGCGTGGGGAAACTCACTCTTTGGCTACGCAGCATGGGGCTGGTTACTGTCCCGATACCCAGCTGCCACGGTAACGCCCATGGCGCTTCTGGTGCCATTATTCGGCATGGGAAGCTCGGCATTGTGGCTGGGCGAGGGCTTGCCGGGCTGGAAGCTCGCCGCCGCTGGGCTGGTGATGGGTGGACTGGCGTTGAATCTGCTCTGGCCGCACATCCGGGCACGGATGCTTACTTCACCGGCGTCGCATCGCTGATGCGGTAGTACAGGCCATAGGGGTCGTCTTTCAGGACAGCAAACTGTCCTTCCACAACGACGGGTTCCAGTGAATACTTGATCGGCGTCTTGGTTTTGACCTCGACCATGCTCTCGGGACCGCCGGGTACACAAAACGAACAGCTCAGCGGCACAGAGCTCAGCAAAAAGTGCTTTTGCTTTTCGCCCGGATCCAGAGGCATCATGAAACCCTGGATGCGCTGACTTTTCTGGTTGAGCGCCATCACGGGCGTCGAGAAAACCGGCAGGATTCGGTTCTTCTCAACCTTGGTTTTTACGTCAGTCAAAACTGACCATGGCACCACGTCCGTACGCTCCTGCAGGGGCGCAAACGGGCTGTTGGGGCTGTGCACGCCCGCTCCAGTGCCCGCAGGTACGCCAGCAACGGGTGAAGCGGATTGTGAGGACACCACAACGGGGAACAGGCCAGCGCACAGTACGGCAACGAGAGTCAAACGGCGGGTGACGAAATGGGGCATGGTCAGCATCTCCAGAATGGGTTGATCTTAATGCTCGTGCTTCATTCCACAAAACTTGCCAATGGCAAGCCCCTTGCACGCCGCCTGCAACTCCTTGATGCACACGTCGTCCTTCTTGCCGGACTCCAGGCACTTGGCCGCACCCTCGTGGGCGGCGGCAATGGCGCGGTGCTTGGCAATGTCTGCCTTGGTTTCCTTGTCGCCGTGGGTTTCGGCTGCTATGCAAACCGTAGCGCTACACGCAATGGTGACGAGGGCTAGAAGCAATTGATTCATAAAATCTCCGGGGTTGGATTGGGTTGATGGATTTAACGCGATTGCAAAAGTTCCAGCACGCTGACGCGGTAGGCGCCCCAGGCCGGCAGCAGTGCCGCGCCCAACGACACGCCCAGCGCCAGTGCCGGCACCACCGCCAGTTCGCTCGGCCAGACCATGCCGCCAATCAGCAGGGTGCTGTCGAGCTTCAAGAACCAGCCCAGCGCAGCAGCAAAGCCCTGCCCCAGCAGTAAGCCAAGGGCCGCGGCCAGCAGGCCCAGCCAAACAGCCTCGCACAACAACAGCGCCGCCACCTTGCCCGGGGGCGCGCCCAGCATGCGCAACAGGGCCAGGTCGCCCCGGCGCTCGCGCACGGCGCTCCACAGGGCGATGAAGACGCTCAGGGCGGCGGTCAGCAGCAGCACGCCGGCAAAGGCACGCAGCACGTCGGTACCCAGGCCCATCATGTTGAGCAGGCGGGTGATCTCCAGCGCCGGTGCGGCGGCTTGCATCTCGGTGGTGGTGTTAACAAAACGGGGAAAGCTCAATGCTGCCATCGGGGTTTTGTAGCGCACCAGCGCCATCGTGACTTCACGCTCTTCTTCCATGGCCTTGCGGTCATCTTCGTCCAATGCGGTGAAGTCTTCATGAACCTTCCAGACCGAGGCGGAGTCGGTCAGGATCAGCCGGTCCAACACGCTGCCACTGGGCGCCAGAATGCCCACCACGGTGTAGGTGCTGTCGCCATGCGCATGGCCGCCCGCCCCTAACCCATGGTTGCCGGCAAAGGTCTGGCCCAGGCCCGCGCCCAGCTTGGCGGCAGCACTGGCACCCAGCACCACCTGCATCGACTGGTCCCACAAGCGGCCCTGCGCCAGCGTGGCGCCATACAGGGTCAGGTAGTCGTGCGACGTGCCGACGATGCGGTAACTGCGAAAGTTATCCCCCAGGCTGATAGGGATGACGCTGGCCACCAGCGGGTGCTTTTCCAGTGCACGCACGGCCTGCAGCGGCACATTGCCTGGTGGCACGTCAATGTGCAGCACACCGCTCAATATGAGTTGCATGGGGCTGCCCTTGGCCCCAACCACCACATCGATGCCGGCCAAGTCGCGCTCAAAGGCTTTACTGAGCTGGTGCCCAACCAGCAGCAAGAAGGTGATCGATGCCAGCCCCAGACTGAGCAACAGCACATTGAGCGCAGCGCCCAGCGGGCGGGACCAGAGATAGCGCCAGGCAAATGCTAGCGTTTTCATAGCTGGTTACGCAACAACCGCAAGGGCTGGAAGCCGATTTGACCATCAATATCGGACGGAATCAGGGTCGCCACCCGCGCATCGTGTGTGGCAATTACCAGCGTGGCGCCCTGCACTTTGGCGGTGGACAGCAGCAGACCCACGGCATCCGCCGCCGCCTCATCATCCAAACTGGCTGTTGGTTCATCCGCCAAAATCACCTGAGGTTGCAACAGAACCGCCCGAGCCAGCGCCACGCGTTGGGCTTGTCCGCCCGAAAGCTGGCCTGGCCTGCGCTGAGCCAAAGCGTCCACACCCAAGGACTGCAAGGCCGTAAAAATGCGGGCAGCATCTTCGACCTGCCCTGATGCCCACTGCGCCATGGCCAAATTTTGGTACACGTTGAGTGCTGAACTGAGGTGAAGTTTTTGGGGCAAAAAGGCTATAGCCTTCGCCCGCCATGCGTCAGCAGCTACTGATTTGAGAGCATCCAGCGTTTGACCGGCTACGCAGAGGCTTCCCGCCGTAGGCGCGACCAGAGCCGCAACAAGTGCCAGCCAGGTGGATTTTCCACAACCAGACGGGCCGCTGAGCAACAGCACGGCGCCTTGCGGAACATTGATGTCGGGAAAGTCCAGCCTTGGCCCGTTGGGGTACTGATAGCACAGGCCCTGTGTCTGAATCATCGCCGGGCCAAGTGCTCGGTATGCGACGTTTTACTCTTGCGCAGCGCGAATCGTGTCACGCCCGTGGCGGTCTTTTGCACGACCCAACTCGGTATCAAGCACGCGGATGAGCTTATCGACCGCATCGGTTACAGCTGCGGCCATTTTGTCAGCATCGGCAGTGACAGAAACGGGTGGCCGACCGGCAACTCGGGCTTCCAGCCGGCAGCGTTTGTCATTGGTGCCGGATTTGCCAGCATCCACGTCAGTCAAAAAGACTTCCACACGGGTAACGGTTTCGGCAAAACGGGCCAAGCGGGCTTTGACTTCGTCCTGAACCCACTGCGCGAGGGACTCGCCGCCCTGGATGTGGTCATCGGTATGAACTTGTACTTGCATAATTTTTCTCCGGGTTGGGGTCCATCACCTGGTTGGGACAGACCGTCTAGCGACAAACCTTTATAGCACGCAGGCAAGTGCATTTATTGAGGTGGAGCAAGTTGCTCCCGGTAAAATCGCCTGCTCTGACAGAAATGACCCGCACATGACCGACACCGCATCCACTCCTCCCGCCACACCGCTCCAGCCCGGCCTGCAGTCCCTCTCCAAATCCTTCGAGCCCGCCGCGCTGGAAGCCCATTGGGGACCGGAGTGGGAAAAGCGAGGGTACGGCGTGGCCGGCTATCGCGGCACGCAGGCGCCCCAAGAGGGCCAACCGTCCTTTGCCATCCAGTTACCGCCTCCCAACGTGACCGGCACGCTGCACATGGGCCATGCGTTCAACCAGACCATCATGGACAGCCTCACGCGCTACCACCGCATGCTGGGCGCCAACACGGCCTGGATTCCGGGCACGGACCACGCTGGCATCGCCACGCAGATCGTGGTGGAGCGCCAGTTGCAGGACCAGGGTGTCAGCCGCCACGACCTGGGCCGCAAGGCCTTTGTGGAAAAAGTCTGGGAGTGGAAAGAAAAGTCGGGCAACACCATCACCACCCAGATGCGCCGAATGGGCGACAGCGTGGACTGGAGCCGTGAATACTTCACCATGGACGACAAGCTGTCCAAGACGGTGACCGAGACCTTTGTGCAGTTGTATGAGCAGGGCCTGATATACCGTGGCAAGCGTCTGGTCAACTGGGACCCGGTACTGCAGAGCGCCGTGAGCGACCTGGAAGTGGAAAGTGAAGAAGAAGACGGCTCGCTGTGGCACATCCGGTACCCGTTTGCTGATGGCCCGCAGATGGTCAATGGCGAGCTGGTCGAAGGCCTGGTGGTCGCCACCACCCGCCCCGAGACCATGCTGGGCGACGTGGCCGCCATGATTCACCCCGAAGACGAGCGCTATGCCCACCTGATCGGCAAGCACGTTACCCTGCCCCTGTGTAACCGCACCATCCCCGTGATTGCCGACGACTACGTGGACAAGGCTTTCGGCACCGGCGTGGTCAAGGTCACCCCGGCACACGACCAGAACGACTATGCGGTGGGCCAGCGCCACAAGCTGCCCATGATCTGTGTGCTAACGCTGGACGCCAAGATCGACGCCAACGCGCCCGCAGCGTATGTCGGCATGGACCGATTTGCCGCCCGCAAGCAGATCGTCAAGGATTTGGATGCTCTAGACCTGCTGGTCGAAGTGAAAAAGCACAAGCTGATGGTGCCGCGCTGCGCCCGCACCGGCCAGGTCATCGAACCGATGTTGACGGACCAGTGGTTTGTCGCAATGACAAAACCTGGCCCAGCAGGCACTAGCATTGCGCAAGGCGCTATCAATGCAGTAGCAAGCGGCGAGGTGCGATTCGTACCCGAGAACTGGATCAACACCTACAACCAGTGGATGAACAACATCACCGACTGGTGCATCAGCCGCCAGCTCTGGTGGGGACACCAGATCCCAGCCTGGTATGACGAAGATGGCAAGGTTTATGTGGCCCGCAACGAAACCGAGGCCCAGGCCCAGGCACCGGGCAAGACACTCAGGCGCGATGAAGACGTGCTCGACACCTGGTACTCCTCAGCCCTGGTCCCCTTCTCGACAATGGGCTGGGGTAACGACGGCGCAGCTTTGGGGCGTGGTGGGGACGGACGCAGCGATTTGGCGCGCGAAGCGCGTATGAGCCAGGCCGTTTCCGCCGCGACCCAGAGCGGGGAACTCAACGACTATGACCTGTACCTGCCATCCAGTGTGCTGGTCACCGGCTACGACATCATCTTCTTCTGGGTCGCCCGCATGATCATGATGACCACGC
>JBAWYQ010000023.1:0-30726 GCA_037143475.1 Burkholderiales bacterium | reverse complement strand
TTCCACCGACGGTCAGTGGCTTTTCTACCCGTACCGCAACGGAGTTGTACACCAAACTTGCGGCTGTTAACTGCCCATCCGGGAATTGGTCTAACCCAAACAAGAAGACGTAGTCACCCGCCGGCATGACCTCATTGACAAGTGTTATGGGTGTAGGAATGTCCGGTAGCGCGCCCGTCAACGCCGCGGTAATGGTTGGCACCCACCCTTTGCTCAGATCGAACGTAAAAATCGTATCTGGCGCTATCGATGACACCATTGCAACCCACCAGTCCGCGCTGCCAACGGGGGCATTTTTCAGCGTGATGTCAATTTTGACAGGTGTGTTGGCCCCAACTATGACAGCCTGGTTCTGACCGTTCGCGGTTATGCCAGGTGCAGGCGTGAGTTGCGCCAAGGCGGACGCACCGCAAAGTGTCAGCGCCAAAATGCTGGCAAAAATTTGTCTCTTCATACGGTTTCCGTCCCAATTTACACACAATAAAAGACCCGCTACTGCCTGTACACGTTGCGCTGGAAGCTACCTATTTGATCCCGTCCATGTCAGCAATTCCATCGACTGCCATGGTTTTGACCAATTTTCTCCAGTATTACGAGAAGCCGACAGCGACGCATCCCATAAGTATGTGAATCACAAGACGTTTTGAAATCTGCTGTTTGATCTATCGCAAGTTTTTCCCATGATGGCAATCAAGTCAGTAAAAGCCCCTGCTCCGTCCGATCACCGGTGGTTTTCCCATCGGTCAATGTAGCGCACCTGAGGTTCAACACAGACTTTGCAGGTTGGAATGACAGTAGTCCACCCCCCATTTGGGTCAATTCGAGCAGCATTAGTCATCTTCAGACAGAAATCATTTGTGAACTTACTATCGTTGCCTGATTCTTCCACCACAATGTTGTGCACCAACATCGGAGCATCGACATGACATTTCAAGAATCAATCAAACTCTGTTTCGCAAAGTATGCTGACTTCACAGGACGAGCAACTCGTCCTGAGTACTGGTGGTTCATGCTTTTCATTATGTTGGCCAGCACAGGAGCCTCTATGACCAGTTCAATTTTGGGTGGGCTTTTTTCGCTGGGCACGCTGCTTCCGTCAATTGCCGTAGCAACCAGAAGACTGCATGACACGGGCAGAAGTGGTTGGTGGCAACTGATCGTCTTGGTGCCAGTCATCGGCCTGATCGTTATTCTGGTCTTTTTGGCACAAGAGGGTAAGTCCGATAGCCAGTTGTCCGGTTAGTTGAAGGATTGGCAACCGGCGCTCCGACCATTTGCACGAGCGGGCGAAATATCAACTCTGAATCCAGCCCATGAACCACCCCATCATTCTGAGTGTCCAGAGCCTGGGCTTTCCCTGGCAAACTATCGACCCCTTCCTGTTTTGCGTCCACCACAACGACGCCTACCCCAAGGGCAACGCCAATATGGGGCCAGACGCGTCACTGGCCGGGCGCAATATGGGGCAGGACTTTGGCGGCAAGGACGGCTGGAGCATGTACCACGGTGAAACCATTCCCGGTTTCCCATCGCACCCGCACCGAGGCTTTGAGACCGTCACCATCACCCGCCAGGGCTTGATTGACCACTCCGACTCACTGGGTGCTACCGCACGCTTTGGTGGTGGCGATGTGCAATGGCTCACCGCGGGCAAGGGCGTGGTGCACTGCGAGATGTTTCCGCTCCTGAAAACCGACCAGCCCAACCCGGCGGAGTTATTCCAGATCTGGCTGAACCTGCCCGCGCGCAACAAGATGGTGGAACCCCACTTCACCATGTTCTGGCGCGAAGACATTGCCCGCGTGTGTGCGCAGGACGACCAAGGCAAAACGACTGAAGTAGCCTGCATTGCCGGCACGCTGGGCGACGCCAAAGGCTTGCCTCCACCGCCAGATTCATGGGCTTCGCAACCGGGTTCGGACCTGGCGATCTGGACAATCAAGATGGAGCGCGGCGCACGCTGGACGCTGCCTGCCGCGCGCGGCCAGGGCACGCGCCGCATGCTCTACTTTTTCGAAGGCAATGCGCTCACGATCAATGGGCAGGCGGTTCCACCGGGGTCGGCCATTGAACTGGCTGCCAACCAGGCCGTTGAACTGGCAGGTGGGTCCGAGGCGACGGAGCTGCTGGTTCTGCAAGGCCGCCCCATTGGCGAGCCGGTGGTGCAATACGGCCCCTTTGTGATGAACACAAAAGCCGAAGTGCAACAGGCCTATGCGGACTACCGCGCCACCGAATTTGGCGGCTGGCCCTGGCCTGTCACCGACCCGGTGCACCCGCGCGAGCAGAGCCGCTTTGCGCGGCATGCTGAAGGCCGGGTGGAGACGCGCTAGTGTCTCACCCCCCCGAAAGTCCGGCGCTTCACGCCTTGCTGAGTTTTAGCTGTATCAATTCGCCCGTGAGATAACCCACCGCTGCACCAAATTTGTCCCGGTAGTTGGTCTTGAGCAGCGGGTCGAGCGTGGTCTTAACATTAGCGTGGATGGGCAGCCAGTCGCCCGGGTGCTGGAAGTTGCTCATGATGTAAGTCCAGCCATTGAGATCGTCCACCGCATGCAGGCCGGTTGACTCACCGCCCGACGGAATGGACATGACGCGCGACAACACCTTGGTGTCAATGTTGTAGGCCCACAGGAAGTTGTTGACGTGCTGGCTGCTGTCTTCGCCAATGAAGAGCGTGCGCATGGCTTCCGAGAACTTCAAGTTATCGGGGTTGGCGATTTTGTCGGGGTTGCCGGTGTTACCCAGCGTGTCGGCGGCGATGTCTTCACCGATCAGCAGCGCCTTGGTGTCGACAGGCATCCAGTCGCTGTTGATGGCCGCGCCCAGGTCGTCTTTGGCACCCCCCTTGAGGTTGAGTGCCATCACCGCACCAGCATTGAGTGCTTTGGCAAGACCAATGCCGTTGCCCGGCGTGTTGAACGCATTGCCCGTGACCATGGACGCGATGCAGTTTTGCAGCGCGGAGTAAGCCACCTTATCCTTGATATTGACGGTGGTGCCTTCCATTTTCGAAAATCCCATGGATGCACCCACCAGAGACGCATAGCGGTGTGTCTCCAGAAACGCAGCGGCTTTTTCCATGCCAGCGTTGAGCTTGATCCATTCAGTCTTGCCGTTCGCATTGACCTTTTTGTAACTGGCATCCAGCGGGTCAACTGCGGATACCGCCATGATGTCAGTGGCTTTAAGCGTATTGGCCAGCGTGTGGATCTCGGCGCTGGTGGCAGAGCCCAGTTTTATCCATGTCAGCGGTGCAGCAGCGGCGGTTGGGTCCACACTGAACCCCGCGCCAACCTTGGCCACATACAGCGTGCCTGATGACAGGTCTTTCTCACGATCCGCCACAAACACAAAGTAGCCGCTGTTGGTGGCGTCGTCACCCATGAAAACGGTGCGGTTGTCCGGCATGACCTGGACCAGCTCGTGCGAAATGCGGCCCATGCAGTAATGCTTTTTGATGGAGCCAGTGCCATCTGTATTCACAGTCACTTCAGGCATGTGGCCGTAGTGATAGGGGTTGGCGGCCGTTTCGCTGCCATACAGGTTCTTGCTGAAGGCTTTGAACTGTGCATCCGTTGCCACGGCAAAAGCATTGGGTTCGTACTCTTCACTGGACAAATGCGTGCCCCATGGCGAGAGGCTGGCACCACAGGTGATCCACAAACCGTGCACGCCCGATGTATCGACGTTGTGGTACTTCACCAGCGACAACTTGCCCGTGGCGGGGCTCTGGTCCAGAGTCAGCACGGCGATGGGCGATGGCAGCTTGCCATACATGGCCGTCACGCCATCCTGCGCCCAGGTGGTGTACTCAAACTGAACCACAGCAAATACAGTGTTGCCAACCACGCCTGTTACCTTGGCCCCTGCAATGCTGAGCAGCGACGTGCCATCGGGTGAGTCCGAGAAATATTGGCGCTCCTTGCCAGCCACGGTAACGTCCACGATGGGTTGGTTGTTGATATCGTAATAGCCACCGGCCAAGGTTTTGCCACCTTTGCCGTCAGAGACCAGGTCCCCCGTCACAAAGAAGGGCTGGTAAGCCAACTTATATTCGAGCTTGCTGCTGTCGCTGAAGTTGACCGACATCACCGACCCAACACTGGTGGTTGCCATGGCGGCGGCATTGGCCAGTGACGGTGCGGCCATGCTGGAGAAGCTGACCGATGACAAAGTCACGGCGACTGAGGAGCCACCACATGCGGTGGTCGTCAGGCCAACGCCTACAAAGGCGGATGACAGCGGCAGAAAGGGCACGCCAGACAGCGCTTGCAAAATGGAACGACGGGAAAAATTGGGCGTATTTGACATGGAGCACCTTGAGTTGAACAGACAATGTCTGCCAATGGTGCCGTCGCAGTGTGTCAACCCAATGACATCCGCCAGTCCATTAGAAAAATTCGCCTCTAGCCCCCGTGAAATGTGCGCAGACAGCTACCATTTTTATAGCAGTGTGGGGCCAATCACTCGCACACGGACCACATGTTCGGTGGCCTGAATGGCCGCCACCACGGCCGCGCTGGGTTCGTTCTCCACGTCCATGATGTTGAACGCCAGCTCACCGCGACTCTTGTTGATCATGTCCACCACGTTAACTTGGTTAGATGCCAGAACCGACAACACATGCCCCAATACACCGGACACATTGTCGTTGGCAAAGGTGATGCGCCAGGTGCCGGGACCACGCGCCATGGCAACCGCAGGGAAGTTAACCGCGTTGGTGATGTTGCCGCTCTCCAGAAAATCCATCAACTGGTTGGCCGCCATCATGGCGCAGTTCTCTTCCGACTCCTCGGTGCTGGCGCCAATATGCGGTGTGGCAATCACGTCGCTGCGCCCCAGCATGGCGGGCTCAGGAAAGTCACACACATAACGGCTCAACTTTCCCTGGTCCAGCGCGAGCAACACGGCGACCGGGTCAACAATGGTTTCGCGGGCAAAGTTCAGCAACACAGCGCCCTTTTTGATGACGGCCAGGGCCTCGGCATTGACCATGTGGTGTGTGGCGTCCATCGCTGGTACATGTACAGAAACGTAGTCTGAACGCGCCATCAGCGACTGCAGATTCTCCATGCGCGTGACTGCGTTCGACAGACGCCAGGCGGCATCGATCGACAGGGCCGGGTCAAACCCAACCACCTTCATGCCCATGGCCAAAGCCATGTCCGCCACCATGGAGCCGATGGCGCCCAGCCCCACGACACCCAACGTCTTGCCTTTGAGCTCGCCGCCAACAAAGCGGGACTTTTCTTTCTCTAGCAGTTGCGCCATCTCGGCGGCATCGGTCATGTGGGTGAGCGACTGCACATAGGCCAGACCTGGCAAGACGCCGCGGGTGGCCAGCAGCATGCCCGCCATCACCAGCTCCTTGACCGCATTGGCGTTGGCCCCCGGCGTGTTGAACACGACAATGCCCAACTTGCTGTACTGGTCAATGGGCACGTTGTTCACCCCGGCCCCGGCACGCGCCACCGCCAGCAGCGTGTCGGGCACTTCCACCCCCTGGAGCTTTTGGCTGCGTAGCAAAAACGCATCAGGATGGCCTATGTCGCTGCCAACCTCGTAGTGCTGGCGTGGAAAGCGCTCCAGCCCCTTGACCGAAATCTGGTTGTAGGTACGAACTTTGAACATGGGTGTGGTCGTGTTCATATCAAGCTGCGGTGACTTCGGCGTGAGCCCAGGTCAACCACGGCAGCAGTGCTTGCAGGTCAGTGGCTTCCACGGTGGCACCGCACCAGATGCGAATGCCGGCCGGTGCGTCTTTGTAGGCGCCAATGTCGAAGGCCACGCCCTGGGCTTCGAGAAGCTTGACCATCTTCTTGACCTGCTCTTCGGTCACCGTCAGCGTCAGGCAAACACTGGTGTTAGAACGGGTTGCGGGGTCTTTCGCCAGGAACGAAATCCAGTCGTTGGCGGCCACAAAATCGGCCAGCACTTTCAGGTTGGCCTCACTGCGCGCCATTGTGGCCTGCACGCCGCCCAGCTTGTCAACCCAGGCCAATGCGTCCAGGTAGTCGGACACGCAGAGCATGGACGGTGTGTTGATGGTCTCGCCCTTGAACAGGCCTTCTGTCAGTTTGCCGCCCGATGTCATGCGAAAAATCTTGGGCATTGGCCATGGCGGCGAATAACTCTCCAGACGCGCCACTGCGCGTGGGCTCAAAATTAGCATGCCGTGGCCGCCCTCGCCGCCCAGCACTTTCTGCCATGAGTAGGTCACAACGTCGAGCTTCTCCCAGGGCAGCTCCATGGCGAACACGGCAGACGTGGCGTCGCAAATGGTCAGGCCCGCGCGGTCAGCCGCAATCCAGTCGCCATTGGGCACCTTCACGCCCGAGGTGGTGCCGTTCCACGTAAACACCACGTCGTTGTCAAAGTTGACGCGGGCAAAGTCGGCAATGTCGCCATACCCGGCCTCAATCTTGTTGACATTGGGCAGCTTGAGCTGTTTGACGATGTCGGTCACCCAGCCGGAGCCAAACGACTCCCAGGCCAACACATCCACACCACGCGGGCCCAACAGGGACCACATCGCCATTTCAACGGCACCCGTGTCCGACGCAGGGACGACTGCGACCCGGTAGCCCTCGGGTAATCCCAAAATTCGGGCGGTCTCTGTGCACGCCAGACCCAATGCCTTCTTGCCCAGGGCCGAGCGGTGCGAGCGGCCCAGCGTGTCTAGCTGCAGGGCGGCGACGTTGTAGCCCGGGCGCTTGGCGCAGGGACCGGATGAAAAATTGGGGCTTTTTGGTTTGAGCGTGGGTTGTTGCATCGTGGTCTCGAGTGAAAAAAATAATCAAACAGGAAGTATCGTAACGGCAAGGCTATGGCCTATTTTTCGACTTGTGCCTTGAGATTGGACAGACCCCGCTCAAAGTCCTTGCCGATCATGCGGTCCATGCTGACAAAGATGCCCATGAGCTTGGAGATGTAAGGGCTGGGTCCGTACATAGCCCAAGTCACCGTGGTCGTGCCTGCCGCACTGGCCAGAGTGTATTCGGAGGTGTTGTGCCCCTCAAAGGGTTTCAAGAAATCCAGCTTCACGATGACCCGAGTGTCGGGTTCGGACTTCAATATTTCCATGCGACCTGCGCCCACGCCATCGTTGCCGTCCCAGGTGTAAACCGCACCAGGGCCACTGGTGGCACCACTGTGGTTGACTGTCATCTTTGGGTCCAGCTTTTCCCACGGTGACCAGGAACCAAAGGCATGGAAGTCGTTCAACAAGGCGTAAACCCTGGCTGGCTCTGCCTTGACAGCAATGCTTCGTTCCACCCGAAAGGTGTCGCTCCGCGTGGTGGCAAACAGCAACAACAGCACCACTGCGCCGACGAGGCTCATGAACACTTTTTTCAGCAAGATGGCTCCAATCAAAATGAAAAACGCAATTCTGGCATTTTTGCCGATGGCCCACAAAAGACCCTTGCAATTCATGTCCACCGATCATTCAGCGATACTGGAGCGTCGATGATTCAGCCGACAACTCCCACCCCCCAAGGCCACAGCGCGAAAGCCAGTTACCTAGCCTCACTGCTCGACAGCTTCAGGCGCATCCTGCCGATGGCCTGGCCGGTGTTGATCGGTCAACTGGCGGTACTGGGCTTCAGCACGGTGGACACGATTCTGGTGGCACGCTTTGCCGCCAATGATCTGGCGGCCCTGTCCATCGGCATGGCGGTGTACATCACGATTTTTATCGGCTTTATGGGCATGGTGCTAGCTATCAGCCCCATGGCCGGACAACTGTTTGGCGCTGGCAAGCTGCATGCGGCTGGCGCGCAGGTGCATCAGGCAATCTGGCTGGCGTTGGGCCTGGCGGTACTAGGCAGTACGTTGCTACTGCTTCCGGGTCCTTTTTTGGCGTTGGCAAAGACCGGGCCTGACATTTCCGAAAAGGTGCGCGGCTACCTGAGCGCATTGGCCGTTTCGCTGCCCGCTGCCATGCTGTTTACCGTCTACCGAGGCTTCAACACTGCCGTGTCGCGCCCCAAGGCGGTCATGGCCATCCAGATCACCGGGTTGGTGCTCAAAATTCCGTTGAGCGCTCTTTTCATTTACGGCTGGACGCTGCCCCTGCCGGGCGACGTGGAGCCCTGGCGGGTTGCACCCATGGGTGTAGTCGGTTGCGGAATAGCGACCGCCATTGTCATGTGGGCACAGGCGCTGATCGCATGGGCGGTCGTTCGACGCGACCCGTTTTACGTAAAGTTTGGCCTGCACAAGCCGGGCCTGAGCCGCCCCAACCGCACGGCCATATTGGCCCAGCTGCGCTTGGGAGTACCCATGGGCGCAGCCATCATGATTGAGGTCACAGGTTTCAGTTTTATGGCGTTTCTGATTTCGCGCCACAGCAGTGAGGCAGTGGCGGGGCACCAACTGGCGGCCAATCTGGTGTCCATGATGTTCATGGTGCCACTGGCGCTGGCCAACGGAACCGCCACTCTGGTGGCACAACGGGTAGGCGCAAACAACTTGGCCGAGGCCCGCCGACTGGGTTGGCATGGCGTTGAAATTGGCGTTGGCATAGCCGCCCTGCTCGGTGCGATAGTGTTCTTCGCACGCGAACCTGTGCTTCACATCTACACCGACAACCCGGCCATCATCTCGGCCACCATGCCGCTGCTGGTGTGGGTGTGGTGGTTCCATGTGGCAGACGCGGCCCAGACCATGGCCAACTTTGTATTGCGCTCACACCGCATTACGTTGATGCCGCTGGTGTTCTACGTCACTTCGTTATGGGGAATCGGGCTTGTCGGCGGGTACCTCGTCACCACCAGCGACTGGGCGCCACCGGCGCTGCGGGGCGCGCAAGGCTACTGGGCCATGAGCACTGCTGGGTTGATTGCCGCAGGTGTGGCCCTTTGTTCTTTTTTGGCATGGGTCCATCGACAAGAGGCTCCCGCTTGACTGGAAGTACTCAAACCGCATTGGCGTCCAGTCCCATCATCGCCCCTGGCTTGGTAAAGTCCAAATCGGGCAGTGCGCCGTTTTCTTCGGCGTATTGAGCCTTGATCAAGAGCATCTCGGGTAGTGCCGCCATAAAGGGCTGGATCAAGCCAGGATCAAAGTGGGCGCCAGCGCCTTCATTGATCATTTGCAAGGCTGCTTCGACCGTCCACGCCTTTTTGTAGGGGCGCTCCGAGGTCAGTGCGTCAAACACATCGGAAATCGCCACAATGCGGCCGAATATCGGGATCTCTTCGCCCTTCAAACCATGCGGATAGCCGCTGCCGTCCCATTTTTCATGATGCGTGAGGGACACGCTGCGGGCGGCTTGCAGCAACTCGTCGGCGTGCTCGCCAATGATACGGGCGCCCATGGTCGGGTGTTGGCGCATGACCTCCCATTCGACCTCGTCGAGCTTTCCGGGCTTGAGCAAAATATTATCAGGAATGCCGATTTTCCCCACATCGTGCATCGGTGCGGCATGGAACAGGATGTCGACCAGCGCATTGCCCATGCCCATGGCTTGCGCGGTCAGACGCGCGTAGTGGCTCATGCGGATGACGTGGTTGCCGGTTTCGTTGTCCTTGAATTCTGCGGCGCGACCCAGACGGCGAATGATCTGGTGGCGGGTGGTCTCCAGCTCTTTGGTGCGCAGCGCGACCAGTCGCTCCAACTCGCGGGTCTGGTCGTACAGGGCCAGGTGGGTGCGCACCCGGGCCAGCACGATGGCCGGGCTGATGGGTTTGGTGATGTAGTCCACAGCGCCCAACTCCAGCCCTTTTCTCTCGTCTTCCATTTCATTCATGGCGGTGACGAAGATGATAGGAACGCCATGCGTATCAGAGTTGCGCTTGAGTCGCTGACAGACGTCGTAGCCACTGATGCCGGGCATCATGATGTCGAGCAAAATGAGATCGGGCTTGACTTCCCCCGCCATGATCTTCAAGGCCCTCTCTCCGTTGAGCGCCACCTTGGTCTGGTAGTAGGGATCCAGCACCTCCGTCAGCAGGTCGATGTTCTCTGGCGTGTCGTCGACGATCAAGATTGTTTGCTTATTCCTGGCGCTGCGGGGGATGGTCATTTTTCTTCCTTCTGCAATAGTGGGACGCCCAGTGCCAGGGCTGCCTCTTTGAGTGTGTCCAGCGCTTCTTCGAACTCGTATTTGGCAATGCGTCTTTGTAGCTGCATGCTGGCCACGCCCTGGCCCACCGCACGCAGTTTTTCCGCAATACTGTCGGCCACCTTCGCAGCGCGGGAATCATCGTCCGCAAGCAAGGCTGCCAACTCCTGCAGATCGCTGGCCAGCACCGCGCGATCGACCACGAGGAGTGCGGCGGTCGTAGGATCCGCCGCCGCAGTGGATGATCCCATCGCGCTTGCAATTTGACCGAGGATAAGGTCCAACTCTTGCGCCATGTCCATTAGCGCAGCGGGCAACTCATCCATCGGGCCGTGGCGCAGAAGCCCTTCGACAATGCCAGCCAGCGCCAGCAACTGACTGGCACCGATGTTGCCTGCCAAACCTTTTACGGTATGGGCTTCGCGCGTGGCGGTCTCTAGGTCCTGCCGGTCGATGGCGCTCTGAATTCGGGCGATGGCATCGTTCTGAGTCTGCCCAAACCGGTCAATCAACTTGCGCATGAGTTTGGTGTTTCCTCCCATGCGGCGCATGGCCTGGGTCAAGTCCAGGCGGGGAATGTCAGGCAAATCCATTTTTTGCGCGACAGACCGCGTGTCGGCGCCCGCCACGGCATTACCTAACGGGTCGCTGGGTTGAATCCAGCGTGCCAGGCTGACGAAGAGCTGGTTGATGTCGATCGGCTTGCCAATATGGTCATTCATACCGGCTTCCAGGCACAGCTCCCTGTCTCCACTCATGGCGTTGGCGGTCATGGCCAGGATGGGAAGATCATGGAATCGTCCATCGGCACGAATCTGGCGGGTCGCCTCAAAACCGTCCATCACGGGCATCTGGCAGTCCATCAGCACGCCGTCGTAGCGGGTGCGGCTGACTTTGCCGACCGCCTCCGCTCCGTTGTTGGCCACATCCACCCGGATGCCCGCACCCTGCAAAATTTCCAGCGCCAACTCCTGATTGACCGCGTTGTCTTCGACCAGCAGCAAGTAAGCGCCCCGCACGCTTTGTTCGGCTTCGTGGCTGGCTTCCTGGCGTTGCTGCTTGCGCCCCTGTGTCACCACCTCTTTACCCAGAGCGCAAAGAATGCTGTCCAACAATGCCGAGGGACCAACCGGCTTGAGCAGCAAACCGTCAATTTTGGTGCCACTGGCTTGCTCCATGAGCTCGTCACGGCTGTGGGCGGTCACCATCACAAAAGCAGGGATACCACTGAGCTGGGGGTCGGTACGTATGCGTTGTATGGTGGCCAAACCGTCCAGCCCCGGCATCATCCAGTCCATCAGCACCAAGCCAAAGGGTTGTCCTGTGTTTTGCGCCTCTTCCAGCGCCGCAATGGCTTCTTCGCCACTGTTGACGGCCACCGCATCGAACTTCTGTGAAGTGAGAATGGCCATCATGATTTCGCGCGCGCGGGCGTTGTCGTCGACTACCAGAATGCGCAGACCGGTGACGTCTTCGTCAAGCCGTATGCGCACGCGTTGCTCGGGCTGCAAGCCAAAGTATGCGGTGAAGGTGAAGGTGCTTCCCACTCCCAAACGGCTTTGCACGCCAATCTCGCCGTCCATCAATTCCACCAACCGTTTGCTGATAGTCAGGCCCAGCCCGGTGCCGCCGTACTTGCGGGTGGTGGATGCGTCTGCTTGCGAGAACGCACTGAACAGCTTGTTGCGCTGCTCTTCACTCAGCCCCACACCGGTGTCGGTGATATCAAAGCGCAGATGTATCTTGCTGGACTTGGTCTCCGGCTCAAAATCCAGCGTATGGATGCCCACCGTGATCTCGCCATGGTCCGTGAACTTGATGGCATTGCCCACCAGATTGATCAGAACCTGACCCAGGCGCAGGGAGTCGCCGACCAGTGCTGTAGGTACATCAGAGCCAATGTCAAACAGCAGCTCCAGACCTTTGTCCTGCGCCTTTACGATAGACAGGTCGGCCAGATTCTCCATCACGTCTTCGAGGTGAAATTCGGTCGCTTCAAAGCGCATCTTCCCGGCCTCTATTTTGGAAAAATCCAGGATGTCATTGATGATGCCCAGCAGATTGCGCGCAGCGGAGTCCACCTTCTCAATGTAGTTGCGCTGCTTGGCGTTCAGGTCGGTCTGCAGAGCCAGGTGGGACATACCAATAATGGCGTTCATGGGGGTGCGGATTTCGTGGCTCATATTGGCCAGAAAATCGGACTTCATCCGGGTGGCATCCTCTGCCAGTTCTTTGGCTTCGCGCATGAGTTCGGCGGCCTTGCGTTCTTCACTCACATCGTCAAACATCCACACCGTTCCCAGTGTGAGGTCGTTGGCATCGATTGCACTTCCACTGATTCGGCACCAAAACCGGCTTCCGTCTTTGCGACACATTTCCTGCGTGCTGTGGTGAATTTCTCCGCGCTGAATGTCCTCATAGGGTCCCTCAGCGAGTACCATCTCCTTTGGATACCAGACACGCGGAGACTGACCCACAAGAGCACCCAGCGGCCAGCCAAACAGTTCGTCCAAGCGGTGGTTGGCGCGTACGATGCTCCACTCTCTGATGAAGGCGATACCCAATGTCGCAGAGTCAAAAATTGCGGCCTGCTCATCATTGACTTGCCGAATGGCGCGTTCCACGCGCTTTTGCTCCGAAATGTCGCGCATGGAAGCAATGATCAAAGTTCGTTCATCATCTTCGGCAACGTAGCACGACACATCAATGTCAAACCGAACACCATTGCTGCGGGTGAACTGGGTCTCAAATCGCATGGGGCGTCCTGCGTCCCGCAGCTTCTCGACCACGGATAGTGCGTTGCCCTGGGAAAGACTCAACAAGAACGGTGTGGGTATTTTGACGCCCATGATGTTCTCAGCGGAGACTTCCATAAGCGCTAGCCCCGCGCGGTTGGCATACACCACCGTCAAAGTGCCGGGGTCCGCCCAGAACATGGGCTCTGAATTCTCGACCACTGTGCGGTTGAAAAGGATTTTCTTCTCGCTCCTTTTGCGCTCCGTGATGTCAATCATCCAACCCAGAATGCCAGGCTTGCCTTCGAATTCGGTCGGCAGATAGGTCACCAACAGGTCCCGCACCGAACCGCGCGGGCAATACATCTGGATTTCCATATCGCTGACCGACCCATGAGCCTTGAGTTCAGCTACGATTTTTTCCCGCGTATCTGGTTGCACCATCGCTTTCGTTGCAGCGTCACCCACTTTCATGTTCAGCAATTCCATCACACGCGGATTGGCAAAACGAATGATCCCCTCAGTTGCCACCGCAACCCCTACCGGAGCAGTGTCCAAAATGTGCTGAAGACGCATCGCCTGCTCCTCAAGCCTCTTGAAGAGCGCATTGAGTGTTTGCCCAGCCAGCGATGCATTCACCAGCAAAAAAACCAGCAGTTGTGCCCACAGGCTCGCGGTTAAACCTTTGACGCGCATGCTGTCCGTTACAGGATCGATGGGCCGGCCCATTGCCAAAGCATCGTCAATAAAACGCAATGCAAACAGGATCCCCATGACCGCGAAGGGCCACAACAAGGCCATAGTCATCCTGTGACTCCAGTTCTTGCGTAGCTGACGGTAGCTGAGCAAAAATGCCAGGAACGACATACAGCCCGACAAAAGCATTACGGTGGCTATAGCCGGATTGTGCATGCCCGCGCCAAGACATAACCCCAAAGTCAAACAGTACGCAACAACTGCCAGCGATAGATCGCGCTTCAACTTGCAGGGCTGGCCATGCAACTCTTGCATGCCGGAGTTGAACAAAAATACACTGCAAAGAATGGCGAAGTAGGACAGATTGAAGGTCTGGTAGTAGTCGATCAGACTGACGCCGGAACCACGAAACTGCGCCGCCACATCGCCCAACACCACCATGCAATTGGCAGCGCAGAGATGCAAGGCGGCTCTGCGGGAAATATTCAGATGAATTGCCATAAAGGCCCAACCCAATCCAGCCAACGCCGCTACAACGGACATAACGCGAGACAGGGTCTCTATTTCTCCAACCGGTATGTTCATCTCCATGATCTTCCTAAACGAAACTAGTCTGATAACTCAGCGTGAAGAGCGTATGGCATTTGGACGGTGATAGTGGTGGTTTGCTTTTCGTCCGACGTGGACATGGCGATTCCACCATTCTGGGTCTTTGCGATGAGTTGTGCGGAGAACGTCCCCAGCCCCGTCCCACCCTGCTTGCCCGAAGTGGAAAATTTGTCAAAAAAGGTACTGCGGATATCCAGGGGAACCGCACCGTCGTTGGTGATTGCTATGGCGACCAGTTCTTCCAACAACGCCAAATCAACTTGAATGACCGTATTGGGACGCGCTGCTTCCATGGCGTTCTTCAAAAGGTTGTTGAACATGGAGTAGCTCAACAGTTCGTCGCCCAGTACCCGCAGCACACTGCCGACACTGACCGGATCGCCCTGAACCGATAGCACCACGGATAGCTCGCGCGAAAGCAATTCGGAAGACATTTCTTTGAGGATGCGCTGTAACAGTGGCACCAGATCTACCGGGTTGGGGTTGAACTCGTAGCCGCCCTGCTCCATTTTGTAGAGATCAAGGGACAGATTCACCATGTTCAGAATGCTGTAGGCCGCCTGCTCGATGTACTTGACGATTTCCTTGTGTTCTCGGGACACCTGTTCGTCGCTGAGCAAGCTGGAAGAGAAATTGATGATCCCGGCAATCGGGCTCTTGACATCGTGTTGGGCGATACGCTCGACATCGTCTCTCAAACGCAGGTTATCTTCCAGAACGGCATTTTTTTCAATCAGTGCGATCCTGTTGCGCTTGAGTTCGGCAAAAGATCGCCGTAACTTGAGATGCGTGTCAATCCGCGCCTTCAGAATGGGTGGATCGGCAGGCTTGGTAACAAAATCCACTGCACCTACGGCAAACCCCTTGGTGACATCCGTTGCCTCACTCATTGCGGTCAAAAAAATCACGGGCACATCGGCGGTAGCGGGGTTGGCCTTAATCTGGCGGCAGACCTCGAAGCCGTCCATCTCAGGCATCATCACGTCCAGCAAAATCAGGTCTGGAATTTTTCCTTGATCCAAAATTTTCAACGCCCGCTCGCCGCTGCTGGCAACCTTGACCAGGTAGTTGTTGCTCAACAGTTCAACCATGACATCCAGGTTGTCCGGAACATCGTCCACCACCAAGAGAGTGGGTTTGTTGACGCCATCCTGAGCCGAGCCATCCGGGC
The DNA here is from genome assembly GCA_037143475.1 of Burkholderiales bacterium. Lineage (GTDB taxonomy): Bacteria > Pseudomonadota > Gammaproteobacteria > Burkholderiales > Burkholderiaceae_C > Allorhodoferax. Next base: position 15,446 of record JBAWYQ010000023.1, on the reverse strand, counting down.
TCGCATATTTTTCGCTTCGTCGCTTCAAAATGGGCGGCACCGTGCGACTTGCGCTCAATACCTTGGGGCGTGGTTGCTCAATAACCTTCTTGATCTTGGACTCGAGTGCGCCCACGTTGAATGGCTTGATCATGTAGCCTGAGACACCTGCTTCGATGGCGACGTGCACGTGGTGCCGCTCGGTTTCGGCGGTCATCATGAGCACTGGCAGGTTGGCGTATTGCGCACTTTCCCTGATCTTCTTTAGCAAGTCCAACCCATTCATCACCGGCATATTCCAGTCTGAAATGACAACGTCGACTGGTTGCGACTGGATGATGCGCCATGCATCGGCGCCATTGACCGCAGTCAGTACGGTTCGCACACCGATCTGGTTGAGGCTATTGGTCAATATGCGCCGCATGCCCTCCATGTCGTCGACCACCAGAAAAACCATGTTGTAGTTCACTATTCTTCTCCGACGGACGTTGGTTTGGGCCAGTGGTGCATTCTGACACCATCTGCAACATCTGCGTTCCGTTGCCCCCGGGACGCCGACTTATAGCAGTGTGGCGCTGAGCAGCAACGGTCAGCAGCTTTTGGGGTCGAATTCAATATGGCCGCGAAGCGCTCTAGTGGCCGCCCAAGGGTTAGGGCATTTTGGCCAAACCCCAAGTCCAGGCTAAACCCCAAGTCCAGGACACTGATCCCAAAAACTGCGCGCCGCTGGTGTGGTGTATCTGCGCGACAACTGGGGTATGGTGATTGACGCCCACTCCCATGAAAGTGGTGCCTACAACTACACCGATGTTGCCTATCTGCTGGAGCAGCTTGGCGTGGGCGGGACGACGGTGATTGGCGGACACATTTGGGACCCCACCCTGCCACAATTTGCCCATTGGGAACGCTTTCGCGCGCCCTTGGCAGGGCTGCACTTCCCAAGCGCCAGTTGGCGCGGCGACATCCTGATGGGAAGTGGAACACCCAACCACACCAACGACCCGATCGTGAACGGCGTCTGGCGACCGCTGGACCCGAACAACTACTTTGTCGACCTGCCCCTTGGAAACATTGCGGCCATCGGTGCCTACAAAGGGGACATTGCCGGAATCACGACGCTTCAGAGCTTGTACGCCAGCGGGCTTAAATACAGTCGAGCAGAATGTGCTGCTGCCACTGAAAAGCCTGCGCAATAGCGCTCAGGTCGAGGTGACGAATTTCACAAGCTTGGTGGTGACCTGGAAGTCACGCTTTGCCAGCCAGCCCTGCGTGTACCGTGAATGAAGCCACGGCGCAGGTGCGTAAAACACAATCCTAACTGTTACGACTCCAACCCCCGCGTGATTCGCCACTGCTTGACTAGCGCATAGATCGCCGGAATCACCGCCAGCGTCAGCACGGTGCTGGACACCATCCCGCCCACCATGGGAGCTGCGATGCGGCTCATGACCTCCGAGCCAGTGCCTGTACCCCAAAGAATCGGCAAGAGACCCGCCATGATGGCGACCACGGTCATCATCTTGGGTCGCACGCGTTCCACTGCACCCTCCATCACGGCTTCGTACAGATCGGCGACATCGGGCGCGCGTCCTGCCGTGCGACAGCTTGCCTTGACCGCTTCCCAGGCATGGTCCAGGTAGATCAGCATCACCACGCCGGTCTCGGCTGCGACGCCAGCCAGGGCGATAAAGCCGACCGCTACGGCCACCGACAGGTTGTAGTGCAGCAGCCACATCAACCACACACCGCCCACCAGCGCAAAGGGCACGGACAGCATGACGATCAGCGTCTCGGTGATGCGGCGAAAATTCAGGTACAGCAGCAAAAAGATGGACAGCAGCGTGAACGGAATCACGACCTTCATCTTTTCGATGGCGCGTTCCATGTACTCGAACTGCCCGCTCCAAGTGACGTAGTAGCCCGGTGGAAACTTCACCTGAGTCGCGACGGCCTTCTTGGCGTCCGCCACATAACCACCAATATCGCGGTCGCGGATGTCGACAAAAATGTAGGCCGACAGCAGCGCGTTCTCAGTGCGTATGCCCGGTGCGCCTTTGGCCACCACGACCTTGGCCAACTGACCCAGGGGAATCATGGCGCCTTCCATGGTGGGCACCAGCACTTCGCGGGCGATCTGCTGCGGGTCCGAGCGCAGTTCACGCGGGTAGCGCACGCTCACGCCATAGCGCTCGCGCCCTTCCACGGTCGTGGTCACCATCTCGCCGCCGAGTGCCGTGCCAATCACGTCCATCACATCGCCCACGGCCAGTCCGTAGCGGGCCAACTGTTCGCGATCTGGCTCGATGTTGAGGTAAAAGCCCCCGGTGATGCGCTCTGCAAAGGCGCTGGTGGTGCCGGGAACGGCCTTCACCACGGACTCGATTTGCCTGGCCAGCTTTTCCATCTCATCCAGGTCCTTGCCAAACACCTTGATGCCGATGGGTGTACGGATGCCGGTGGACAGCATGTCGGTGCGGGCTTTGATGGGCATAGTCCAGGCATTGGCCACGCCGGGGAACTGCAGTGCCTTATCCAACTCGGCAATCAGACCATCCATAGTCAGACCCGCTCGCCACTCAGACTCGGGCTTGAGGTTGATCACCGTCTCGAACATCTCGGTAGGGGCCGGGTCGGTGGCGGTGTTGGCGCGACCCGCCTTGCCAAAGACCGATTCCACCTCGGGGAAGCTCTTGATGATCTTGTCCTGCGTCTGCATCAGCTCGGCCGCCTTGGTGATCGACATGCCGGGCAAGGACGCGGGCATATACAGCAACGATCCCTCGTTCAGAGTGGGCATGAATTCCGATCCCAACTGGGAGGCGGGATACAGCGACACCAGCAACGCCAGCAACGCGATAGCGATGGTGGATTTCTTCCAGCGCATCACACTCGCAATGATGGGCCGGTAGACCCAGATCAGAAAACGGTTCACCGGATTCTTGGCCTCGGGCATGATCTTGCCGCGAATGAACAGCAGCATCAGCACCGGCACCAGCGTAACTGACAACATGGCGGCACCAGCCATCGCGAAGGTCTTGGTATAGGCCAGCGGCGAGAACAGCCGGCCCTCTTGCGCTTCGAGCGTAAACACCGGCAGAAAGGATACGGTGATGATCAGCAGCGAGAAGAACAACGCTGGGCCGACCTCCTTGCAGGCGTCCAGAATCGCCTTGGCACGCGCAGAGAAATTGGGGTCAGAGTCCGAGTTTCGCTGCGCGAAATCGGCGTCCGACCCCAATTTCTCCAGGTGCTTGTGCGCGTTTTCGATCATGACGATGGCGGCATCGATCATGGCGCCAATCGCAATCGCAATGCCGCCCAGGCTCATCAGGTTGGAGTTCATGCCCAGGAGTCGCATCGCGATAAAGGCGATCAGCACTCCCACCGGCAGCATCAAAATGGCGACCAGCGCGCTGCGCAGATGCAGCAGGAACACAAAGCACACCAGCGCCACGATGACCGACTCTTCCAGCAACGTGCGTTTCAGGTTTTCAATGGCGCGGTAAATCAGGTCCGAGCGGTCGTACACGGTCTGCACCGTGACGCCGGCAGGCAAGCCAGACTGCAACTCCTCGATCTTGGATTTGACGTTGTGGATCACCTCCAGCGCATTTTGGCCATAACGGGCCATGGCGATGCCCCCGACCACTTCACCTTCGCCATTCAACTCGGCCACTCCGCGCCGCTCATCTGGCACCATCTCCACGCGGCCAATATCACGCACCAGTACCGGCGTGCCCTTGTCGCTTTTAACCACCAGCATTTCTATGTCGGCGCGGCCACGCAGATAGCCCTTGCCGCGCACCATGTACTCGGTCTCGGCCATCTCCACCGCACGACCCCCTACGTCGCGGTTCGAGTCGCGAATGACCTGCGCGACTTTCATCAACGGGATGCCGTAGGAGCGCAACTTGACCGGGTCCACTGTCACCTGGTAAGTCTGCACGAATCCCCCCACCGAGGCCACTTCGGCCACCCCTTGCGCCTTGGTCAACTGGTAGCGCAGATACCAGTCCTGGATGCTGCGCAGCTCGGCCAGCGTCTTGTCCTTGCCCAGCAGTGCGTACTGGTAGACCCAACCCACGCCGGTGGCGTCGGGCCCAATCTGTGGCGTCACGCCCTTGGGCATGCGACCGGAGGCAAAGTTCAGGTACTCCAGCACCCGCGAGCGGGCCCAGTAGATGTCGGTGCCGTCTTCAAAGATGATGTAGACAAAGGACGCGCCAAAGAACGAAAAACCTCGCACCACCTTGGATTTGGGCACCGACAGCATCGCCGTGGTCAGCGGATAGGTCACCTGGTCTTCCACCACCTGCGGGGCTTGCCCCGGCACCTCGGTGTAGACAATGACCTGCACGTCGGATAGGTCGGGCAAAGCGTCAATCGGCGTGCGCAACACCGCGAAGATGCCGGCGAGGACGATAAACAGCGTGGCCAGCAGCACCAGAAAACGGTTGCGCCCCGACCAGTCAATGATGTTCGCGAGCATGGCTACTTCTTGATGCGGGTGATGACCCACTCACCCGGTTGGCGTTCGACGAACTCGAACGACAGCTTGGCGCCGGGCTTCAGGTCTTTCAATAGCGAGGCATTGGCGACCTTGAACTCCATGGTCATGCCCGGCCATTTGAGACTGGCCACCGGTCCATGGGTGATGCTGACGGTTTGCTCCCGGGCGTCCATGCTGTCAATATTTCCGTCGGCATGGTGGCTGACGGACGCTATTGATTTGGTAGCTGCTTGCGCTGTATCTGCGGGGGCTAGAGGCGAATTTGATGCAGAGCCAAAGCCGCCAATGGCGGCCTTGAGATTGCTCTCGGCGTCAATCAGAAAGTTGGCTGCGGTGACCACCAGCTCGCCTTCCTTGAGGCCCTCACGCACCACGACATGGTCGTCGCTGCGTTCGCCCAGCAAGACAGAGCGCGGCTCGAAGCGACCAGCGGCGAGCTGCACCAACACAATCTGGCGCGTGCCGCTGTCGATCACTGCCGACACCGGCACCGTCAGCACCTGACCGCGCGCCGACACCGGCAGCTCAACCTGCGCAAACATGGCGGGCTTGAGCAACAAACCTGGATTGGCCAGCTCCACGCGCACCTGCACGCTGCGGGTTTCAGCCTTCAGCGTCGGGTAGACATAGGTGACCCTGCCATCAAAGGTCTTGTCGGGGTAGGCGTTGATCCTGATGCTGGCCTTGCTGCCGTTCTTCACCAAACCAATGTCCTGCTCGGCCACATCGGCCACCACCCACACCGCCGACAGGTCGGACACTTGGTACAGCGCCTCGCCGGGCATGAAGCGCATACCCTGGACTGCCTTCTTCTCCGTCACGATGCCCGACACCGGAGATCGAAAGGTCATGGTGCGTTTGGTCTCCCCCGAGGCGACCAGCGCTTTGACTTGCTCTTCGGAGATGTCCCAGTTCTTGAGCCGCTGCAGGCTGGATTCGACCAGCCTGGCCATGCCCAGTTGGGCCGGGCTGTCTGCACCCTTGAGCGAAACCACCCCCTGCGCAGCAATCGCATACTCGCGCTGCAAGGACACCAGCTCCGGGCTATAGACTTCGAACAGCGGCTGCCCTTTGGTAACCGGTTGGCCGGTCACATTGACATGCAGGCGCTCCACATAGCCCTCAAACTTGGGCGCGATCATGAAAATGCGCCGCTCGTCGGGCTCCACGCGTCCTGCTGCACGAATTGTGCGGTCCATGTTGCGTAACTGCACGGGCTCCGTTCGTACGCCCATTTTTTGCACCTTGTCGGCACTGATCTTCACCTGGTTGGCAGACGCTGGCTCATCCGCAGCATCACTGTCATACACGGCAATGTAGTCCATGCCCATGGAGTCTTTTTTGGGTACGGGCGATGTGTCTGCCAAACCCATGGGATTGCGGTAGTACAGCAGCCTGGGTTGCTTCTTTGTGGTCTCCACAGTGCCTGCCGTGGCACTTGCAGCACCCTGCACCGACTGGGTCTTGGCAGTTTGCCCCAACCAATATCCGCCACCCACCGCAACGGCCAGTGCCACCACGCTCGCTGCAAGGCTAACACCGGCTTTCATAATTCTTCTCCCACAAGTCTTTCAATCTCGATCAGGCGCATTTGTGCATCGGCCTGAGCCTTGATCTGGCTCTGCCGCGCCTGGCGAATCTGGCGTTGCGCATCGAGCAGGGTGGCGAAGTCGGCCTTGCCGTTCTCGTAGGCCGCCAGAGCGGCACGCCAGGTCAGGTCGGCCTGCGGCATCAAGCTGTAAGTCATCAGGTGTTCGGTCTGCCGTGCTGCGTCGAGCGCGATCAGGTTGTCCGACAGGTCCGCGAGGGCTTGATTGGACGCCGCCTGCTGGCGCGACTGCGCGGCCGCGAGCATGGCCTCCGACTCGCGCTCCTGCGACTGCAACACTCGGTCACGAATAGGTAGGCTCAATTCCACCATCAGGCCCCACTCCTTGACCGTGCTTTGCCGCTGCATGGCGTTAATGCCCAGCGTAAAGTCCGGGTAACGGCTCTTGTAGGCCAGATCACGGGCCTTTTCGGCTGAACGGGCAACCGTAGTTGCCACTATCAACTGAGTATTCGAGTTGCGCAGGCGCTCGGACAGCACGGCGAAATCCAGCCTCGCCGGTTCAGGCAACGGACGCAGACCTAAAGGTGCAGCCAGGGGTGCCTCGACGGGGCGCGCCAGCAGTTGGTTCAAGCGAGTCTGTGTCTGCCGCCATTCCGCGCCCAATGCCACCAGTTCAGCGCGCATGCCGGTGTGTTCAACATGGATGCGGGTGATGTCCTGCTGAGCCGCGAGCCCACCGGCATAGCGCACCTGCATGACCTTTTCCTGTTGCAGCATCAGGTCCAGCGTTTCATTTGCAATGCGCTGATTCGCCTGAACCAGGTAGCGCTGCACAAACAGCGCCTTGATGCGCGCAGCAAGTTCAGCCCAGGTTTGCCGGGCTCGACCTTGTGCTGCATCGGCATCCAGCGTGGCGATGTCACGTTTGAGAAGGCGTTTGCCTGACCAGGGAAATTCCTGCGTCAGGGTGTAGGCGGTGCTGCCCACTTCGGAGGGGAGCAATGTCGCGCCCTGCTCCCCCGCCTTGGTGATGTCCTGCAACTCCACTTTCAGCCTCGGGTCCATCAGCGCACCGGCAGGGGCCATCCTCTCACTGGCCGCCACAGCCTCGTGGCGCATGGCACTGAACTCCGGGTTGTTTTGTCGGGCTACCTTCAGCAGGCTGTCGATCGTCGCACCGGCAGGCGACTCACCAGCCAGCTGGGCGCTGGCACCAGCGGTGCACAGGCCCAACAGCACGGCGACACCGAATAACCCAGGTTTCATCGCGACAGTTCGAGGGCGGTGACCGTCAATACCCCATCAGGCATTTCCGCACTGAACTTCACCTTGTCACCCACTTTGACCTTGGCCAGCAGTGCCGGCGTCTTTACCTTGAACACCATGGTCATGGCCGGCATCTCCAAGTTCTTGATCAACCCATGTTGGAGGGTGATGGTTTCGGCCTTGCGGTCGACTTTTTTTACTTCCGCTTCGGTCATCGCCGTCACGCCCGACTTGGCTGGAGAGGTTGACGTCGTGTGCCCCATGGCGCTGTGGTCCATCGTGGCTTGTGCATGCGCGTTAAAGGAAAAAAATGGAAGCGAAGTCAAAACGAGAGTGGCGGCGAAAAATGGCTTGAACGGCATGCTGTGGCTTTCAAAAAATGCGCCGCAATGCGGCAACACCGGATACGGATGCACAGCAGTCTAGGCCAAGAACACAGACTGTCAGATGACGACAACATTACATTCCTGTCATGTTGGTATCGCGTTCTGGTATCGCGTTCTGTGGGGTCAATGTCGCCTTGATTACAATACTCCCATCAGTGCGGCTTTCAGCTGCTCTGTAAACGCTAGGGGTGCTGACTGTCGCGAGGCAGTTGGCTGAGATAACACCCTGGAACTTGATCAAGGTAATTCTTGCGCAGGGAAGCGTGACGAAAATGCTGGGCACTTCCTTGCGGAGTGTCCTGGCCGATCAGCACTCCCCTGCCGTCGAATAAGGACTCTCGATGGCAACTCGTACCCATTTCAAATTGTCGCCAAGCGCTGCTGCGCTGGCCCTGCTATTTACTGCTCCAGTCTGGGCACAGACTGCAAGCCCCACACAACGCCTGGAGGCAGTCACTGTCACAGGCAAAGCCGCCCCGGTTCTGGATGTAGACCATGCCGATATAGGTGGTCTTGGCATGAGCCTCGCCAAGACACCACAAAGCGTGACCGTGCTGGGTGCAGATCTGCTGGCGGCCACTGCATCTTCCAGCCTGTCACAGGCCATCAAACTGGATGCCTCGTTAGCCGACAGCTACAACACCACCGGCTACATCGAAGGCCTGTCCGTGCGCGGGTTCCTGCTGGACCAAGGCAACAACTTCATGCGCAATGGCTTACCCGTATCGAACTACGCGCCCATTGCGCTGGAAAACAAGGAGCGCATCGAAGTATTAAAAGGTGTGGCAGGCCTTCAGTCTGGCGTCTCAGCCCCCGGCGGCTTAGTCAATTTCGTCACTAAAGCACCCCAACGCGACGCCTTTACCACCGCATCGATAGGTGCCGATGGCAATGGCGGCAGCAAGGTGCATCTGGACACCAACACTGCATGGGGCGCCGTTGGCGTGCGCGTCAACCTGGCCGCAGAAGACCTGCGCACGCAATTCGACCGCGCAGACGGCAAGCGCGAATTCGCCAGCGTGGCCTTGGCCACCATGGCGACACCCGGCACCAAACTCTCTGCCGATCTGGAGTACCACCACAAGCGGCAGCCCTCAGTCCCAGGCCTGGGCTTGTTAGACGCCAATGGTGATGGAGTGGGCGACACGCTGCCCGCCAGCAACTACTCCCGCCTGAACCTGAACAACCAACACTGGTCGCAACCGTTTGAAGCCACCAGCACCAACGCCCAGTTTGCTGTCGACCACCAGGTCAACGGCGACTGGCAGGCCCACCTGGGCCTTGGCACACAGCGCACCGTGGTGCATGACCGCCTCGCCTTCCCGGATGGCTGCAGCAACGCAGCCAACTACGTTTACCCGGGCCTGTGCGCCAATGGCGATGTGGATATTTACGACTACCGAAGCGAAGGCGAAGAGCGCAGCACATGGGCGTGGGATGCCAAGCTGCAAGGCAAACTTGCGGCTCTGGGTGTGCAGCACCGCATCAGCCTGGGCTTGAGCGGACGCAGCACGCGCTCGGACCTGGCACCCAGGCAAGCCTACAACTACGCAGGCAGTACCAACATCGACAAACCCGTGGAGCTGCCTGGCGATGGAACCCCCTTGGATCTCAACACCAACAGCCGTGAACGCGCAGTGGATGCATCAGCCTCGCTGGTCAGCGAACTGTCCAGCAGTGTGCAAAGCTTTGTGGGTTTTCGCACCTCTCAGCTGAACCGCAGCAGTGAACGCAGCGATGGCTCGCGTGCGATTGCGTTCGACCAGACCGTGACGACACCGTGGGCAGGCCTTTCATGGTCGCCCATTGCCAGCACCATGCTGTACGCGTCGTGGGGTCAGGGTGTCGAACTGGAGGCGGTGCCCAATCGCCCCACCCTGTTTGCCAATGCGGGCCAGGTGTTACCCGCACTCAAGAGCGAACAGACCGAGGTGGGTGTGAAGTGGCAACCCAACGCCCGCGTGCTGGTGTCGGCGGCGGCCTTCAGCATTGACAAGCCCTATGCCGATGACCAGACCACGGCCAGCGGCATACCGCTGCGCGTGGCGGGTGGCAAAACTGCCCGCCACCGCGGAGTGGAGCTCGCGGCAGTGGGTCAGATGGATGCACAACTGTCTCTGCAAGCCAGTTTGACAATGATCGACGCGAAGTACACCGCAGCGGTGGACCCCGCCTTGATTGGCCAGTTGGTGACCAACGTGCCCAAGTCCAAGGTCTCGCTGTTTGCCGACTACAAAATCGCCGCCCTGCCCGGCGTGTCGGTCAATGGTCTTTTGACTGCGGACAGCGGCAAGACTGTGACAGCGGATGGCACGGTGGCGTTGCCATCTGCCTGGCAACTCGACGCTGGCCTTCGTTACCAGAACCGCCTGATCGGCAAGATCACGCAGTGGAATTTGAATGTGGAGAACCTGACCGACCGCAGCTACTGGCGCGAAGCACCCACGCAATACTGGGGAGGAACCTACCTGTTCCCATCGACACCGCGCACCGTGCGGGCGAGGGTGACGGTTGAATTCTGAACCCCATCTCATTTGCCTGATCGGCGCCGAATGCACTGGCAAAACCACCCTCACGCAAGCACTTGCAGCCCGCATGGGCGGGCTCTGGGTACCCGAGTACTTGCGTCGTTTTACCGATTTGCACGGTCGCACGCCCGAGCGTCACGAGCAAGTGTCCATCTTGCAGGAGCAGGTGCGCATGGAGGACGCGGCGCTGGAGGCTGCCCGGCGTCGCCCCTGCGCGCTGGTCTTCTGCGACACGGCACCGCTGCTCACGGCGGTCTACAGCGACTGTATATTTGCCGACGCATCGCTTTTCGCGCAAGCACATGGCCTGCATGCGCGCTATGCGCTGACCCTGCTGCTGGAGCCCGACATTCCCTGGGTGGCAGACGGAATGCAGCGCGATGGCATGGCGCAGCGCGCTGCCGTTCACGCCCGTATCGAACGTGCACTGGACGAATGGCATTGGCCGCATGTCCGCATTGGAGGGGCACCGGATGCGCGCCTGCTGGTCGCAGAGCGACACGTTCTGATGCTGGGCGCTACTAGGCCACCTGCGAGTTAGCAGCTTGCCGGACCCAGTTCAAACCCCATTCCAATCCAGCCTGCAAGTTGCCCTGTGCCAACGCAGAAAGCGGTTCACCCAATCCAAATACCTCTGCGCGCAATGCCAGCAATGTTGCAGCGGGGGCTGCGTGTCCGTGCAAGTCCTCAAAAACCTGCATCAGTGCCTCGGGTGACAGGGCATGGCTTGTGTAGCTGGTGTCGCGCTGGGCGTGCACCGGGACCACTAAAAACGGAGCGGGACAATCCAGACTGGCGTCGACGAAAAGCACGTGACGCCGCCCATCCAGATCCAGCGCGTGCTCCACCTGCAACTGGTAGTCTTCCAGAAACTCAACCTGTTGGTGCAGTTCGTCCGCAAGCCTTTCTTGCAAGCCCGCGACAAACAGAGGGCCCAAGGCATCGTCCCCGCGGCTGAGGTTGCCCCAGCCCAAAACCAGAATCGCAGGCTTTGCGCTCATGCCTCCAAACCAATGGGGCTGTCAATGTGTCGAGTCAGCCCACGCCCGTGAGACTTTTGCACCCGGTCCAGGACGCCGCCGTCCGTTGCCAACAGCGTGACGTCCAGTGGCATCTGACCCAAAGCATGAGTGGCACAGGAAAGGCAGGGGTCATAAGCACGAATGGCCACCTCAATGTGGTTGAGCAGGCCTTCGGTGATCTCGTGACCGCTGATGTATTCCTTTGCAACCGCGCGCACCGCCTCGTTCATGGCCTGGTTGTTGTGGGTCGTCGACACGATGAGGTTGCAGCGTGTCACCAGGTCGTCGTCACCGACTTCGTAGTCATGAATCAGCGTGCCACGCGGGGCCTCGATGATGCCTACGCCGCCCCTTTGTCGCTCGCCATGGCTCATCATTTCACCTGACAACAGGGCCGGGTCGTCCAGCAACTGAGCAATCACCTCCACAGCATGCAACATCTCGATCATGCGGGCCCAGTGGTATGCCAGCGTCGCGTGAACCAGTTCGCCCCGGCCCCAGGCCACAAATTCCTTGCGCTCGATTTCTGCGAGCGGGCTGGGGATGAAATCGCAGTTTTGCACCCGCGCCAGTGGTCCGACACGGTACCAGCCCTGTTCACGCCCCAGGCTTCGCAGGTGCGGAAACTTCATGTAGCTCCAGGAACGCACTTCCTCTTCAATCAAGTCCAGGTATTTTTGATCATCCACTCCGTCAAACAGGACCCGGCCATTGGCGTCACGCACGCGCAGCACGCCGTCGTACAAGTCCATAGCGCCATCGCGGCGCACCAGCGACATCAGGTTGGAGCGAAAGCTGCCAAACTGCCGGTACAACGCCTCGCTCTGGCCATGCAACTGTTTGGCAATGTCGACCGCGTCCATGGCCCACTCCAGCATTTGCGCCAAATCTTGTTTGAGGGAGTCGCGCTCCTGCGCAGTGACCAGCTTATTGACGCCGCCCGGCACGGCGCCCGTGCCATGCACACGCTTGCCTGATGTGATACGGATGATTTCCTGGCCGAACTTGCGCAGCAAAATCCCCTTTTTGGCGACGTCCGGATGGGCCTGTGCCACGCCCACCACATTGCGCTGTGCCACCGGCGAGCTGAATCCAAACAACAGGTCGGGCGACGAGAGATGGAAGAAATGCAGTGCATGCGACTGCAGCATCTGACCGTAGTGCATGAGCCGGCGCACCGCCTCGGAACTCGCGGTAATCGGCGTTGCTCCCAGCACCCGATCAAATGCCTTGGCAGCAGCCAGGTGGTGCGACACCGGGCAAATTCCGCAGAGGCGCTGCACCATGACGGGCACTTCCCAGTACGGACGCCCTTCAATGAATTTTTCGAAACCTCGGAACTCGACGATATGCAGGCGCGCCTGATGAACCTGGTTGTTTTCGTCCAGCAGCAAGGTGACCTTGCCGTGACCCTCTACGCGCGAGACCGGATCGATCGCGACACGCCGCAAACCCTGTGGGTTGGCCGCAGTCTCCAATTCAAAACTCATGTCGACACCTCGAAAATTTTAGTCATAGCGCAAAAGTCCATGGCCCAGATGCGGTGTGCGCCCGGCCAGCAACTCGGTCAAAAAAGTCCAGATGGCATCACCCGATGGAGGGCAGCCAGGTAAAAAATGGTCAATGTGCACCACCTCGTGAACAGGGTGTACATGATTAAGCGGCAGCGGTAGTTCGGGGTCATTGGGGATCTGGCTACCAGGTGTTCCGCCCACTTGCCGACAGTAGACATCGTGCATCATCTGCCCCACATCGCGCTGGTTGCGCTGGGCAGGCAACCCGCCATTGACCGCACAGGCGCCCATGGCAATCAGAATCTTGCAATTTGCACGAAACTCACGCAATACGTGCACGTTTTCGGCATTGCACAAGCCGCCCTCAATAAGACCAATGTCACAGCGCCCTATGGTTTTGATATCTGTCAACGGAGAGCGGTCCAACTCCACCAGCTCGAGCAGTTCGAGCAGCCGCTCATCAATGTCCAAAAAGGACATATGGCAGCCGAAACATCCAGCAAGCGAGACGGTGGCCATCTTGAGCTTGCGCGGTTGGGTCAGGATGGCGGCGTTCATAGCTTGGACTCCTCAACCTGTTTAGACAACGCAACGTTGTCATACTTGCGTTTGCCAATGGGAATGGCAAAGCCAACACGCTTGTGCAGTATGGCGCCAACGGGGCACACATTGGCGGCCCGGTCACTGGCCTGTAACCCACTGTCGACCATCTGGCCGCTGGGGCTGTTAACGAGCAAATGGGTCTGGATACCGTGGCCGCCGATAGCAAACACGTCCTTGCCGTCAACGTCGTGACTGGCCCGCACACACAGCGAACACAGAATGCAGCGATTGAGGTCAAGCAGCAGATCGGGGTGACTGGCATCAACCCGGCGATCCGGATAAAACTCTTCGAAGTGAGGGCCTTGCATATCCATGTCATAGGCAGTAGCCTGCAGGCGGCAGCTTCCGCTCTTTTCACAGGACGGGCAGAAATGGTTGCCCTCAATGAAGATCATCTGCAACAGCGTTTTGCGTAAACCGTTGAGGTCATCGGTATTGCTTTGCACTTCTTGTCCGGATGCAGCCTGCACCGTGCACGCTGCGCCGATACGACCATTGATGCGTACCGTGCACAGCCTGCAGGACCCCTTCGCCCCGAACTCCGGATGCCAGCACAGGTGCGGTATGTAGTGCCCGGTGCGCGTGGCAGCCTCCAGAATCGACTCGCCCGGACCGAAGTCGATTTCTTCTCCGTCCAGCGTAAAGGTTCCTGGGTTCAGTGCGTCAATGCGATCGTTATGACTCATGCCAGTGTCTCCAAGTGTGCGCCGCTGTCGTCACGTCCGGTGGCAAGCCGGGCTTGCGAGAGCTCAGCATCCATATCAAAGCCGGGGGCGAAGTGCAGGGACTTCATATGCCGTTCATAAGCAGGTCGGAACTTGGCAATGGTGTCGCGCAGCGGGTTGCAGGCAGCAGCACCCAGGCCGCAATGGGTGGAACCGTGCATCAGCTTGTCCAGCTCATACAAAACCTGCACGTCTTCGCTGGAGCCATATCCGCGTTTGAGCTTGTCCATGCGCCGCACAACGAGTTCGGTCCCAACACGGCAGGGCGTGCAAAAGCCGCAGCTTTCGTGCGCAAAGAATTGTGCGAAGTTCAGGGCTACTTCAAACATGTCGCGCGAGCGGTCAAAAACCATGAAAGCTCCAGCGGTGGGCACGTCTTCAAATCCGATGCGCCGTCCAAACTCCATGGCCGAAATGCAGACGCCAGAAGGTCCCCCTACCTGCACGGCCTGCGTGTCGCGGGCGCCGCAATCCTCAAGGATGCGGCCAATGCGGGTGCCAAACGGATACTCGTACAGCCCCGGACGCTCGCAGTCCCCCGACACCGAGTGAATTTTTGTTCCGGTGGATTGGGGTGTGCCAATGGTGGCCCACCATGCGCCGGTATGTACGGCAATATGGGTTACGGCACAGAATGTCTCCACGTTGTTGACCGTGGTGGGCTCATTGAGGTAGCCCCGCTCGACGGGAAACGGCGGGCGGATGCGGGGCGTGCCCCGTTTTCCCTCCAGCGATTCAATCAGAGCAGACTCTTCACCGCACACATAAGCGCCGGCGCCCACATGGATTTCGATGTCGAAGTCAAACCCGGACTGACCCTGAATGGCGCTTCCAAGCAGGCCCAGCGCGCGGCGGCGTTCGATCACGGCCTGCAGCGATTCGAGCAAATAGCGGTATTCGCCGCGCAAATACATCAGGCCTTTGCGGGCTCCCACTACAAAGCCGGCAATGGTCATGCCTTCGAAAACAGTGTCTGCGTAGCTGGTTAGCAGCACGCGGTCTTTGAAAGTCCCGGGTTCGCCCTCGTCAGCATTGCACACTACGTAGTGTGTGTCAGACCGCGCATTGCGGCACAGCTGCCACTTGGTTCCGGTAGCATAGCCCGCGCCGCCGCGCCCCCGCAGCTTGGAACGCTTGAGGTCATCGAGCATGCCCTGAGGGCCGCGTGCCAGTGCGGCTGCGATGCCCGCGCCCACTTCGGGTTGTGTACCCAGCTTGATATTGGCCAGACGGATCTGGTCATCCACCCGAGACCACTCGGCTGGCCATTCCGATGGCGGCACCTCACGCTCTATCAACGCAGCCATGTGTTCGATGCGTCCAGGTGTCAGGCGGGTGACGATTTGATGGTGGTTGATCAG
>JBAWYQ010000022.1:0-31366 GCA_037143475.1 Burkholderiales bacterium | reverse complement strand
GTGCCGGTCTTGTCAAAGGCGACCACGTCCACCTTGTGCGCCAACTCCAGCGCCTGAGCGTCCTTGATCAAAATACCGTGCTGCGCCGCGACACCCGTGCCCGCCATGATGGCTGCCGGTGTAGCCAACCCCAAGGCGCAGGGGCAGGCGATGACCAGCACCGCCACGGCGTGGATGACGGCGGTCTCAAACGGGTGGCCGGTCAACCACCAGCCCAGCAGCGTGGCCATCGCCAGCACCAGCACCACCGGCACAAATACAGCGCTGACCTGGTCCACCAGCCGCTGAATAGGCGCCTTGGCGGCCTGGGCGTCTTCCACCAGCCGGATGATGCGGGCCAGCACGGTGTCCACGCCCACGGCGGTCACCTGTAGCACGATGCGACCGTCACCGTTGATGGAGCCGCCGGTGAGCTTGTCGAGCGCATCCTTGCGCACCGGCAGAGGCTCGCCGGTGAGCATGGATTCGTCCACCTCGGTGCTTCCCTCAGTCAATATGCCATCCACCGGGAAGCGTTCGCCCGGTTTGACGACGATGCGGTCCCCCACCATTACATCAGCAACTGGCACATCCACCTCGCCATCGCGCCCCAGCCAGTGGGCCACATCGGGCCGCAGCGCGTGCAGGGCGCGGATGGCGGCGGTGGTCTGGCGCTTGGCGCGCGCCTCCAACCATTTGCCCAGCAGCACCAGGGTGATGACCATCGCCGAACCTTCAAAGTAGAGATGGGCCATGACTCCCTCAGGCGCACTGAGCCACAACCAGACCGACAGCGCCCAACCCGCCGTGGTGCCAATGGAGACCAGCAAATCCATGTTGCCGCTGAGCGAAAGCAGGGAGTGCCAACCGGCCTTGTAGAAGCGCGCGCCCAGAATGAACTGCACGGGCGTTGCCAGCAAAAACTGCAGCCAGGCCGGCAGCATCCAGTGCTGGCCAAACAGGTCGCCCACCATGGGCAGGGCTAGCGGCGCAGATAGTAACGCGCCTATTGCCACCGGCCCAAAGCCGGCCCATTGCGATACCGTTTCCAGCGCGTCGACCTGGGCGGGGGTGCGCACCTCATAGCCCGCAGCGCGCACGGCCCGGCGCAGGCGGGCCTGCATCTGCTCACTATCGGCATACACAATGCGTGCCGTTTCGGTGGCCAGGTTGACCGCCGCCTCCTGCACGCCCGGCACTTTTTTGAGGGCGCGCTCTACCCGGCCGGAACAGGACGCGCAGGTCATGCCGCCAATGGCGATGTCCATGCTTGCGGTTGTGGCCTGGGTGGTAGCGGGATCAGAAGTAGCGTGGGTCATGGTCGGTAGCGTAATGCTTCTCACCATGGGAAGGTCAAGCTTTTTGAACACCCATTAAAAATCGACTTGACTTTCCCACCATGGTAAGGTTCACACTGACAGCCTTTCAACACCAAAATCCAAAGGATTCCCCATGAACCAGACCTTTACCGTGACCGGCATGACCTGTGGTCACTGTGAAAAAGCCGTCGTGCAAGCGCTTCAACAGGTGGACCCGCTGGCTCAAGTCAGCATTGACCGTGCGCAAAACCGCGTGCAGGTGGAGTCGACCCAGTCTCGCGAGGCGCTGGCAAAGGCCATTGCTGAAGAAGGTTATGCAGTCGCTGCCTGAAGGTCCGGTCGCCATTGGAGAGGCGGCACGCCGCTCCGGCGTGTCGGCCAAGATGCTGCGCCATTACGAGTCTTTGGGACTCTTGGGGCAAGTGGTGCGCACCGAGAGTGGCTACCGCCAGTACACGGCGGCTGATGTGCACACGCTGCGCTTTATTAAACGCTGCCGCGATCTGGGTTTCTCCATGGCAGAGATTGCCGAGCTGGTAAACCTATGGCAGAACCGCAGCCGCGCCAGTGCCAGCGTGAAGCACATTGCGCAAAAGCATGTGGATGAGCTGAGCGCCCGCATCGCCGCCATGCAGGCCATGCAACGCTCGCTCCACGACCTGCTGCAGCACTGCCATGGCGACGCCCGTCCGGACTGCCCAATTTTGGATGACCTCGCGGGAGGCAAGGCAAGGCTACACTGCGCCCATGATTGACCCCTGTTCGCTGTACCCCGCATTGGCCGACGTGCAACCCGCGCTGACCACGCTGGGGCCTTTTGCCGGCCCGATGGCGGTGCCAGTTGGCACGGTGCTGTTCGACGAGAACGCGCCATGCCAGGGTTTCCCGCTGGTGCTCGAAGGCGAGGTCAAGGTGTCGCGCCACTCCAGCGATGGCCGCTCGCTGGAGTTGTACCGGGTGATCCCTGGTGAACTGTGTCTGGCGTCCAGCGCCAGCCTGTTTCGCGGCCAACCGCTTGCGGCCAATGCCGTTGCCACCAAGCCCACCACGCTGCTGCTGATTCCTCCGGCCACCTTTCGGCAGTGGCTGGAAACCCCGGCGTTTCGCAACGAGGTTCTGGGCCTGTTTGCCGAGCGCATGGCCGACCTGACCGGTCTGATAGACGCAGTAGCTTTTCAAAAGCTGGACCAGCGTCTGGCAGCGGCATTGTTGGGCCGCGGGCAAGACTTGGTGTTAACCCACCAGGAACTTGCTGATGAGTTGGGAACGGTGCGCGAGATTGTGTCGCGCCTGTTGCGCCGCTTTGAGCGCGAAGGTTGGGTGGAATTGGCGCGCGAACGCATACAGATTCGCAACAGCGCCGCTTTGCGTGCGGTGGCCGCTGCCCACTCTTGACACAGAATGGGAGATATTTTAAGATGCATATTATATGCAGCTTAAACCAACACTCTCAAAGCCCGGTACCCGCCCTGTGCAAAATCTGATCCGCCTGGAAGAACCCACGGACCCCAAGGGCAGTCCACCGAACCTGCACGCGTTCCTGGAACTGGGTTTTCGCCCGCTTTACATGGCCGGCACGTTCTGGGCATTGGTGGCTATCGCCGTCTGGGTTTATGCGCCTCAAATACTGACAGGCCCCTTGAACGGCATTGCCTGGCACGCGCACGAAATGCTGTGGGGCTTTATCGCCACCATCGCGGTGGGCTTTTTAATGACAGCCGGAAGTAACTGGACCGGCATCAACCCGCTGCAGGGACGCGCGCTGGCGCTGGCCTGCACTCTGTGGGCGGCAGCACGCGTGGGGTATCTGGTTCCCGGTGAGACCGCGTTTTGGCTCGCCATGGCAGCCGAACTGGGGTTCTTTTTGCTCGCATCTGCCGCCATGCTGCGAGCGGTGGTGGTCTCCAAAAACACGCGCAACTATGCCGTTCCAGGCTTGCTGGCCGCGTTGGGCGGCATTAACGCGCTGTATCTACTGACGGCGCGCGCCAACGACTACGCCCTGCTGATGCAGCGTTTCAATGCCGGCATCACCGTCATGGCGCTGATCGCCCTGCTGATCGGGCGGCGCGTCATTCCATTCTTTGCCATGCGCGCAGTGCCGGGTTTGAACATTCCAAAGCACACCGAAACCGGGTGGGTTCAGCTGGGCGCATGCACGGTGGCAGCATTGAGCCTGCTGCTGGGCTTGCAGTGGTTAGGCGCATTAGCGTTGGGCCTGGCCGGTGGTTTGGCTCTGGTGCAAGTCATCAGCTGGAAGCCGCTGGCCGTACGCGCCAATGCGCTGCTGTGGATTTTGTACGTTGGCTTTGGCTGTGTTGGACTGGGTCTGGTGCTGGCGGCACTGTCCGCGGCCGGTATCTACCTTCCCCGGGTGCTGGCGGTGCATGTGATTGCCATGGCGGGTTTCTCGGTCATGATCCTGGGCATGGTCACGCGCACGGCGCTGGGCCACCTGGGCCGCCCTCTGGCAACAGACCGCACCATGCATGCCAGCTACTGGCTGATGCTCACTGCTGTGGCGCTGCGCGTTGCAGCCATAGCCCCCACATCGGCTACCAGCACCTTGTTGCATCTGGCCGCGGCCGCCTGGATTGGCGCGCTGGGGCTGTACCTTTGGCAGTTTGTGCCCATGTTGATACGGCCCCGGCTGTAGCGCCTGGCGCTGTGTGACACAAGTCACATACAAAGAAATGGAGAAGGCATCCAATACAGACTTCAAACACCAACCCGAAGGATGCACCCATGAAACTCAACGTCGGCGGCATTGACCGCATTGTCCGCATCGCCGCTGGTCTGGCCATGATCGGTCTGACCCTCACTGGCAACATCGGCGTGTGGGGCTGGCTGGGCGTGGTTCCATTGGCCACCGGCGCTATCGGTTGGTGCCCACCCTATGCGATTTTTGGCTTCAACACCTGCTCGATGAAGAAATAGGCACAGCCAGGGCAGCTATCCTTTCGATAGCTGTTCACGCATGTTTTACGGGGGCTACGGCCCCTTTTTGCATCTATCACTGGGTCAATCGGATACCTGCGCGACGGCTAGGCTGCTACGGTCTCTCCGCCCAGCACTTCGATCAGGTCGGGGATCAGCTTTCTGAGTTCGCCAGTGGCAATAGCCACGTCAGCGTCAAAGTTATCGTCCTTGCCATCGCCCGGGCTGGATGCAGCACCTTCAAACACCGTTTCCAGAAATGCCAGCTTCTTGAGCTGCATCGCCTCGGTCAGCACAAACGACACCCGGTCGCTCCAGGTCAGGGCCAGGCGGGTGGGCATTTTTCCCATGGCGATGTGCTGGGTCACCTCATCGGTATCGAGCGCATGGCGGGTGTAGCGCACTACGGCGCGTGACTCGTCTGCGGCCTTGAGCTCGCACTCACGGTCGACGCTAAAGTCCGGTGGCGCTTCCTGGGTCGACAGCCACAGGGCCATGGCGGAAGCAGGCGAGGTCTGGGTGTTGACCAGTTGCACCACCAGTCCGTCAACGGCCTTGATCAGCCAGGTCATCACCTCATCGGCCTTGGCCGAGCTGCCTGCGTCGGTCAGCAGAAAACCAGCAGCCGGGTCCACCCACACCTGCACGCTGGACTGCTTGGTAAAGGCCATGGGCAGCAGCGCCAGACGGGCGTCTTCGCTGATGTCACGTTTTTCCTTCTTGCCGGGTTTGCGCCCGGTAGTGGCCTCGATATGGTCCAGCTGGTCCTGCACCTTGCGCTTGACCACCGAGCCGGGTACTACTTTCACTTCCATCATCAGTTTGAGCAACCACTGGCCACCCACCACTTCAACCATGGGGCCGTGGGCGTGTCCGCGTGGCTCCACCCAGCCGACCGACTTTTCCTGCGATGCACCGCACTCCACAAACTGGGCCTTTCCCAGCGCTTCCTCCAGGGGCTCCACGGAAGTAGGCCATCCTGCCACCAGGCGGTAAATCATCAAATTCTTGAACACGGTTTTGCCTTTTAATACGATTGGTTTTTCGCTTGAGGGCTGTATTGTCAACGCAACCCGGAACCCTCAATATCATGCAACTTTACAAAGTCTTATCCTGCGGCAATACGGGCGATACAAGGGGCGCGCACACTGAGAATCAGCCTGATCGCAATGTCTGCGTCAGACACTAGAAACCAAAAGGAAATCACCATGAAATCCGGACTCAAATCTCTCGTCCTCGCGGGCTTGCTGGCTAGCGCCGGTTTTGCCACTTTTGCCCAACCCATGGGTCAGGGCCCAGCCGGCGGACCCATGATGGGCGCCAGCAGCCCCATGCAACAAGGGGGAAGGATGGGCATGCGCGGCCAAATGGACTCTGCCAAAATGGAGGCGCTGGTCACCAAACGCTTGGCTGATTTAAAGTCAAAGCTCAAGATAGCCAACGAGCAGGAAGCCGCCTGGACCACCTTCACTGCGGCCATGAAGCCGCCGGCCGCCATGGACCATAAGCGCCCGGACCGCGCCGAGATGGGCAAGCTGACCACCCCGGAGCGCATTGACAAGATGCACGCCCTGCGCACCGAGCGAATGACCGCCATGAATGCAGCGATGGACAAGCGTGAAGAGGCAACCAAGACCTTTTATGTAACCCTCAATGTCGACCAGAAAAAGGTGTTTGACGCTGAACATGCCCGTCTGGCGGCGCACCTTGGTGAGCACCGTGGTGGCCGGATGGGGATGGGCAAATAGGTTCAGGCTAGCAGGGTCTTAAGTTCGCCGCTGGCGATTATTTTCTGGACCTCATTGGCACCCCCCACCAGGGTGCCTTTCACAAAAACCATGGGAAATGTAGGCCAGCCGGTCCATAATTTGAGCGCGTTACGTTCGCGCCACCTATTCAGGTAGTTGCCGTATTCCAAGTAGTGGTAGGCGACTCCTGCCTCGTCAAGCAGTTTGCGGGCTTTCTTTGGAAACGGATTCAGCCCCATACCCACCACCACTACGGCATATTGAGACACGGCCCTTTGCACTTCCCCTACGATGGCCTGTTGGTGGTTTGCTACCAGCTCACGGATGGCTGGGTGGATATGCGATTCGTCGAGAATATTGCGCGGCATAGAGGGCCTTTTTGGGTAAAGGCTGCATTATGGAGGGACTAGCGCACAGTTGCGGTACTCCCTTGATCCGCATCAAGGCGCTATAGTGCTCACAGTCTTACACTGCGCCGCTCGCGAACCCACCACCATGCCACTGCTCCAAGCCACACTTCCCACCGTGCGCACCATCACACCCTGGCGACCTTTGGTTTGGCTAGTTTATGGCTGGCGCGACATGATACAAGTGGGTTGGATCAGCTTTGCACACGGGCTTGCATTGACTGTTGTGGGCGCTAACATTGTGGCTATCGCCCAGAGCCGTTTCTGGTTGCTGGCCGGTGCACTGTCCGGTTTTATGGTTATCGCGCCGGTTCTGGCCACAAGCCTGTACGCCCTGAGCCGTGCGCTGGAGCGCGGGGAAACAGCCAACCTCAGCGTGGTCACCAAAACCTGGCTCAACTGGCAAAACAACCACTTCAATAAATGGGGCAACGACTACTGGTGCATGCTGCAGTTCGGCACCCTACTGGCGCTGGCGGCAACCGGCTGGGTATTGACATCCGCCGCGCTGATTACCCTGCTGGCACCGGCACCCATCCTGGGACCGCTGGATTTTGTGCAGCACGTGGTGCTGGCAGAGGATGGCTGGCTGTTTGAGTTGTGGCTGGCCATGGGTGGCATGATGGCCGCTCCACTGTTTGCCTCCAGCGTGGTGTCCATGCCCTTGCTGCTGGACCGGCGCGTCACGCTCATGCAAGCCGTGCTGACCAGCTGGCAAACCGTCATCACCAACCCGGTACCCATGGCCCTGTGGGCGGCGCTGATCATGGTCTTCACGCTGCTCGGCCTGGGCTCACTGTTGCTGGGTTTGATTGTCGTTATTCCCATGCTGGGTCACGCCAGTTGGCACGCTTACCGTGATCTGGTGGATGCATCGACTTTTCCCACCCATGACTCCATGCCAACACCGTCCAACGAACCCGGAACACACTGATGTTTGGTTTTACAGAAGAACAGATTGCCGGCTTTGGTCTCACCTTCGGGGTGGGAGGCTTCATGCTCTATATGCTGTTCATCATCGGGCACCTGGCCTGGGAGTCCAAAGCCGGAAAGTTTGGTACGTTTGTTATTTTTCTGGGGCTAGCATTCGGGATGGTGGGCTTTGTCGCCAAGTTCATCATCCAGTGGTACATGGAGCACAAGTAGGTTAGGCAAACGGCCGGATCCCAATCAACCAGCCGTGCAAGTACAAGGCAAATGCCATCCAGGCCAAGCCTCCTGCGGCCACCGATAGAGCCGTTGCTGGTAGCGTACCGGTAGCGTACTGCAAGCCTTCTGATCGGTCTCTGCGCCTTGAGGCAATGAAGTCCAGTACGCCCCAAACCAAAAATGCACCAAACAACGGTACGTGTGCCAGGTTTCCATTCGCCAACAAGTGGGCTAGCGCCCAAAATTTGACTGCCAGCACCATGGGGTGATGCACGTGTGCCTTGATGCCGTTGCGCGGCACATAGGCAGCCGCCAACAGGATAAATGCCGCCAATGTCAGCAGCGAAGCTGCATGGCGCATACCCACAGGCGGCGTCCACAAGACAACAGGCACTTCACGCGCAATGCCAAAACCATAGATGATCAGCACAAACCCGATGAGCGACAGCATCGAGTAAATTCCCTTGTAGGCACCTTCACCCAGGCGTTTCAATGCCTGAGTGCGCCAGCTATCAGCAAAAATTCGAATTGAATGAACGCCCAGAAAAACAATCAGTCCAGCAATCAGATACGTCATCTTCAACCTCCAACTACACGGTTCTTGCCAGCACGCTTGGCCAGGTACATAGCCTTGTCGGCCCGTTTAATGGCGTCCGCACCGCTCTCATCGGGTGCCAGTTGCGCCACGCCAGCACTGAAGGTGATCAATACTTTTTCGGTACCCGCCAGGAAGAATTTCTTGGTGAGTTCGCGTTGTAGCCGCGTCATGGCCTCGATGCCTTTTTCTAACGGGGTATCGGGCAGCAAAATAACAAACTCTTCACCACCGTAGCGCGCCAAAGTGTCCTGGGGTCGCATGCAGTCACGCGCGACAGTGGCCAAATGGGTCAATGCAACATCGCCGGTGGCGTGCCCCAACGTGTCGTTGAGTTTTTTGAAGTTATCGATGTCCAGCAAAGCCACGCACAAGGGCGTTTCTTTGCGCCGCACACTGGACATTTCGCGATCCACGGCTTCATCCAGCCCCTTGCGGTTGAGCGCACCTGTAAGGGGGTCGTGGCGTGCCTGGGTGCTTACACGGTCGAGTTCCTGGTGCAACTTGACCATTTCGGCATCGGTTTGATTGGCCTTCTCGCGCATGGTCTGCAACTCTTCACTTGACACTTTGCTTTGGGTAGCCATGTTGCGGGTCGCACTGATCACTTCTTTCAATACAGGGGCAATCTCTGAGATAGATTTGGCCTGCTCAATCTGACGCGCGTTTTCTTCGAGTTTCTCGTGAAACGATCCGGTCGACTTCGCCATATCCGATAAGCGGTCAATAAACATGGCCAGCATTTCGCGCATTTCGTTTTGCGCCTGCTGAGCACGTTCCTTGGCATCCTTTTGTTTGAAGATAACGTCTTTCAGACGGCGCTCCACATCATCGAGACGACGCAAGGTCAAAGGCGGTGTGGCGGCACTCATCAAAGCCTCCATCTGCCCATGCAGCCACTGTTCATCCAGACTCAATTCAGCAATGTTTTCAAACACCAAATGAAGAAGCTTTAGCAGCGTTTTTTTGATTTCAGCCTGGTCTTCCGCCACAAAGGAGACCCGGTCGCTGTAGTTTCCCAGCATGGTTTTGAGTGCGAATACATCGGCACCCGACTGCTTCAAAGCAATAAGCAGGTTTTTGGTCAATTCGCCAAAGCGTTCATCATCCGTGCCCAGCGCAGGTTGGGTGTGCTCGATCAAACGACCCATCTGCCCAAAAAATTCGTTTGTTAAAGCAGGTGCTGCAACGCCCACAGGTACCTTTGCAGCGGGTACAGCTACCTCATCGCCACCAGTTAGCGGTGAAAAACTTCCGTACGCCACCAATGCAGTTTTTACACCGTCCCAATTCAACCGGTCAATTGCGTATTCCAACAGTCCACGCTGTTTTTGCTGACCTGGGGTTTTGACGGGCAGCGATTTGGCAATGTCGCGCAGGGTATCTGCAGGGAAGGGAGCCACTACAGGAACACCTGCAATTTCGTTGTAAATAGCCTGGTAATTGGCCGGTGTGGGTAGCAACTTTTGAACGGTCAGTTGCTTGAGCGTTTCACGTGCAATTTCAAACGGTTTCTTTTCACTCATGACTAACACCTGCTACAAAATAAATAGCTAATTACGCTGATTTCACGGGGGCTGAAGCAGCATTTAACCACCAAACATCAAGACGATGCGGATTGCACCTTAGTTTGATTTTAGAAACGCTTTGAATGCATCCGCCGTGCGCAGGGGATCTTCCTCGTGCGGAACGTGCCCTAAGTCACCAAAAATAGTCAGTTTGGAACCCTTGATGTCGGATTCAAACCGGTTTCCATTATCCAAAGGAATCAATTGATCTTTGGCTCCCCACATGATGAGTGTGGGCAATTTCAGCGACTTTATTTTGATTTCTTCTCCACTTGCACTCTGGTCCATGCGAAAGGCAAGTGCCTCGCGGTTACCTGCCCGCAAAGTCAGGTCGTAATAACGGTCTACCAGTTCCGGTTTAACCCGGTTTGGGTCACCATACACGCTACGCACACTGCTTTCGACAACACCGCGGGGTAGCACATGCTCCATCAAAACCCTCAATCCTGGCGTGCGTGCAACCATAAATCCAATCGGAACCGAAGTAGAACGAATGGGATAGCCGGCCGAATCAATCAGTACCAGTTTTTTAACCCGCTCCGGAATAGCCAATGCAGTTCCCCAGGCAATTTGTCCACCCAGAGAATTGCCTGCCAATACAAATTCTTTGACACCCAATTGGTCTAAAACGGCGCGCACAAAAAATACATAGGCTTCTATTGAATAATCATTGTTCGGATGGGGGCCGGTCAATCCAAAAGCTGGCAGGTCAAACCGTATAACACGGTGTTCCCCTTTTAGGCTTTCGACCCAACCGTCCCAGGTATGCAAACTGGCCGACGTACCGTGGAGCAATACGATAGGCAACGGGTCATCACGCGGTCCCTCATCACGCAGATGCACCTGCATACCATTGACAGGCAAAAACGTCGAAGGTTGTATGGCCCACTTGATTGACAGTTGCTGCACAGATCGATCCGGCGCCCAAGTTGCAAAGATGCCTGCGGCTATAAAAACGAAGCATGCCAACAGCAGTACACCCAGAATACGCAAAAACAGTTTCATGGGTTTGAACTCTACACCGGTCTTTGGTGGTTTTGTCAATTTAAAAAGCTGTGGATAGTTCTGGCATAAACCACTGGTTATCCACAGACTTGGTCTATTCTCAAAAGTTGTTCATATTTTCGGAACATCAGTGAAGCGGGGTCACACACAGGTGTTAAACGCATGTAAGTCTTTGATTTAATTGAATAAAAGATGTTTGTACACAGAAAATAGGTTTCCTTATCTACTACTACTATCTTTTAAATAAGAAATAAGAAGATAAGACAAGAAAGGTTCTGCTTGAAAAAATTGATTTTTGGACTTGTTGCTGAGATGAAGTCGTTGGAAAAGAACCTTTGTCGGATCGGGTTTTAAGGCGTCAATCAAGTAAGATTCGCCGACTTCGGGTTTTCTGTCGGCTTTTTCATTGCGTTTTGCGTTCCTCCATCCATTCCATGTCTGTTTCATTTGAAATAAAAAGTGCTCAATTGCCATTGGTGGCTTTGCATTTGAGATCGAGTGACATGGTGGTGGTAGCTGCTGATATTTTGAAAAAATTTGGTAGAGATGGAGAAAGCCCTGATTTTTTTGATCACGACGCTCTGGTTCTTGATTTTTCACACCTCGACGCCGATACGCCGGTTTTTGATCTGGTGCCGTTGTTGAAGGTGTTGCGGTCGTGTAGCCTGGTGCCAGTGGCTGTTCGTGGTGCAAGTGTGGATGCAATGGCGGCGGCGTTGGCAGTGGGTCTGGTGGAGGCGCCGCCAGAGGTTTACAAGCACCGTGAAGCGGAGCCGCACAGCAATGTGCAGGAAATCGTCCGAGAGGTGGTGCACGAAGTGGTTCGCGAGATACCTGGGCCAGGCACCATGGTGGTGGATAAGCCGCTTCGTTCCGGTCAAAAAATTTACGCACGAGGGTGCGATTTGGTGATTTTGGCCATGGTCAATCAAGGTGCTGAAGTGGTTGCGGATGGAAATATCCATGTTTACGCACCGCTGCGTGGCAAGGCTATGGCGGGTGCAAGGGGCAATACCAATGCCCGTATTTTTTCGCTCTGTCTGGAGCCAGAACTTATCTCGATTGCGGGTGTTTACCGCACCAGTGAAAACGCCTTGCCGCTCTCCGTTCATGGCAAAGCAGCGCAAGTTCGTTTGAGTAATGACGGTCTGGACAAATTAATTATTGAAGCCTTGAACAATTGAGGCAGTGTCAGCGAGTCTGACAGCGACATTTCATTGGGAAGCAGTTACAAAATATGGCAAAAATTATTGTGGTTACGTCGGGCAAAGGTGGTGTTGGGAAGACCACGACCAGTGCCAGTTTTGCGACCGGATTGGCATTGCGCGGGCACAAGACGGCAGTGATTGACTTTGATGTGGGCCTGCGCAACCTTGATTTGATCATGGGATGTGAACGTCGCGTGGTGTATGACCTGATCAACGTGATTCAGGGCGAAGCCAACCTGAACCAGGCGTTGATCAAAGACAAGCAGTGCGACAACTTGTACGTGTTGGCTGCCTCTCAAACCCGCGACAAGGATGCGCTAACTCAGGAAGGCGTTGAAAAAGTGCTTGGCGATTTGAGCGCCATGGAGTTTGAATTCATCGTTTGCGATTCACCGGCCGGCATTGAGACTGGCGCCCTGATGGCCATGCACTTTGCCGACGAGGCGCTGGTGGTGACCAACCCAGAAGTGTCTTCGGTGCGTGACTCGGACCGCATTCTGGGTATGCTGGCCAGCAAGACAAAACGGGCTATTGATGGGGCTGAACCCATTAAAGAGCACTTGTTGATCACCCGTTACAACCCGGCCCGTGTGGACCAGGGGCAGATGCTTTCGCTTGACGACATCAAGGATATTTTGCGAATCAAGCTTATTGGCGTGATTCCTGAGAGCGAGTCGGTGTTACAGGCATCCAACCAGGGTGTGCCGGCCGTGCACATGCAGGGCAGCGATGTGTCGGAAGCCTACAAGGACGTGATTGACCGTTTTTTGGGTGCCGATAAACCGATGCGTTTTACGGAAGCGCCCAAGCAAGGGTTGTTGAAACGTCTCTTCGGAGGAAAATAAAATAATGTCGTTTTTTTCCTTTTTTTTGGGTGAGAAGAAAAAAACTGCCAGTGTTGCGAAAGAGCGCTTGCAGATGATCCTGATGCATGAGCGCAGCGGTCGAAACGCCGCCGAGCCCGATTACCTGCCCGACTTGCAACGTGAACTGATTGCAGTGATCAGCAAATACATCAAGATCAATCCGGATGACATCAAGGTGAACCTGGAACGCCAGGACAACCTTGAAGTGCTGGAATTAAAAATAGAACTACCAGAAAACCGATAGGTTTATTAAAGGGCGCGCACCAGTCGCAGGTGTGTAATCTCGGACGGAGCTCCAAAGCGTTTTGGTGGGCCCCAGTAGCCGGTGCCACGGCTGGTGTAGACCCAAAGCTCTTGCAACTTGTGCAATCCTGCGGTGAAGGGTTGTTGCAGTCTGACAAAGTGATTCCAGGGCCAAAATTGGCCCCCGTGGGTGTGACCCGATAGCTGAAGATCAAACCCCGCATCGGCTGCCGCAGCCGCACTGCGCGGCTGATGGGCCAGTAGTAGTTTGAATACGGCATGATCTGGCGCGTTGGCCATGGCTTTATGGGGGTCGCTGCGGTGGGTTTCGTCGAAGTGGTGGGAACTGAAGTCTGTTACGCCCGCGATAACCATCAAAGCAGTCTCAGGATCCTGATCGTCTATGCTGTGGTGTACCAGTACGTGCTCATTCATCAGTACCTGCACTCCCAACGCTCGCAGGGCATCAATCCAGCTATGGGCACCCGAGTAATACTCGTGGTTGCCGGTCACAAAGAAGGTGCCGTGGGTTGAAATCAACTGCGAAAGCGGAGCAATATGGTGGCCCAGATCTGTGACGCTGCCATCCACCAGATCACCTGTAATGGCCACCAGGTTGGCATTGAGTCTATTGACCTTGTCCACGATGCGTTGCAGGTACTGCGTTTTGATCGTTGGCCCAACATGGATGTCACTGATTTGTGCAACAGTGAATCCTTGCAAAGTTTCTGGCAGATTGGCAATCGGTACATCGACACTCACCACGGTAGCAGTGCGTCGAGCGTTCCAGAAACCCAGCGTGGTGATCAGTAGGGCTACTACTGGCAAGGCCTCAGCCGTGGCGGTGCGCAACCCAGCCAGCGCTAAAGCTCCGGGCCATAGCCAATCGACTCCCAGCGCCACTGCCAGCAGCACTTCGCGCAGGATCGTCATCACCAGCAGTGATGAGAAAAGGCCCATGCACAGCAGACCCATCCAGGTTAGCACTTCAGACAAGGGTGGCTTGGTCAAGCGGCGGGCCAGCAGGCCCATGGGCATGAGCAGGGACAACAGCGTCAAAATGGTCCACAGAGCGATACCCAGACCACTATCAATGGACGAAAGTTCAGGTGCAATACGCCAACCCACCAGTGCGTGCAAAGCCAGTGAAATCAAAAAAACCGGAAACATGGCCATGCGAGTTAGCGCACGATGTGTACGTGCGACAAAGTGTCAATGTGCTTAGGTGGTGGGTATTGGCCAGTCTTCAAGTCCCTGGGGTTGGATAGAGGGGACTACAGTGGACGTGGGACAAATTGCTGATGACTTTGCCCCATTGAGCCTTGGGCGTCAAAACGCTGTTCGGTGAAATCGACATGGTTGGACTGGATAGCCACCACGCTACAGGCCCGTGTGCCATATGTAGGCGAGGTTATGAACGTGGCCGACAGCATGCGCTCCAGCGGAAGCGGGACGCCGGTGTGAGGTAAATCGCTATCCGCGGCCATATGGCGGTCCTGCAGCAGGGGCAACAAAAGCGGTGCGGTACTGTGTCCTAGAGCCACTTGCGACTCCAGTCCTTGCACAAGCCGTGTGAGTTTTGGCCAAGGTGTGTGGAAGTTGGCGTTGGAGACCGCGCCTATACCCGGCTTCAGAGGTACTACCCGGGCGCTTTGGCTCTCCAGTCCCATGAGCTGGAGGCCGTCATATACCAGGAGGTTGAAAGGGTTGTAATGACTGGCCTGCAAGGCGAGCTGTTGCAAGAACGCGTCTGCCGGGATGTCGTTGTGCAGAAAATCGGCAACCAGTTCGCCACGTGAAGGTGTATCAGTGCGCACCGGCTCTGGTGTGCGGAAGTTCGTCAATGCGGCCAGACGTCCGCTGCGGCTAACCCCTAGCCAGGTGCCCCCGGCTTGCAGGTCTTTGCCAGCCAGGATTTGTGGTTGGCCAGCGGGGCCATCCCACCAGTGCAGGGGTTGCGCGGCCCGGGCATAAAACTCGTCGCGGTTGGAGAGCAACAACAATGGCGTGGTCCCATGGGGCTGCCAGTTCCAGGCAATGATGCACATTGTTCAGCGCGCGCGGTCTTCCAAAAAAGCCACCACCATCCGGGCAATGTGATTGCCTTCGTGGCCGTGTTTCAGACTGGCGCTGGCGGCGGCGTATTTCTCTTCGCCCAACAGGGCACGGCGTGTGTCCATCAGGTAGGCACTGATTTCCTCTTTGAATTCGGGGTGAGGCTGAATGCAAAAAACCTCCTGACCCACGGTGAACGCTGCCACCGGGCAAAAATCGCTGCTGGCCACCAGCGTGGCGCCGGGGGGCACTTCAAATACCTGGTCCTGGTGGCTGGCAAGGAGCGCAATCTGGGTGCGCTCGGCGCAATAGGGCAGCTCCGGGCGGTGCCAGTCATACGTCATGCGCCCGGCACCCCAGCCTTGCGGTGCACGGCCTACGGGTGCGCCCAAGCACAGGGCGATGAGTTGGTGCCCAAAACACACCCCCACCATCTTTTTGCGGGCGCTGAGGAGTTCGGTGACGCGCAGGCGCAGTTCCACGACCCAGGGTGCGTCCGAAAATGAGTCAGCCCGGCTGCCCGTCAGCAGGACCGCATCAAAGTCGTCAAACGAGTCTGGGTACTGACCCAGCTGGGTATTGAATAACTCCATGGTCCAGTCGGCCCCCACGCCTTCGAACAGGCGCACAAAGATGGCGCCAAAGCTGGAGTAGGCTTGCGCCAGATGACCATCAAGGATGTCGTTGTCGAGAATGCAGAGTTTCATTGCTATCAAATATGCAGCTGTCTACGCAGAGCTGACGGGGGCTAGAGGGCTCTTCGAGCACGAACCGCCGCCGCCAGCTGCTGCAACACCGGTAGGGTTTGCTCCATGCTGATGCAGGCGTCTGTGACTGACACACCGTGTTGCAGCGGCGTGCCGGGCAGGATGTCCTGTCGGCCTTCTTTCAAGTGGCTCTCGATCATGATGCCGGTGATACGCTTGTCGCCCCCTGCAATTTGGGCGGCGACTTCGCCCGCCACTACGATCTGGCGCGCGTGTTGCTTGCTGCTGTTGGCGTGGCTCACGTCGATCATCACCTGTTCACGCAGATGCGCTGACGCGAGCAGTGCACAGGCGGAGTCCACGTCAGATTTGGCGTAGTTGGTGGCCTTACCGCCGCGCAGGATAACGTGGCAGTCGTCATTGCCTCGCGTCTCAAAAATCGCGGCCTGGCCCATCTTGGTCATGCCCATGAAGGCGTGCGGGGCCTGTGCGGCCTGGATGGCGTCGGTGGCGACCTTGATGCCGCCGTCCGTGCCGTTCTTGAAGCCCACCGGGCAACTCAGGCCGCTGGCCAGCTGACGATGGCTCTGGCTCTCGGTGGTGCGCGCACCGATGGCGCCCCAGCTCACCAGGTCGCTGATGAACTGCGGGCTGAGCAAATCCAGAAATTCCGTGCCCACCGGCATATCGATGGCCAGAATGTCCAGCAAGAGCTTGCGCGCCATCTCCAGACCCTGATTGATGGCAAAGCTGCCGTCCAGATGCGGGTCGTTGATGTAGCCCTTCCAGCCCACGGTGGTGCGGGGTTTCTCGAAATACACGCGCATCACGACCAGCAGGTCGCCACTCAAAGCATCGGCCTGTTCCTTGAGCTGCCAGGCGTAGTCCATGGCTTGCTCGTGGTCGTGGATGGAACAAGGGCCCACCACCACGATCAGGCGGTCGTCCTGACCGTGCAGGATTTTGGAGATGGCTGCACGGCTTTGCGCCACCAGCGTCTGTGCTTCCTCGGGCATCGGCAGTTTTTCTTCCAGGAGGGCCGGGGTGATGAGGGGTCGCACGGCACCAATGCGGGTGTCGTCGATGCGGGTGGTGTCGTGGGTGCTGAGGGGGGCTGCGATGGATGAAGTCATACTATGAATTTTATAGCTACTGACATTGTTTCCACGGGGACTCGGAGCAGATTTTGCTACTCGGGTCGCAACCGCTCTTTGAGTTCGGCGATATCGGCATCGCTGTCCGAAAACTCGGTCGCAATGGTCAGGCACGCGTCCTGTATGGAAAGAAAGGCGTCGACGATGTCCGGGTCGAAGTGCTGGCCCCGGCCTTGCGCAATGATGGCGACCGAGTGCGCGTGGCTGAATGGCTCTTTGTAGACCCTTCTGCTGATTAGCGCGTCGTACACGTCGGCCACGGCCATCAGGCGGGCTGAAACCGGTATGGAGTCACCCCCCAAACCCTTGGGGTAGCCGGAGCCGTCCCATTTTTCCTGATGCGACAGGGCAATTTCTCCTGCCACATCCAGGAACGCAATCGGTCGCCCGATGCGCGCTTTGGCACGCTCGATGGCGCCATGGCCGAGCGTGGTGTGGGTTTTCATGATCTCGAATTCATCTGCATCCAGTTTGCCGGGTTTGAGCAAGATGCGGTCGGGAATGCCCACTTTGCCAATGTCGTGCAGTGGAGCGGATCGAAATAACAGATCAACGGATCGATCATCCAGATGATGCGCAAACCGGGGGTGATCCTGCAACGCCAGAGCCAGCGCCCGCACGTAGCGCTGTGTGCGCAAGATGTGGTGGCCGGTCTCGTTATCGCGGGTTTCGGCCAGCGAGGTCATGGCCAGAATGGTGGCTTCTTCGGTTAGACGGGTTTCTTCGGTGCGCCGGGCAACCTCCTGCTCCAGGTAGGCGTTTTTGTCTTTAAGAAAGCTCGCCGCGGCTTTGAGCGTGAGGTGGGTCTTGATGCGGGCCAGCACAATGGCCGGACTGATGGGTTTGATGATGTAGTCCACTGCACCCATTGCAAAACCCTGGTGCTCGTCAGCCAGCTGCGTTTTGGCGGTAAGAAAAATGACCGGAATGTCTTGCGTCTGCGGGTCGGCCTTGAGCTGGCGGCACACTTCGTAGCCGTCCATCTCCGGCATCATGATGTCCAGCAAAATAAGGTCCGGCTGCGGTGTGCTGCGCGCAATTTTGAGGGCCCGCAATCCGCTGGGTGCCACCTTGACCAGGTAGTCATCGGATAGCAAATCATCCATCAATGACAGGTTTTGCGGCGCATCGTCCACAACCAAAATCAGTGGCTTGGCGCCGACGGGTTCAGGTGAGGGATTGGATTCGTTCATGGTCAGGCTGTAGGCGACGCTGGCATATTAGCGTCTGTTGGCAACAACGCAAGGGCCTGTTCGAAATCGTATTCCCGCACGGCCTGCCTGAGTTCCCGAAAACGCTCGGGCATACAGGCCATCAGCAGGGCGGTATTGTCGCCAATGAGCCGCTCGGCTTTGGCGTCGTCGTTGGCCAGCAACTTGGCAAGTTGGCGCAGGATGACCTGTTGTTGGTCCGCAGTGAATTCTTCTGCTACTACAGCGTCCACGGGTACTTTGGGTTGCGCCGACAGGGCCCGCAAAATCGCGCTGATTTGATCAGCAAGCGTTCTTGCAAAGGCATTGAGCCGGACATCTATTGCCGAATCGTTCGCGCCTTCGATCAGCGCGTGTTCCAATGCTTGCGCGGACTCTTGTAGACCGTGTGCGCCAATCTGACCGGCCAAACCTTTGACCGTGTGTGCTAAGCGAATGGCCCCCTCTTGATCCCCGGACTCCCATGCCCGGCGGATCTCAATGTCGGTGTGGTCTTTTGTTTCACAAAAACTACGAAGAATGGACAGGTAGCGCTGTTTTTTGCCCATCATCCGGCGCAATCCTACAGTGGTATCCAGGCCGGCAATGTGTGAAGGGAAATGGTTAGCCGGGGAAGCTTCTTCACTGGCGTCGGTGGCTTCGTCAGGCGGTTGTGCCGCGGTGGCGCGTGCCGGAATCCATTTGAGCAAAACACGAAACAGCTCGTCGGGCTCAATGGGTTTGGCCACAAAAGCATTCATGCCCGCCTCAAAGCAGCGGTCGCGATCAGCCTGCATCACATTGGCCGTCATGGCGATGATGGGCAGATTGGCAAATTTGGATTGGCGTCGAATCAGTTGCGCCGCATCCACACCGCCCATAACTGGCATTTGCATATCCATTAGCACGATGTCGTATTCGCCAGACTCCACCATATTGAGCGCAATTTTGCCGTTGTCGGCAACTTCCACCTGAAAGCCGGCGTCAATCAGGATCTCGGTGGCGACTTGCTGGTTGATAGCGTTGTCTTCGGCCAGCAAGATGCGTGCGCCGCGGATGGGTGACAAGGCTTCCATACTGGTGTCGGGCTTGACGACGCGCACAGCACCGGCATCGTCCGGGTTGCCCAGGGCTCGCATGAGCGCATCGAACAGGAGGGATGCGCCAATCGGTTTGATCAGCACGGTATCGATGTCGGCGGCGTCGGCCTGGTGCATCACTTCCTGACGCCCGTGGGCGGTGGCCAGTGCGACCTTTGGCAGAGGGACGATGTTCAGCGCACGGATGGAGGCGATGGTGTCTATGCCATTCATGCCCGGCATCATCCAGTCAACCAGCACCATGGCATAGGGTTGTCCTTGCTCGACAGCCTGGCGCACGGCCACGACGGCTGCCTGGCCGGACTCTGCCTTATCAACCCGGAAGGTCATTTGCTCCAGCGTTTCGGCCAGTGATTGCAATGCGGCTTCGTTGTCGTCCACAACCAGCAAGCGTAATCCGTGCAGGTCCTTGCTGGGCACCAGTTTGCGGCGCTGGCTTTGGCTGATGCCCAGGCGTGCCGTGAACCAGAAGGTAGATCCTTTGTCCGGGGTGCTCTCAACTCCCACTTCGCCCTGCATCAGTGCGGCCAGGTTTTTGCAGATCGCCAGGCCCAGTCCGGTGCCGCCATAGCGGCGCGTGGTGGAGGCGTCGGCCTGCTGAAAGCTTTGGAACAGGCGGCTGATTTGTTCCTCGTTGAGCCCGATGCCGCTGTCGCGAATGGCAAAGTACAACAGAGCGTCTGTCTCGGTGCGCTCTTGCACCCGCACGATGATTTTGATCTCGCCGCGCTCGGTAAATTTGACAGCGTTGTTGCCGTAGTTGATCAAAATCTGTCCCAGGCGCAGGGGGTCACCGCGCAACACGAACGGAACGTCGGGTGCCAAGTCAAAAATCAGCTCCAGCCCCTTCTCGCTGGCTTTTTCGCCCATCAAATTGGCCACGTTTTCCAGCACGGTGTCGATTTCAAACTCGGTTGTCTCGACACTCAACTTGCCCGCTTCGATCTTGGAAAAGTCCAGAATGTCGTTGATGATGCCCAGCAGGTGTTCGCCCGAAAGTTGAATCTTTTTGAGGTAGTCGCGCTGGCGCACCGTCAGCTCGGTTTTCTGCATCAAATGGCTCATGCCATAGATGGCGTTCATAGGGGTTCGGATTTCGTGGCTCATGTTGGCCAGGAAATCTGCCTTGGCCTGTGAGGCTGTTTCGGCCAACTGGCGGGCCTCGTCCAGTGCAACTTCGGCCGCCTTGCGCCGGGTAATGTCCTGCATCGACCCACTCAAACTGACCCGTCCATCGGAATCGTGGCCCAGGCACCCCACCATATGCAGCCACATGGTGTAACCGTCGGACTGGCGGTAGGGCACAGCTAGTTCAAATTGCTGGTGTATGCCTGTCGTCACCAGCGCCACCGCTTGCTGGAGTTGCTCCAGACAGGCGGGGTCCGCGGCCTGCACGGCGTTGTAAAGGTTTTCGATGATGGAGTATTGGCCATCGGGCTGCGTTTGCAGTCCCAGCAAGCGTACCAGCCGGTCCGAGGCCTGTGCCGTGCCTTCGCCTGGATAGACCTTCCAATAGGCGGATTCAGTCATATCCAAAACTTGCTCGGCGGCGGCTTGAGCCTGGCGCAGGTCTTCGGTACGCCGCGCCACACGGTCTTCAAGATCCCGATTCAGGCGCAAAATTTCGGCCTCAGCAGCTTCGCGTTTCTGGATGTCTTCGCGAAGTTCTCCAATCGCGCTGCGCAAGTTGTCCTGCATGCGACTCACCCCGGTGGCCAGCAGCTGCACTTCGTCATTGCCCAGCCCGCCCAAGTGCATGCGAGTCAGGGCCAACGAATCGTTCAGGTTGTGGGTGTCACGGGTATCGACAAAATCGGCAATCTTGCGGATATGGCGCATCACACGCTTGTCCAGCAACACCAGCACAAAGCCCGCCACCAAGGAGATCAGCAGGAAATTGGAAAACAGAATGGCGCGGTATTTGTCGGCCAGCCCGCGCTCTATAGCTGCCTGGTCGATGTGCACCAGCAGTGTGCCGATGTGGCTGATCGTCTCCTTGGCGCCCTGGCTGGTGTCGTTGGCCCGCAAAAGTTTGAATTCACGCATGGCCGCACCATTTGTCGGTGTGCCCATGGTCAGCAAGGATTTCTCGGTATCGTGCACCGACACGTAAGCGACGCCCGGTTGCTTGGCAATGCCTTCAACCGTCAGGCGCACACCTTCAACATTGAAGGTCCAAACCGATTCCGAGAGCGAAGGGACGGTTCCTGCATCGATTTGGTCAAACTGTGCACCAATGGAGGCCAAGGCGTTGCTGCGTTCACGCAGGGCTTGCACACCGGTGATGACCGAGGTTGCCAGCACGGCAAAAACGATGGTGGCCACAGCCATCTGGCGGCTGATGCTGCGTGTCTTGTGATTCAAATGAAAACTACCTCGGAAAAAATTGACATCCAATCGGTGCTACGGCGCGATGCCGCTTTTGATGAAATCGTCCTGGTGCTGTTTGGTCAGTTTGGCCAACTCGCCTGAATCCTTCAGGGACTTGATAACGCCCGATATTTTTGGCGCCAGATCTTTCTTGCCCGGGCTGAGCAGGGTGAACAGGTCCAACCGGGCCAGTTCGCCCACGGCGATGATGTTTTTAAGCCCCAGCTTCTTGACCACATAGGGGCCATTGGCCCCGGCGTCTATAGCCACGTCAATGCGTCCGGCGTCCAGCATTTGGTACATCTGGTCGTAATCGCCGACGACTTGCAGGTTGGTCAGGCCCTCGGTGGCGGATTCGGCGTGCGCAATGCCGCGCACCAGTCCCACCTTGTATTTCTTCAGGTCGTCCTTGCTGGTGATGGTGATGCCCTTGTCGCCCCTGGCAAACGCGGTGGTGGTGAGGTAGTAGTAGGCGGGCTCAACCTTGATAAGGGATGCATTTTTGGTGGCGTAGGCCTGAATGCGGGCCACTTCACCGTCCTTCTCGCCGCTCAGGGTCATGGCGTTGGCACGGGCACCTGGCAGGGGTTGGACCTTTAAAGTGAGGCCTGCACGCTTGTAAATGTCAGTCAGCAGCAACGTGGCGATCGCCTGTTCGGTGGCTTTCTCGTTGCGCGCCAGTTTGACGTCCTGAGCGAATGTTGCTGAACTGCATACGACCAGCACGGCGCCCAGAACGGTCAGACGAAGTAGGTCAGGTCGACGCATGGTCAATGGTCACGGGCGATAGTGGGGAAAATCAGAAGCATCGTAAATCGTATGCCACTGAACCTACGGGCGGTGTAGGTAAATTCCCACCCCGTCGGGCTTAGAAAGTTTCCCAGTCGTCGTCAGACTGAGCTGCTGGAGCTTTGGTTGGCGGTTTGGGCGGTGCCAGTGCTTTGGGTGCAGCAGGCAGACGTGGCTGCCGTTGTGGGGTCGCGGCAGCGGAGCTCCTGATCGCTGGCTTGCGTGTCGCAGGCAAGGAAGCACGAAATGTCGATTCCGCCTGGCGCGGCGCGGCGCTGTTGCGCGCAACCGGGGTGTTTCCGAGTTGGAACACGGCCACTGTCTGCACCAGTTCTTGGGCCTGACTCTTCAGACTGCTGGCAGCCGCTGCCATCTGCTCCACCAGAGCTGCATTTTGCTGGGTCGCCTGGTCCATTTGCGTGACGGCCTCGCCAACCTGTGCCACGCCCAGTGCTTGTTCGTTGCTGGCTGCGCTGATCTCACCCATGATGTCGGTCACGCGTTTGATACTGCTCACCACTTCCGTCATGGTGACGCCAGCCTGATCGACCAAGGCGGTGCCATGTTCGACACGCTCGACGCTGGCGTTGATCAGACTCTTGATTTCCTTTGCGGCGTCGGCCGATCGTCCGGCCAAAGACCGCACCTCGCTGGCCACCACCGCAAAGCCACGACCCTGTTCGCCTGCACGAGCGGCTTCGACGGCAGCATTGAGCGCCAGAATGTTGGTCTGGAAGGCGATGCCGTCAATCACGCTGATGATGTCTGAAATTTTGCGGGATGAGGCATTGATGTCCCGCATGGTCTCGACGACCTGGCCCACAACATTGCCACCTTCTACTGCAATGGTGGAAGCGCTGACCGCTAACTGGTTGGCGGTGCGGGCACTGTCAGCGTTTTGCCGTACGGTGGAGCCCAGCTCTTCCATTGATGCTGCGGTTTGTTCCAGCGCGCTGGCCTGCTGCTCAGTTCGGGCCGACAGGTCGTTGTTGCCCTGTGCAATCTCGGCGCTAGCCGTTGCTACCCCCTCGGAGCCTTGGCGCACGTTCGAAACGACTAACACCAGTGAATGCGTCATCGCTTCCAATGCGGTCAGCAGTTGGGCAACCTCGTCTTTGCCTTGTGAGTGAATGGTCTGCGTCAGGTCGCCCTTGGCCACGGCATGGGCTATGTCGACTGCATTTTTCAGAGAACGCGATAGGCTGCGCAGCAGGGCCAGTCCAAACATCCACCCCAGAGCCAACCCCACCACGATGGAAGCGATGGCTACCAGCCGAAAGGTTTCGTATCGTGTC
This sequence comes from Burkholderiales bacterium, assembly GCA_037143475.1. Lineage (GTDB taxonomy): Bacteria > Pseudomonadota > Gammaproteobacteria > Burkholderiales > Burkholderiaceae_C > Allorhodoferax. Next base: position 7,682 of record JBAWYQ010000022.1, on the reverse strand, counting down.
ACCCCGTTGTCATATTCCTTCTTGGCCTCGCTGACCTGGAGTTTGACCAGGGGTTCGAGTGCCGCACGCAGCTTGGCGTAGAGGGGCGCGAGTAATTCCACATTGATGCGAGAAGTCTCGGCCCAGTCGTTGGCCTTGAGCGCTGCAATGGCGGGTCTAAGGCCCTGCTGCACGTAGGCTGATCGCGCTTCAGTCACGGTGGTGGCGAGCGCTTTCTCTTCCGGGGTCAGCTGGGTCGCCATATAGCTATCCCACAGCTTGCCGATTTCAGCAATGTTGGACTCGATTGCTGCGCTGTTTCTGGCGTAGGTTTCTTCGGTCGGGTCCAGCAGGGAGTCACCGACAAGCTGCCTGTTTCGCAACTGCATCACCAGTACGTTCGAGAGAGTCTCCATGGGCAGTGTGCGGTCAATATAGACCGTATGCAGCGCTTCATTGGATCGCACAATGCCGGTCAGCCCCATGGCCCCGATGGCAATCAGAAGGACCGAAAAGATGCTTAGCAGCAGAAGCAAGCGGGTGGAAATTTTGAGATTATTCATGTTGTTGAGGCTTGTGCGGGCAAATGGAAGGCAACGCTACTGGACTCTAAGGCCTGGCCGGGATTTGCGCCAGAGTTTGCACCGTAAAAACCTTGTCTCAGGTCAAATTTTTGTGGTTAACCCTTTGTGTTGCCCGTTTACGTCGATCCACGACAATCCTTTGCATGAATGAATCTCTGCGCCTCTGGTTTCGGCTCGTACCAGCCTATGCTGCGGGCTATTTCCTGTCGTATGGCCTGCGCAGCGTGAATGCGGTGATTGCCCCTGAGTTGATGCAGGATCTGAACACTACCGCTGCAGGGCTGGGCATGCTGACATCGGTCTACTTTTTGGCGTTTGGTCTTTTTCAGTTGCCATTGGGGCTTTTGTTGGATCGGTTTGGTCCGCGCCGGGTGGAAGCCGCGCTGTTGTTGGTTGCGGCTACCGGTTGCGTCCTTTTTGCGGCTGGCAACACGTTACAGACGCTCGCAATCGCACGCGCTCTGATCGGGCTGGGTGTTTCTGCCTGCCTGATGGCCAGTTTCAAGGCTTTCAGCCAGTGGTTTCCCGTCGATCGTATGCCGTCGCTCACGGCCACCATCATGGTGGCGGGCGGTCTGGGCGCGCTGACCGCCAGCGTACCAGTGGAAATTGCGCTACCGATGTTGGGCTGGCGCGGCGTGTTTCTGGTGGTGGCGGCGCTGCTGACAGTGTCGGCGGGGTTTTTATTGACAGTACCCGACAAGGTTGTGGGTGGTGCAGGCGAGTCTTTCTCACAGCAGATTCGCACTTTAGGTGGCATTTACGGAAACCGCACGTTTTGGCGCTTTGCGCCCCAAGGTAGCCTGACCGTGGGTGGTTTTATGGCTATTCAGGGTTTGTGGGCTGTGCCATGGCTGATGGAGGTGAATGGTGTCTCACGTGGTGGTGCTGCGAGTGTTTTGTTGCTGATGTCGTTGGCCATGCTGGTGGGGTTCCTTTTCGTGGCGACCTGCTCGGTGTGGTTGGCCCGCCGTGGCATCACGCCCATGATGCTGCTGACTGGGGGAATGGGTCTGTCGCTGGCGGTGGAGTTGGCCATCATCTTGGGCCTGGCGCCCGCGCCTTGGTTGTGGCCCATGCTGGGGTTGTCGTTTAGCCTTGGCAATATTGCGTATTCGCAACTGACGGCATCGTTTCCGATTGCGCTATCGGGGCGGGTCAATACGGCGTTGAACCTGCTGGTGTTTGTCGGCGCCTTTGGCTTGCAATGGGGTATAGGGGCTGTAGTGGACGCCCTTGTCGGCCCTGGCATGGTCCGGGCGGAGGCGTTTAGGGTAACTTTTTCTGCCTTGTTGGCGGCACAGGTGCTGGCGTTTGTGTGGTTTTTGGTGCCGGTGAAGCAAGCGCCCAGCTGAAAGTTTGCGTTAATCGGTGTTGACATGCGGCATTCGGTGAAAAAATCGCTGGCTTCTCCGTACTCATTTTTGCAATGCCATGAAGCATGTCGTCAGCATCAGCCTGGGCTCGAGCAGCCAGGACTTCGATTTTGTTACCGAGTTTTTGGGTGAAAAACTGCATGTGCGCCGTGTTGGTACCAATGGCAGCACGCCGGCTGCGGTCAAGCTGCTCAAGCAGTGGGACAAGAAGGCTGCGGCCATCGGCCTGGGTGTCCTCAAAGACACCTACAAGGTGGGGTCGCGCCGCTTTATCGAGAAGGACAGCGCGCGCCTGAAGACGGTAGCAACCCATGTACCGGTGACTACGGGGGGGCGTTTAGGGGATATCTTTCAGGAGTGGGCAGTGCGCCATGCGCAAACGCACCTTGGGAGTTTTTTCAACAATGCGCGGGTGCTTTTTTTCTCCGGCATGGCGGATTACAAACTGGCCCTGTCGATTGCCGAATACACCACGAACCTTCAGTTTGCCGATCCGTTGTTGCAATTGGGTGTTCCCAAGTTGCTGGGTTCCGTGGATGCGTTGAACCTGTATTCCACCGGGGCACACTACGTAAAAGACTGGACGCTTCCCGCCGCAATGGCCTCAGGGCCGGTGAAGGAATGGACGCGGTTTGTGTTGCGCAAGGCCATGCAAAAGGCCACGGTTATCGTGGCGCCGGTGCATGAACTCGATGACTTTGGGCTGGAGGAGCTGGCGGGCAAGACCGTCATCACCGCCACGGTGAATGACGAGCGCATTGCCCAGATGCGTGACAAGGGCGTGGCCACCATCATTGATGGTTCGCCCGTGATGCACGGCCATGTGCTGGGCGCTAATTTGCTAGACGCGATGATTATTGCTGCGACCGGCAAAGCCCCCCAGGACATTTTGGAAGACGATTACCTGGAGATCATCACGGGCTTGCAGTCCGAGCCGCGAATCATTCACCCCAACGGGTTTCACCGCGTCAATCGTTTTGCGTTTGTGATTCACCCGCTTTCGCAAGAGTATTTCAAGAAGGTCAAGCCCATTGAGATGCTGTCCCAGGTGTCGCCGCCGGTGCTGATGAACACGCTGGAAAAGGCGATGGCCTATGCGCCACCCTTTGTCTATTCTCGGGTTACGGGAATTCAATCTCCAACGGGCGTCGAGGCAGAGGGCTGGTTGATCTCGGTTGGTGGCACACCCAAGGAGATCATGCGGCACAGTCCGGAGTTCACATACCGGCGTCTGCTCGACGCGGCTGCCATGGCCAAACGTCTTGGCGCGCAGATCATGGGGTTGGGCGCGTTTACCAAAGTGGTGGGCGATGCCGGGTTGACCGTGGCCAAGCGGGCCCCATTGCCTATTACCACGGGTAACAGTTACAGCGCATCTGGGGCATTGTGGGCGGCGCATGATGCGCTGCTGCGAATGCGTTTGCTGCCAGCACCCAGGGGCAAGCAGCGGGTGAAATTCAAGGCCATGGTGGTGGGTGCCACCGGCGCGATTGGCTCAGTCTGCGCACGGCTACTGGCAAAGGCGGCTGAGGAGGTGTACATGGTGTCGCCAGAGACCGCCAAGTTGTTGGCGCTCAAGGAGTCCATTCTGCTGGAGACACCGGATGCCAAGATTTTTCTATCAGCCCATGCGGACAAGGACATTGCCGCGATGGACATGATCGTTACGGCGACGTCTGGTGCGGGCAAGAAAGTTTTGGACATCATGAAGGTTAAGCCCGGATGCGTGATCACGGATGTCGCACGCCCACTGGATTTGCCTGCCTCCGAAGTGGCCAAGCGACCGGATGTATTGGTGATCGAGTCCGGTGAAATCTTGTTGCCTGGCGACGTGCAAATGAAAAACATAGGCTTGCCAAAGGGCGTTGCCTATGCCTGTTTGGCCGAGACCATTGTGCTGGCGTTGGAGGGGCGGTTTGAGAACTTCACTGTGGGTCGGGCCATCGAGTGGGAGAAGGTTCGTGAGATTTACCAGTTGGGTTTGAAGCACGGGATGAAACTGGCCGCCATCTCCGGTGTGAACGGCCCATTCAGCGATGGCGACATCGAAAAAGTGCGTGCGTTGGCGTTGGCGGCTCGGGCCAAGGCTTAGCCCCTGCCGGTTGGTGCCAAAATGCAACAGATTGGGCAGGCTTATGTTGATCGTGTTACATTAGTCAATCGCTTTTGGCGACTGGTCGTGCCTCCGTATTTCGGTTGGTGTTTACGCCCCCGGCAGAGGGGTGCCTGGTCTAGCCCCTCAATTGCGTTCTCACGAAGCCTCCCACGGCGTAGTGACTTTTTCCCTCTGTTGTTGTCGCCCCTGCTATGGCGCAGTCCCGTTTCGGGGTTCGTTGTGAGCTACCAGGCGGGTTGACTGAATGGATTCCCAGGCATGGGGCATGCCAATGTTGATCGGGCCCCCGGAGCCATATTGCTCACGGCCCATTTGAATTTTTGATGATTTTTAATAAGACTATTGAACAGACGCCTATCACGATGGGCAAATACCGTATCGCTGCCTGCCCTCGTCAATTACCATGTGGGCAGTTTGCCGCACAGGTTTCCATTGCCAGCGGCCGCGGAAGCGCTTCAACCGACCGTGTGATGCGGTTTAACGACGAATTTTCTACACACGATGCCGCCGCGCAGTTTGCGATTGCGCAGGGTATTGATTGGGTGCATGCAACCACGCGCCCGCATTGAACAGATTGCTTTTACTGGAGTTTCACCATGGCTAAAGAAGACTTGATCGAGATGATGGGCGTCGTCAACGAGGTGTTGCCCGACACGCGTTTTCGAGTGACGCTGGATAACGGCCACCAGCTGATTGCCTATTCCGCGGGCAAGATGCGCAAGAATCACATCCGCATTCTGGCGGGCGACAAGGTGTCGCTGGAGTTGTCTCCCTACGACCTGAGCAAGGGCCGTATCAACTTCCGCCATATCGAAGGCCGTGGCCCGATGACACCACGCCGCTGAAGCGGATTTCAGTCGGGTTTGATCCCGGCTTCCCTAACCAGCTTTTCATATCGCAGGCGCTCGGAGTGGATGAGTGTGCCAAACTGCTCCGCGCTGGCTGGTATGACTTCGCCACCCACTGCCTTTGCACAGGCTCCAAAGACGGAAGTGATGTGGTTGGGTCAGTCAGCATTCCGGATCACGTCACCCCAGGGGAAAGTCATCGTCACCGATCCCTGGCTGCGGACGAACCCGCTCACACCACCCGAATACAAGAACCTCGAGACTTTGGGCAAAGTCGATGTGCTGGTGGACAGTCACCGGCAATTTGACCATTTTGCCGACGCGCCCGCGCTGGCGGTGCTGAATAAAATCCCCTTGTATGCGCCGGGTGACATGAACCAGAGTGCGGCGTTGCTGGGAATCTTGCCGCCAGATCAACTGCCCCGCTTCAACAAGAGCGGAACCATCACGCCGACACCCGGCATCAGAGTTACCGCCGTACACGCTGAACATTCCTCCGTGCTGGTTTAGAAAAATCCGGCCACAGGCAAGGACGAGGCGCACGTTGGCGGGGAGCCGCTAGGCTTCATCATTGAACTGGAAAATGGATTTAGGATTTACCACATGGGCGATACCGGCCTGTTTGGCGACATGAAGTTTATTGCCGACTACGACAAACCTTACTTGGTGTTGATGCCCATTGGCGGCAACTTCACCATGGGGCCGTTTGATGCCGCATTTGCCATTCGGGAGTGGATCAAGTCCAAGACGGTCATTCCCATGCACTACGGTACCAATCCGCTTGCCAAAGGCGTGCCGTCCGAGCTGATTCAGGCGCTGGGCGCCAGCGCTACCCGCGTGTTGGTGGTGAAGCCGGGCGACAGGGCGGAGTTTTGAGCGACAGCCAGGGCGTTGTGTGAAAATTATTGCTATCATAAATGTAGCTGCTTGCGCAATGTTGACGGGGGCTAGTGTCCTATTTTGTGTTCAGTCTGTTTTGGCGCAAAGTGCTGGAATGGCCTACCCGAACAAGCCCATCCGATTGGTGGTGCCCTTCACGCCAGGTGGCACTTCGGATATCTTGGCGCGGGCGATTGGGCTGGAACTGACCAAGGCTTGGGGCCGACCGGTAGTGGTCGATAACATTCCCGGTGCGAGGAGTTGGTGGCATTGTCCAAGGCGAAGCCGGGGCAGTTCAATTGCGGCTCCGGGGGCAATGGCAGCGCAGCCAATCTGGCCACCGAGTATTTCAAGATGCAGACTGGGGCAGCCATTCTTCACATTCCCTATCATGGCACGGCGCCGGCCGTTAGTGATTTGATGGGCGGGCAAATACAGATGTTGTGCACTGGTGCACCGGCAGTGATGGGTCAGGTGAAGAGTGGGCAACTGCGGGCATTGGCGGTGTCGAGCCCAAATCGACTGGATGCATTGCCTGATCTGCCTACGGTGGCGGAGTCGGGCTATGAGAATTTCGAGGCTGACCAGTGGTACGGTGTGGTGGCACCCGCTGGCACACCGAAGGAGATTGTGACCAAGCTCAACACCCAGGTGAACCTGGCATTGGTCTCGCCTGAATTGAAGGCTCGACTGACTAACGAGGGCGCCGTTGCATCACCCGCAACGCCCGAGGCATTTGGCCGACACGTCGTGCGGGAAATTGGCCGCTGGAGGCCGGTTATCCAGTCCGGGCGTGTCAAGGTGGAATGAGTGCGCCAATCGGGACGGGTTCGCCACTCAGTTTGCGCGCGACCAGTCCTTCAAAGTCACACGACACATCCATTTTGGATTCGGTGTGACGGGTAGTCGCCGAGCGTGCCGATAGCAATGCAGAGCGTGCGTTATCGGCTACCGTGATGCCTACCTTGCGTCCGTCGGCAAAGACTTCGAAAACGAACAAAGTTCAAATATCGATGTTTCCAGCGCGCAGGGCGTTGGTTTCAATAAAGTCGCGTCGCGGTTCTACTTCGTCGCCCATCAGCATGGTGAACACGCGATCGGCTTCGATGGCGTCGTCAATTTGAACACGCAGTAGGCGACGCACGGTGGGATCCATAGTCGTTTCCCAGAGTTGGGCCGGATTCATTTCACCCAGTCCTTTGTAGCGCTGGCGGCTGGTGGCGTGCTCTGCCTGGGCGATCAGCCAGGCCATGGCTTCGCGGAAGTCGTTAACTTTTTCTTCTTTCTGGCGCTCGCCTTCGCCACGCATCACACGGGCACCTTCGCTGAGCAAGCCCTTGAAGGTGTTGGCCGCTTCGGCCAGTGCGGCATAGTCGGAGCCGTGGACAAAGTCTTGCGTGAGCACGCTGCTCTTGACGTTGCCGTGGTGGCGGCGGCTGATGCGCAGAATGGGCTTGTCGGTGCGCACATCGAACTCGCCAGCCACTTCGGCATCGGGCAGGCGGGCCTGAAGGGCAGCAGCTGAGGCTTCAGCGTCGGCCACGGTATCCAGGTTCAGCGCCACGCCATCGGCAACTGAGCGCAGCGCTTCTGCGTCCATGAAATTCTTCAGGCGGGCGATGACGCCTTGGGCCACGATGTGCTTGCGGGCCAGTTCACCCAGTGTGTCGCCGTTGATGGTTGTGCCATTGGGGCCACCCGTGAACACAGAGGCGTTCACCAAGGCAATGCGCAGCAAGAAGTTGTCAAGGTCGCCCGCGCCTTGCAGGTATAGCTCTTCCTTGCCAGCCTTGACTTTGTACAGCGGGGGCTGCGCGATGTAGATGTGGCCGCGCTCGACCAGCTCGGGCATCTGGCGGTAAAAGAAGGTCAGCAACAGCGTGCGGATGTGCGCGCCGTC
>JBAWYQ010000021.1:0-32048 GCA_037143475.1 Burkholderiales bacterium | reverse complement strand
CCAAATTTCAAAAAGACCGTTGCCTCAAGTGGGTAATGGTCTTTTTTCACTCAGCCTCTGGATACACACCATGAATCGCTGCACCCGACCCCTCGTACCACACTCACCTGCCCGGCTAGCCGCCCTGTTGACCAGCCTGCCCGGCACATCCATTGGCGCTTCTGTCTCGGTGCAACACTTGCTACCCTGAGTTGCAGCAGAAGTTTTTAGGAAGTTGGGCACAGTCCCCGATTCAGCTTAGTGCACAGCTACCAAATTGGTAGCGCATCCCGCGCCACCCACCATGACCAAAAAAGTATTCATCAAGACCTTTGGCTGCCAGATGAACGAGTACGACTCGGACAAGATGGCCGACGTGCTGGGCGCCGCCCAGGGGTACGAGCCCACGCAGAACGTCGAAGAAGCGGACCTGATTTTGTTCAATACATGCTCCGTGCGCGAGAAAGCGCAGGAAAAGGTTTTTTCAGATCTAGGCCGGGTGCGACATCTGGCCAAAAAAGGTGTGCTGATTGGTGTGGGTGGTTGCGTTGCCAGTCAAGAGGGCGCCGAAATCATCAAACGTGCGCCGTTTGTGGATGTTGTGTTCGGTCCGCAAACCCTGCACCGCCTGCCCGAGATGCTCAACGCGCGAAAGGCAATGAATCGTCCGCAGGTGGACATCAGCTTCCCCGAGATCGAAAAATTCGACCACCTGCCCCCCGCCAAGGTGGACGGCGCATCGGCCTTTGTGAGCATCATGGAAGGGTGCTCCAAATACTGTAGTTACTGCGTGGTGCCTTACACCCGCGGCGAAGAGGTGAGTCGGCCCTTTGAAGACGTGCTGGTGGAAGTGGCAGGACTGGCAGACCAAGGGGTGAAGGAAATCAACCTGCTGGGCCAGAACGTGAATGCATGGCGAGCGCCAATGGGAAGTACCGCGGAAGTAGCCGACTTTGCCACCCTGCTCGAGTATGTAGCAGACATTCCCGGCATTGAGCGTATCCGCTACACAACCAGCCACCCCAACGAGTTCACACCCTCGCTAATTGCGGCTTATGAAAAACTTCCCAAATTGGTGAGCCACCTGCACCTACCGGTACAGCACGGTAGTGACAAGATTTTGATGGCCATGAAGCGCGGCTACACCGCCATGGAATATAAGAGCACGGTGCGCAAACTACGCGCCATACGGCCCGACATGGCCATGAGCTCAGACTTTATCGTGGGTTTCCCGGGCGAGACCGAGGACGACTTCAACAAGATGATTAAGCTGATCGATGACGTGGGCTTTGACAACAGCTTCAGCTTTATCTTCAGTCCCCGACCTGGCACGCCCGCAGCCAACCTGCATGACGAAACGCCCCATGACGTGAAGCTGCGCCGCCTGCAGCAACTGCAAGCCGCCATCAACCAAAACATATGCCGTATAAGCGATAGCCGCCTGGGTACGGTGCAACGAATTCTGGTGGAAGGCGTTTCCAAACGTGACTCCACTGAATTGATGGGCCGCACCGAGTGCAACCGCGTCGTCAACTTTGCTGGGCCCGTGCGACTTGTTGGCAACCTGATCGATGTTCGCATATCCGACACGCGGACGTACACCCTGCGCGGTGAAGTACTGGGCGGTGAAGCAAGCACCGGCTGAGTGTATTCAAAGCCCCGGCTTTTGACGCCTACTTCCAAAGTACTAGGCATTAAGAACATTTGGAAAAATGCCTGAATTTGTTCCAAACTTATCGTGCATTAAATAAGATGCTTGCAATATGCAACTTATTGGACTACCTTCCTGTCTCCCCCTGGAATTACTACAAACATAAGGAGACACCCATGAAATTGATTGACGTCAAGTCACTTTGCATAAAGGCGTTTTTGGTAGCACTGCCGTTCGTCGCGAATGCTGCAGACGAAGCCTCCAAGACACCCCAACCGCTCACGTCAAGCCAGCAAGCCGGAGGAACCTCTCCTTTGGCCGATGTGACGATGCATCAGACCATCAACCCCAAGTCACCGGCCATGCCGGAAGCGGACTTTCAACGAGGTACCAAGATATATTTTGAGCGTTGTGCAGGTTGCCACGGCGTGCTGCGCAAAGGAGCAACTGGCAAGGCACTGACGCCAGACATCACCTTGGCCAAGGGCTCGGATTACCTACACACCTTCATCTACTACGGCTCCGCACAAGGCATGCCCAACTGGGGCACCTCAGGTACGCTGAGCAAGGAAGATGTGGACATCATGGTGAAGTACATCCAGCATGAGCCACCACAACCACCCGAAATGGGTCTAAAGGAAGTTCAAGCGAGTTGGAAGCTGCTGATCGAACCCGGCAAGCGCCCCACAAAACAAATGAACAATCTCGACATCGGAAACCTGTTTTCGGTAACGCTGCGCGATGCCGGCAAGATTGCCCTGATCGATGGCGCCAGCAAGAAGATTGTGCAAATCTTAAACACTGGCTACGCAGTGCACATTTCACGCATGTCGGAATCGGGACGCTACCTGTACGTCATTGGCCGCGATGCCAAGATCGTACTGATCGACCTGTGGATGGCAACACCAGCCGCCGTGGCCGAGATCAAGATTGGCCTGGAAGCGCGCTCGGTCGAGACCTCCAAATTCAAGGGCTACAAGGACCGCTATGCGATTGCCGGCGCCTATTGGCCTCCCCAGTACGTCATTATGGACGGCGACACGCTCAAGCCATTGCGCGTAGTGGGCACCCGTGGCATGACGTCTGACACTCAAGACTATCATCCAGAGCCACGCGTTGCTGCTATTGTGTCGTCACACTACCGGCCCGAGTTCCTGATTAACGCCAAGGAAACCGGCATGGTGCATATGGTGGACTATTCGGACCTGGAAAACCTGAAGGTCACCATGATCAACACGCCTCGTTTCCTGCACGACGGTGGTTTTGAGTCGACTGGTCGCTACTTCATGGACGCAGCCAACGCGTCGGACAAAATCGCCGTGATTGACACCAAGGAAGACAAGCTAGCAGCCGTGGTGAGCGTCGGCAAGACGCCACACCCTGGCCGTGGTGCCAACTTCAAGCATCCAAAATTTGGCCCTGTCTGGGCAACCAGTCACCTTGGTGATGAAACCATCTCCCTGATTGGTACTGACCCCATCAAGCACAAAGAGCATGCCTGGAAAGTAGTACAAACCATCAAAGGCGCCGGCGGCGGCTCGCTGTTTATCAAGAGCCACCCCAAGTCCAGGAACCTTTGGGTCGACACGCCTTTGAACCCTGATGAAAAGATCAGTCAGTCCATCGCTGTGTTTGACATCAACAACTTCGGCAACGGCTTCAAAACTCTGCCGATCGCAGAGTGGGCCGGTCTAGGCAAGGGTGCCAAGCGCGTCGTTCAACCCGAGTACAACAAGGCTGGTGACGAAGTCTGGTTCTCGGTCTGGAGTGCGGCCAATGAAGAGTCAGCCATTGTGGTGGTGGACGACAAGACACTGAAACTCAAGGCGGTGATCAAGGACAAGGCTTTGGTGACACCCACTGGCAAGTTCAACGTTCACAATACACAGCACGACGTTTACTAATCAGCACCACAAAAAAAGCCCAGCAAGGTTGCCCTTGCTGGGCTTTTTTCTGACTCTTTACCAATCAGAATGGCATTTTCGGCATACCTTTCATGCCGCCCAGTCGCTTCATCATTTTCATCATACCGCCGCCTTTCATTTTTTTCATCATGTCCTGCATTTGCTCAAACTCCTTGAGCATACGGTTGACCTCCTGAACCTGCACGCCAGCACCCGCTGCAATGCGGCGCTTGCGGGTGGCTTTGATGAGTTCCGGTTTGCGGCGTTCCAACGGCGTCATGCTTTGGATAATGCCTTCCTTGCGCTTGATATCTTTCTCGGCGCGGTCCATGTCCACGCCACCCGCTTTAGAGGCCATGGCAGCAGGCAGCTTGTCCATCAGGCTGGACAGGCCACCCATTTGTTTCATCTGCTGAATTTGGGACAGGAAATCGTTCAAATCGAAGCCGGCGCCGCTTTTGACTTTGGCCGCCAATTTTTGCGCAGCGGCAATGTCCACACCGGCCGTAACCTGCTCAACCAACGCCAGGATGTCACCCATGCCCAGGATGCGGCCCGCATGGCGTTCGGCGTCAAACACTTCCAGCCCGTCGAGCTTTTCACTAGTACCGGCAAACTTGATGGGCGCACCAGTGATCTGGCGCACTGACAGCGCTGCACCGCCCCGCGAGTCGCCGTCCAGCTTTGTCAGGATGATTCCTGTCAACGGCAGCGCTTCCTTGAAGGCCTTGGCCGTATTGACCGCATCCTGACCTTGCATGGCATCCACGACGAACAAAGTCTCCACCGGATTGAGGGCCGAATGCAGTTCCTTGATCTCGGCCATCAACACTTCGTCAATCGCCAACCGGCCAGCGGTATCCACCAATAACACATCAAAAAAGTGCTTTTTGGCATAATCCAGCGCCGCGCGGCCAATGTCGACCGGCTTCTGGTCGGGCGTACTGGGGAACCATTCGGCGCCGGCCTGGGCCGTCACCGTCTTCAATTGCTCAATAGCAGCCGGGCGGTAGACGTCGCCCGAAACCGTGAGCACCTTTTTCTTGCGCTTTTCGATCAGGTGCTTGGCCAGCTTGGCGGTGGTAGTCGTCTTGCCGGCACCTTGCAGCCCGGCCATCAGGATGACGGCGGGTGGCTGGGCGGCCAGATTGATGTCGCTTACACCCTCGCCCATGGTGGCAGCCAACTCCTTGCTGACGATACTGACAAGCACCTGCCCAGGCTGCAATGACCCCATTACCTCCTGACCCAGCGCTTTCTCTTTGACGCGGGCCACAAAGTCACGTACCACAGGAAGCGCTACGTCGGCCTCCAGCAGGGCCATGCGCACCTCGCGCAGCATGTCGGAAACATTGGTTTCGGTGATGCGGGCCTGGCCTCGCATTTCTTTGACGAGGCGGGAAAGTTTGTCGGAGAGGGCTGAGGCCATGGATGGTTACCGGTGCAGAAAGCAAAACGCTAAACTGTACCCATGATTTTAGCCAGTGCGCCCCCCACCAGCCTGATATTGTCGGTATTGGCCGCCGTAGCCTACGCATGGCCCGCTGTGCGCGCCACGCACCTCAGTGACCGAACCTCCCGAATTTGGGTAGGACTTGCTTGGCTTTTGCATGGCAGCGTGCTGGCGATTACATTGCTTGGCGATGCCCCGCACTTTGGCTTCGCACCCGCCATGTCAGTGACCGCATGGCTTGTGGCAGCGGTATATGCGGTGGAGAGCAGAATCTATCCGAAGCTACCAACACGTTGGACGCTGTGCGTAGTGGGCGCAGTAGCGGTGCTAGCGGCTTTCTTCTTTCCGGGCGGCCCTATGCCTGTCACCGCGTCGGCGTGGCTCGCATTGCATCTCGCGTTTGGAGTAGCGTGTTACGGTCTTTTTGGAATTGCTGCGGTTCACGCCTGGTTCATGACGCGAGCAGAAACGCGCATCCGCCACGCCGAAGATCCGCACAGCGGATTGCCTTTGCTGACGCTGGAACGGTTGACCTACCGTTTTGTGGCCGCTGGCTTCGTACTGCTCAGTGCAACTTTACTGGCGGGTTTTTTGTTCGGCGACTCTCTGTACGGGCATGGACACGGCTGGCGATGGGATCACAAAACCATTTTTTCAACCTTGGCCTGGTTGACCTTTGCACTGCTGCTGATTGGACGGTCAGGCTTCGGTTGGCGTGGCAGAAAGGCGGTAACTGTGCTCTACACCGGTTCGGGTTTTCTGCTGCTTGCCTATGTCGGTTCGCGCTTTGTGACTGAGATCATTCTGGGGCGTACGCCATGAAGTTCTTGCTGGTTTTCCTGATTGTGCTGATCGTCGCTTGGCGCTGGCGCACTTGGAGGGTTGCGGCGCGTTTGGAAAAACGAACATCAAAGGTTGGTGGCGTCGCGTCAGCTGAAATGATTCCATGCCGCCACTGTGGCTTGCATCTACCGATAGCCGAAGCGGTCGTCGGTAAGTTGGGAACCTATTGCAGCAATGACCACCGGCTCAAAGTGGAGCCCTGAATGACCGAACCGCCGGTCGCACACTCGTGGCTGAATGCCGGCGCTGCCGGTGCGGTTTCAGGCGACTTCGATTCGACGCGCGAAATGTCCCGCCAGTGGCAGGGTTTTATGACCGCTCGACTCGTATTGGGTTTTATATTGGTCACTCTGCAGACCGCCTTGTTTGTGACCGGCGCTACGCACAGCAAGGGACAAATTGCCATTAGTGCGGCCTATCTTGCGGGAACACTGGCCAGCAAGTTCTACATCCAGCCGCGTCCACTTGGACAGTCATTCAACCGGGTGTGGAGCGCCCTGGTCGGCATCGACTTGCTGACCTTTTCCGCGCTGCAAATGCTGCAGAGCAATTCTGCCAGCATCAGCACCATAAACTACACGCCTCTATTTGCCTTACCGGTGCTGGTTGCATCAGTATTGGGTTCGATGCGGCTCGCCCTTGGAACGGCCGCTGGCATTACCATGCTGATGCTTGGTGGATCCATCTGGTCATACCTGCAAAGTCCGCTCGACTCAGCACCCTACTTTGTACAACCCGCTCTTAGCGGAGTTGGCTATTTCGCCATTGCGTGGCTATCCAACCAACTGGCTAGTCGCCTTGCAACCGAGGGACTGCGGGCGCGACAAAATCAACTGGCTGCAAACATTCAACGACAAGTTAACGAGTTGGTAATCGAGTCTTTGCCTGATGGCGTACTGATAGTCGATGAGCGGGGTTGCGTGCACGCCGCCAACCCGGCAGCACGGCAGTTGCTTGGCTCCCAGCAAGCTCTCTACGCAACTGTGTTTGATTTAAAGGAAGAAGCCGGCTGGGCGCCTTTACTCAACCTTACCCGTTTAAGCGTGGGCACAGGAATACGCCAAGAAGAGGATGTCACGATCCGTCACGGACATCAAGGCCCGCGGCGGGTGCACGCTCGAACCCGCCTCACTGTACCTCAGGGGACATCCGGGGAGAGTCTGTGCGTGCTCTTTCTACAAGATCAGCGCGAACTGGAAGCACGCATGCGAACCGAAAAGCTCGCCGGAATGGGCCGCCTTTCAACCGCTGTTGCACACGAGATTCGGAACCCTCTGGCAGCCATCACCCAGGCCAATGCGCTTCTTGACGAGGATGTCAATGACCCAAAACTGAAAAGACTGACTGCCATGGTGAGCCAAAACGCAAAGCGGCTTGAAAAAATTGTCAACGACATTCTCAATGTCTCAAGGGTGCACCCGTATGACCCATCCTACTTGATCCCCGCATTGCCGCTAGACACCACCGTTCACCGCATTTGCAGTGAATGGGCTTCACAAAGCGGCTCCCGTGGAAGATTGACCTTCCATGGCGACGGTACGCCAACAGATGTTCGCTTTGACAACGAGCACCTTCGACGGGTGATGGTCAACTTGCTGGACAACGCACGTCGATACACCCAGGAGCTGCCCGACGCCATTCAGGTCGTGTCAAGCCCCATTGATGCTCAACACGCCACCATTTCCGTCTGGAGCGACGCACCGCCTATGGATCCGTCGGTCGAGCGTCATCTGTTCGAGCCGTTTTTTTCTTCTGATAGCCGATCCAGCGGCCTGGGTCTATTTATTTGCCGCGAATTGTGTGAACGCCATAACGCATCACTCGTCTACCAACGTACCATGCGCGATGCGCGTGGTCGCCCCACTGAAGGCAATGAGTTTATGGTGACGCTGCACCGCGCAGACCCACCTGATAATGAGCCGAAGGCAGAAACATCCGCACTCCCATGGCAACACCCTCAGTACTGACCAACGCGCAGATCTTGGTGATCGACGATGAACCCGATTTGCGTACGCTTTATGAGCTCACGCTATTGCGTGAAGGCTACCGCGTGGAGACTGCGGGTAGCGTGCAAGATGCATTGCACCTCATTAACACGCAGCGTTTCGACGTCATCATTACTGACATGCGTCTACCCGACGGCTTGGGCACAGAAGTACTGACCTATATAAAAGATGAGCAGCGTCCCGAGCGTTGCATTGTCATCACAGCTCATGGTTCGGCGGAAAATGCGGTCGAGTCGCTCAAGGCAGGTGCCTTTGACTATTTGACCAAACCGGTCGATTTAAAGCAGTTTCGGGTGGCGATTGCCTCAGCCATTCAAGGTACCCCAACCCCAAAAGGTCCGCCCCACAGGCACTCGGACTCCAGACCGATGGAAGCCGCAGGTACAACGGTCTGCGGACAAACAGCATTGGCAAGACTGGCTGGTGACTCACCCGCCATGCGCCACGTAAAAGAGCGCATCAGCAAGGTGGCTCGCAGCATGGCACCAGTACTCATCCAGGGGGAGTCTGGTACCGGCAAAGAGCTGGTCGCAGGTGCTCTGCATGCCAATAGCCATCGTTCTAGCGGTCCGTTTGTTGGTGTGAACTGTAGTGCGATACCCGAGAATTTATTGGAAACAGAGTTCTTCGGTGCAAAAAAGGGGGCATACACAGGCTCAGTACAGGATCGCGAAGGTTTTTTTCAGGCGGCAAAAGGAGGGACCTTATTCTTGGACGAAATTGGCGACCTTCCTCTGGCTATGCAGTCCAAATTGCTACGCGCCATACAGGAACGCTGCGTACGGCCAGTTGGCTCTACACAAGAAGTGGCTGTCGACGTCCGCATCGTCAGCGCCACCCACAGGGATTTACCCTGCGAAGTAACGGCAGGACGGTTTAGGCAAGATCTTTTTTATCGTCTCAATGTCATTGATATTGTGATTCCTCCACTTCGAGAACGACGGGAGGACTTGTCTGACTTATGCAAGGCCTTGCTAGCGCGCATCGCTGACGAGGCACAAATAGCGGTCCCCAACATTGCGCCAGGAACGCTGGAGCAACTTTCCCAGTTACCCCTCCTGGGGAACGTGCGCGAGTTGGAAAATCTGTTGCACCGTGCACTGGCACTCTGCGACGGCGATGCTTTACGACTGGAAGAGACTCAGACCGCGCCAAGCGCGCCGGCTCCGTTGGACATGCCAATTGCTATGTATGTCGAGGCGAAAGTTGAAAAGGTGCTCCCTACCGATTTACAGAGCCATCTCGACCAGCAGGAACGAGACATTCTGGTCAAGACGTTGCAAGATACCGGTTTCAACAGAACCATGGCAGCAAACCGACTAGGCTTGAGTCTGAGGCAAATCCGTTACCGAATTGCCCGACTCAAAATCGATGCGCCACGTGACGATGCCGCTGATGACTAAGAATTGCGAACATGAATCCAGTGTTTGGGATAATGGCTGGTATCAATTTGCGAACAAACTTGCTTCGCCCAATTTCGGTCCCAGACCACATTCAGCAGCGATTGACCTCGTCGTTCTGCATTCAATCAGTTTACCCCCAGGGGTGTACGGCGGCAACGCAGTTCAAGCATTGTTTACCAACCAGTTGGACTGGTCCGCTGACCCCTATTTCCAACAGATTGAAGGCATGGAGGTCTCGGCGCACTTCTTTATTCGGCGCACCGGCGAGATCTGGCAGTTTGTAAGTTGCGACGAGAGGGCATGGCACGCGGGTACATCCAACTATCGCGGTCGGGACAACTGTAATAACGACTCAATCGGTATCGAGCTCGAAGGATCGGAGGGCGAGCCCTTCGAGCCTGCCCAATACGAGGCAATGGCATCGTTATTCCCTCCACTGCTCCAGCGCTACCCCATCCAGCACATTGCAGGGCACGAGCACATCGCGCCTGGGCGCAAAACGGATCCAGGATCCGGTCTCGACTGGGCTCGGTTACAAAAAATGTTAGCGCTGCCCAACCAGTATTTTCCCGCAGTCGTTTTGAAAAAAGAATTCGACTAGGTTCGCGGAACGATCGGCAAAGGGGCCATTGCGGAACCCTATTGCACAGTGGAAAAAATGTGCGCACCCTTATTTCAAGCGGTCTTTCAAGCCAAATGCATTGGCTACGCGCACCAGCAAAGGCGCTGCACCATCGAATCGCCAACTGACAAGGCCTGCTGCTGAGTGGTTCGGTGTGCGTCACCAGCATCTTCGACAAAGCGGCACTTGAACAGCATATTTTTATCGCCATCCTAAATCGACCGAAATTATCCACATACACCACAGGTAGTGGCTTGCAACCACCCAACACACCATATATAGTGTGTCCAGTTTCAAATGGGTTGTGATACCTCACCCCTTTTTCCTTACGTTTCCCACACCCGTCAGACACAGCAACAACGAAAATTTGGACAAAATTTATGCAATCTGTTTCAAGTTCCACCCAACCAGCAACCACGGCAGTTTTGTCACCTCACGGCGTTGTCCCAATGAACAGTGACTCATTCAGTCTACTGGCACACTACCAAATCATCCGTCGAAACGGCTCAGTTGTTCCTTTTGAGCCCAACAAGATTGCGGTAGCCATGATGAAGGCGTTTCTTGCAGTTCATGGAACGCAGGGCGCAGCATCAGCCAGCGTGAGAGAAACGGTGGATGTGCTGACCCAACAAGTCATCCGAGCGCTGATGCGTTCGCGTCCGGGCGGTGGTACATTTCACATTGAAGACGTACAGGATCACGCTGAGCTGGGCCTCATGCGCGGTGGCCACCATGAGGTCGCACGGGCCTATGTGTTGTACCGCGAACGCCGCACCCAGGAGCGCGCCAGGCAAGTGGCCGAGGTGGCACCTCCTGCCCCCGTACTGCATGCGATTGACAATGGCCAGCGCATCGTGCTGGACCTGAACCAACTCAAGAGCCTGATCGAAACGGCCTGCACCGGCCTGGGCGCCGAAATCAACGCAGACCCCATCCTGGCCGAGACCATGCGCAACCTCTATGACGGTGTGCCCATGGATGAGGTCTACAAGGCCGCCATTCTGGCCGCGCGCACCCTGATTGAGAAAGACCCCGACTACACCTACGCCACAGCGCGTCTGCTGTTCCACACCATCTCGCGTGAAGTGCTGGGCCGCGATGTGGCGCCCGCTGATATGGCTTCGGCCTATACCGACTACTTCCCCGGTTTCATCAAACGCGGCGTCAATGCCGAGTTGCTGGATGAGCGCCTGATGCAGTTCGACCTGCCTCGCCTGGGCGCAGCTTTAAAGGCCGGGCGCGACCTTCAGTTTGACTACCTGGGCCTGCAAACCCTGTATGACCGCTACTTCCTGCATGAAGGCAAGACCCGCATTGAGTTGCCACAAGCCTTTTTCATGCGGGTGGCCATGGGCCTGTCGTTGAACGAGATCGACCGCGAAGCACGGGCCATCGAGTTTTACGAAGTGCTGTCGCGTTTTGACTTCATGTCCAGCACACCCACTTTATTCAACAGCGGCACACGCCGCTCGCAGCTTTCCAGTTGCTACCTGACCACCGTACCAGATGACCTGGACGGTATTTACGAATCCATCAAGGAAAACGCATTGTTGTCCAAATTTGCCGGTGGCCTGGGCAACGACTGGACTCGGGTGCGCGCACTCGGCGCGCATATCAAAGGCACAAATGGTGAATCACAGGGTGTAGTGCCGTTCCTGAAGGTCGTCAACGATACTGCCGTGGCCGTCAACCAGGGTGGCAAGCGCAAAGGCGCGGTCTGCACTTATCTGGAAACCTGGCACCTGGACATCGAGGAATTTCTGGAACTGCGCAAGAACACCGGCGATGACCGCCGCCGCACACACGACATGAACACGGCCAACTGGATACCCGACCTGTTCATGCGCCGCGTCATGGAAAAAGGAACCTGGACGCTTTTCTCGCCAAACAACGTACCCGACCTGCATGATTTGTTCGGTGCTGACTTTGAGAAAGCCTATGTAGCCTACGAAGAGAAGGCAGCGCGTGGCGAAATCAAACCGTCGCGCTCCATCCAGGCCAGCGACCTGTGGCGCAAGATGCTGACCATGCTGTTTGAGACCGGCCACCCCTGGATCACGTTCAAGGATGCATGCAACGTGCGCTCACCGCAGCAACACGTAGGCGTCGTTCACTCCAGCAACCTGTGCACCGAGATCACACTGAACACCTCGGACACTGAGACCGCTGTCTGCAATCTAGGCTCGGTCAACCTGCGCCAGCATTTGAAAGATGGCCAGCTCGACCACGACAAGCTCAAGCGCACCGTTGCCACGGCGATGCGTATGCTGGACAACGTCATCGACATCAATTACTACGCCGTCAAGAAGGCACGCGACTCCAACCTGCGCCACCGCCCGGTCGGTCTGGGCGTCATGGCGTTTCAGGATAGTCTCTACGAACTGCGGATTCCCTATGCCAGCGAAATCGCTGTGCAGTTTGCCGACGAATCCATGGAAGCCATCAGCTACTACGCCTACTGGGCGTCCACGGAACTGGCCAGAGAGCGTGGCAAGTATTCCAGCTACCGCGGGTCTCTGTGGGACAAAGGCATTCTGCCGCTGGACACTCTGGACCTGCTGGCCTCAGCACGCGGTGGTTATGTGGAAGTGGATCGCTCTTCCACGCTGGACTGGGAAGCGTTACGCAAGAAGATTGCGGCCGATGGCATGCGCAATTCCAATTGCGTGGCGATTGCCCCGACCGCCACGATTTCCAACATCATTGGCGTGGATGCATCGATCGAACCCAGCTTCGGCAACCTGTCGGTCAAGTCCAATCTGTCAGGCGAATTCACGGTGATCAATGGATACCTGGTCAAGGACCTGAAGCGCCTGGGCCTGTGGGACGACGTGATGGTGATGGACCTGAAACACTTCGACGGCTCCCTTGGCCCCATCGACCGTGTTCCCGCGGAGGTCAAGCAGCTTTACGCCACTGCGTTCGAAGTAGAAACACAGTGGCTGGTCGAAGCAGCCGCACGCCGCCAGAAGTGGATTGACCAAGCGCAATCGTTGAACATCTACATGGCTGGCGCCTCCGGCAAGAAGCTTGACGAGACATACAAACTCGCCTGGCTGCGTGGCCTGAAGACCACCTACTACCTGCGCACCATGTCGGCCACACACGCCGAGAAATCGACAGTGGCTGCGGGCAAGATGAACGCAGTTTCCTCGGGCAACGATGCAAAAGGTTCGATGCGTTCGTCGAGCGCACTGGAAGCTGCCGCAGCGGCGGCACAAATGCAAATGGAGATGGCCACCAACGCTGCGACAGACATCAAATTCTGTGGCGTTGACGATCCAACATGCGAGTCATGTCAGTGATGAAACAACATGCATTGCTTGCAATGCGATGCAATTGAACAACACATATTCGCAGTGAATTGCTTGATTGCTTTTCATTTCAATTCGCTGCTCCCATAATCCGCAGATTGGAATTATTTATGTTGACCTGGGACGAAGAAGTCAAGCCCACATCGTTATCAAATTTTGCGCTCACGCCGTCAGACAAACTGACAGCCGAGTGGGCGCAAAACTCTCCCGCAAAGACCAGTGTTCCACTTCGTATGAAGGCAGCGGACAAGCGCATCATCAATGGCAAGACTGATGTCAACCAGTTGGTCCCATTCAAATACAAATGGGCCTGGGAAAAGTATCTGGCCAGCTGCGCCAACCATTGGATGCCGCAAGAAGTCAATATGACGCGCGACATCGCCCTGTGGAAGGACCCCAATGGTCTGACCGAGGACGAGCGCCGCATCATCAAACGCAACTTGGGCTTTTTTGTTACCGCCGACTCACTGGCGGCCAACAACATCGTTCTGGGAACCTATCGTCACATTACTGCGCCTGAATGCCGCCAGTTTCTGTTGCGCCAGGCGTTTGAAGAGGCGATTCATACACACGCCTACCAGTACATCGTCGAATCGCTTGGGCTCGATGAAAGCGAAATTTTCAACGCCTACAACGAAGTTCAGTCCATCCGCGACAAAGACCAGTTTCTGATCCCCTTCATTGAAGCGATCATGGACCCGCACTTCCACACCGGAACGCCCGAGGCCGATCAGACCTTGCTCAAGTCGTTGATTGTTTTCGCCTGTCTGATGGAAGGCCTGTTCTTCTACGTGGGCTTCACCCAGATTCTTGCCATGGGGCGTCAGAACAAGATGACAGGCGCGGCCGAACAGTACCAGTACATCCTGCGCGATGAATCCATGCACTGCAACTTTGGCATCGACTTGATCAATCAGTTGAAGTTAGAGAACCCGCAGTTGTGGACAGCGGAATTCAAAACTGAGATCAAGGTCCTTTTCGAGGAAGCAGTAGAACTGGAGTATCGCTACGCCGAAGACACGATGCCACGCGGCGTGCTGGGAATGAATGCATCCATGTTCAAGGGCTACCTGCGCTACATTGCCAACCGTCGCGCAACACAGATCGGATTGGAAGCGCTATTTCCCAATGAAGTGAATCCATTCCCCTGGATGAGCGAAATGATTGACCTGAAGAAAGAGCGCAACTTTTTCGAAACACGGGTCATTGAATACCAATCCGGTGGATCACTTTCTTGGGACTGATCCAACTATGTTTCCCCAAATTTCACTTACCCCTTGGCATCCTGTAGTGGTGTCAGTGGATAAGTGTCACCCCATTCATGTAGCTGGGATCCAGCCCAACCACATGAATCGCTTCGTGCCTACCAACTGGCTTGAAGTGCTCTTTGTAAATTGATCAAGGAGAAAATCATGGCAACTGCAAAAAAACCGGTCGCAAAAAAGGCCGCTCCCGCAAAGAAAGCTGCACCAGCGAAAAAGGCTGCGCCAGCGAAGAAAGTAGCTGCTAAAAAAGCAGCCCCTGCGAAGAAGGCTGCTCCAGCCAAGAAAGTAGCCGCAAAAAAGGCCGCTCCGGCCAAGAAAGCAGCTCCTGCCAAAAAGGTAGCAGCAAAGAAGGCGGCTCCCGCCAAAAAGGCCGCTCCGGCGAAAAAAGTAGCTGCGAAGAAGGCGGCTCCGGCCAAGAAAGCGGCCGCCAAGAAGGCTCCGGCTAAGAAAGCGGCTGTTGCTAAAAAGGCAGCCGTAGCCAAGAAGCCTGTCGCTAAAAAAGCAGCCAAAAAGCCGGCTGCGAAGAAAGCCGCGAAAGCACCCGCTGCCAAGGCAGCGCCGGTAGCCCCTGCCCCTGCTGCTCAGACCACTCTGAACCCGCAGGCTGCATGGCCTTTCCCGACATCCAACAAGCCTTAAACAGCACGTTGCGAATGGAAAAGCCCGGGACCGCGAGGTTCCGGGCTTTTTTTACGGATAAAACATTAGCAATCGGTAACCAGAGATTCTTTCGTTACTTCCCGTCAACTTCATGCTAATTGGCAAGCTGACTGAAAGCTCCGCGCCCGGCTCCATCATCGGCGACTTGGCGCCAAAATCAGTCGCCATAAATACCCGACGGATCACGGCTTGGTCCTGCATGTCTGTCAGAGTCAGCTCCAGCGCAGGGGTAGCAACGCTGACGTGGGCCGTATTCTTTAGCGTCAAACTCAATCGATAGACATCCAAACGGACTTTAGTAAACGAAGAGCTATCAATCACCACCGATTCAATGCTTCGAAATGGTGCAACTGTGCAGCCCGTGACTCGGCACAGAGCATCCATCACAGGTTGGGTCGCTGGCGCAATGGCAACAATCCGGTCGCGCTCCTGCAAAACAAACTGCAACACCAGAATCACGCACAGAGCCAAGCACAGAAACATCAACAGACTGCGAACCGAACGCCGTGACCAAATAGACGAAACAGCTTTCGACTGCAGGAATGAGGGCTCACCCTCCCCATCTGGCGACGCGCGAACTTCAGTAAAATTTGGTTGCGATCCCTCGGGATTGGCTGAATCAGCTGCATCCAACTGCGGCTCGCCAAGCCGATCCGGCACCACCTCCGGCTCTAAATGCAAGGCGTGCGGGTTGACGGCAAGAAAAGGATCATCAACTAAATACTCCTGCGGGTCTGGCACTGTGAGCAGTTCTGTCGCAGACTTTATTGAAGGTGCGTCCGGTTGGTGCTCGGCCCCGTGAGCGGGTGCGCTGATCGGATGTCCGGTATCCGACTGCAGATTCAGGTTAGCATCAAAAACCTCATTGCATTGCCCACATCGCACCCAGCCGTCCGACACACGAAGCTGGTCTGGAACGACCTTGAACATCGTATTGCATGCGGGGCATTTGGTAAGCAGGCTCATCTGCGTGGCATTGTAGAGACCCGACTGCGCCCTCTACCGCGAGGTGGTCATCAATATCCAACCCTCTTCGCTGTCCGCCACGACCAAGCTGCAATACGGTGCATAAGCGTCAACAAGTTCTTCAGCCTGACGGGCCAGAATGCCAGCCAATACCAGTCGCCCCCCCGGCGCAACATGTGCACATAAAAGTGGGGCAAGGACCTTAAGTGGTGTTGCCAAAATATTGGCTAACACCACGTCAAACAGGCCTTTGGCTTGATCGGGCAGACCAGCCTGCAAAGTCACGTCGTTGGCCGCAGCATTCAAACCGGTGGACTCAACGGCCGCCGTATCAATGTCAACAGCAACAACTTCAGACGCGCCGTACTTCGCAGCCCCAATGGCCAAAATACCTGAGCCACAGCCGTAATCGAGCACTCGCCCCCCCACGGAGTGGGTCGCAATCCAACGCAAGCACATGCGAGTAGTCGGATGGGTACCGGTTCCGAAGGCAAGACCAGGATCCAATCGAATCACCTGGCGGGCTTGCTGTGGTGGCTCATGCCAGGTGGGGACAATCCAGAATTCATGGGTAATTTCGACTGGAGCAAACTGCGACTGCGTTAATCGCACCCAATCCTGATCAGGCACGGCTCCCAAGGCAAGAAATTGGCAACCTGCAAAGAAATCCTGGGCCTGCAACAGCACGGATGCCTCGCCCGCCAATGATTCCTCTGCAAACAGCGCAGTAACCCTTGAGCGCTGCCATCCGCCTTTGGGTGCTGGCATGCCAGGCTCACCAAACAGCGCTTGCTCGGCATCGGTTTGCGCATCGGCGTCTTCAACGCTAACACTCAATGCGTCGAGCGCGTCCAATGCCTCACTGAGATGCTCCACCCGGTCTTCGGGGCACATCAGACTGAGTTCAAACAGAGCCATGGGCTTAACGCTTACGCTCGTCCAGCCACTGCTCAAGGTAGTGAATGTTGGTGCCGCCGCCCATGAACTTGGCATCCACCATCAATTCACGATGCAAGGGAATATTGGTGTTTATGCCTTCGACCACGGTCTCCGCCAACGCAGTGCGCATACGCGCCATGGCCTGCTCGCGTGTATCACCGTGCACAATGATTTTCCCGATCATCGAGTCATAGTTGGGGGGCACAAAATAGTTGGTGTAAACATGCGAATCAACACGCACGCCCGGCCCACCTGGTGCATGCCAGGTTGTCACCCTACCCGGCGAAGGTGTGAATTTATAGGGGTCTTCGGCGTTAACACGGCACTCAATGGCATGGCCACGAATCTCGATCTGACGCTGAGTGAACGGCAGTTTCTCACCGGCTGCCACCATGATCTGGGTGCGCACGATATCAATGCCTGTTATCAGCTCCGTCACTGGGTGCTCCACCTGGACGCGGGTATTCATCTCGATGAAATAAAACTCGCCATCTTCATAGAGAAACTCAAATGTTCCCGCCCCACGGTAGCCAATCTTCTTGCACGCAGCCACACATCGATCGCCAATGCGCTCTATCAACTTGCGATTGATGCCCGGCGCCGGCGCTTCTTCCAGAATCTTCTGGTGGCGCCTTTGCATGGAGCAGTCACGCTCACCGAGGTACACCGCATTGCGATGCTTATCCGCCAAAATTTGAATTTCGATATGCCGGGGGTTCTGGAGGAATTTTTCCATATACACAGCCGGATTACCAAAGGCAGCACCGGCTTCTGCTTTGGTCATGGCCACAGCATTAATCAGTGCCGCTTCGGTATGCACCACACGCATACCTCGCCCTCCGCCTCCGCCCGCCGCCTTGATGATGACCGGGTAACCAACCGCCTTGGCTATCCGCCGTATCAGCGCAGGATCATCCGGCAATTCACCTTCGGACCCTGGAACACATGGAACACCCGCACGTATCATGGCTTGTTTGGCAGAAACCTTGTCGCCCATGATCCGTATGGATTCGGGCGTCGGACCAATAAACTGGAAGCCGCTTTTCTCTACGCGCTCAGCAAAATCCGCGTTCTCGCTCAAAAAGCCATATCCGGGATGAATGGCCTCAGCATCCGTGACCTCGGCAGCCGAAATAATGGCCGGCACATTGAGGTAGCTCTGCGCCGACTGCGCTGGCCCGATGCAAACAGCCTCGTCGGCCAGTTTTATGTACTTTGCGTCCCGGTCCGCTTCAGAATACACCATGACCGCTTTAACACCCAACTCTCGGCAGGCGCGCTGGATTCGCAGCGCAATCTCGCCACGGTTGGCAATCAGGATTTTTTTGAACATGGGATGCCTGAAGCCGCTTACTCAATGATGAACAAGGGCTGACCGTACTCAACCGCCTGCCCGTTGTCACACAAAATGCGGGTAATCGTGCCCGCCTTGTCCGCCTCAATTTCGTTGAGAATTTTCATGGCTTCAATAATGCAGATGGTCTCACCCTCCTTAACCACAGCGCCCATCTCGACAAATGCTTTAGAGCCTGGTGATGATGAACGGTAGAACGTGCCAACCATGGGGGACTTGACTGTGTGACCAACCTCAACCGCCTCGACCGGAGCCGTAACCACAGGTGCAACCCCTAAAGGCGCGGGGTTCGCCGCATAGACGGGAGCCGGTGCATAACTCTGCACCATGGTGCCGCCGCCCTTTACGATGCGAACCTTGCCCTCAGCTTCCGTAATCTCGAGTTCGGAAACATTGGAATCCGAGACCAGATCGATCAGGGTTTTGAGTTTGCGTAAATCCATTGTATCTCCAACGACCGTTATGTAATGTGGGTGAATTTACAGCAAAAACCTTCTATTTGTCGATAAATTTTTATATCACACCCACATCATTCAGTAAATATTTACAATTCACATTTTTGGCAACGCCTCAGTTTGATGTAAATATCCGCCACGCCACCTACTTCGGGCTTATTTTAGTCGAAGCCAAGTCGCCAAATCCTCGGGGGTCAGGCGACCCAACTTTCGCTGCACGATCATCCCATCAGCGCGCAATACTACCGAAAATGGCAACCCGCCTGCTAGGTTGCCTAAATTGCGACCGAGTTCCGTACCCGTCATCCCTGCCATGCCAACCGGAAACTCCAAGGGCATTCGCTGCAAAAAAGATTGGACTGGCTCCAACTTATCCACAGCCAACGCTAGCACTTGCCATCCATTTTCCTTATTTTGGCGGTAAAAGTTGTTAATTAGCGGCAGCTCCTCAACACAAGGTGTACACCAGGTTGCCCAGAAGTTAACCAACAGGGGCCTCCCGCGAAATGACTCCATGGTCAAACGCGTACCCTGCGGTGTATCCCATTGCGTTGACCAAAAGCCCTCGCCCGGCGCCTCGGCTGCAGGTGAGCCTGGCATTTGAAGACGCCACAAAGCGGCACCGACACCCAACAAGGCGGCCGAAGCAGCTGTTGTCCCCAAAATCCATCTGCGGTTGAACGGCTGGGAACGGTCGGATTTAGATTCTGTCATGGCACCCCATCATGCAGCAAAGTACGCAGAGCTGCCCAATCCCCTCGTGGCCTGCGACCGTGAGCATCGGGTCGCAGGGCCCCTCGTAAATCATCATATTCATAGACCAGCAAGTGCAAACCCACATGCTCTTCCAATGCCTCGCAATAGACATGCACGCTCAGCGCATCAACACTGTCTCCATGAAAACCCGGCACGGTGCGAGGTTCGTAGGGCACTTTCATATCAATCAAGCCTATTTCAGCGGATTTGGAGTCATCGCAAAACAACTGTAGATAAATATCAGAGTGCCGAGTGGCAGTTCCATGCCAAACCGCTCCGGCAATGTGTGGACGAAATCGCTCTAGTCGCTGCATCCATTCCAAGGCCAGTTCGCGCAAAGCCTGCAATTCGACGGGCTGTGTCTCGGCGCAAAAAACGGCAATGTAATCGGCAATCGCAACCTCCAGCTTGCCGTTGTCAGGCATCGCGGTTCGCTGTGGCAATCCCATTTGCCTCAATGCCCGTCGCTTAGCCGCACCGAACTCCAGCCCCTCCTCGACTACCATGCGGGCGGCAACGGCTGCGATCTCCAGCTTCAATTCATCCATTCCGCTATTTTGCACCCCGGAGCGGTCGGTAAAATGTCAACATGCACATTCATATTCTTGGCATTTGCGGGACTTTCATGGGCGGTCTGGCGGCGTTGGCCCGCGAGGCGGGGCACAGGGTTACCGGTTGTGACGCCGGCGTTTACCCGCCAATGAGTGACCAATTGCGAGCTCTCGGCATTGATTTGATTGAAGGTTTTGACGCCGGCCAACTCGCGCTCAAACCCGACATATTTGTTGTGGGCAACGTGGTGAGCAGGGCTCGCAAGGACGATGGCTCCCCGAAGTTTCCGCTAATGGAATCCATTCTGAATGCTGGTACAGCTTACACCAGTGGGCCACAGTGGTTGGCAGAGCATGTGCTACAGGGCCGCCATGTGATGGCAGTGGCCGGTACCCACGGCAAGACCACCACCACCGCCATGCTCGCATGGATTCTGGAGCACGCCGGGCTGCAGCCCGGTTTTTTGGTGGGTGGTGTCCCACTGAACTTTGGCGTATCGGCAAAGCTCGGGTTGGGGGCACCCTTCGTGATTGAAGCAGACGAATACGACACGGCCTTTTTTGACAAGCGCAGCAAGTTTGTGCACTACCGCCCCCGCACGGCTATTCTGAACAATCTGGAATTCGATCATGCCGACATCTTTGACAACCTGGCAGCCATAGAGCGGCAGTTTCATCACCTGGTTAGAACCATTCCCTCATCCGGCCGCATTGTCGTCAATGGACTGGAAGAAAGTCTCACACGTGTGCTACATCGAGGGTGCTGGAGCGAGCTGCGAACGTTCGGCAGCGCCGTCAGCGATTTCACGGCCCAGGGAGATCCAGATTCATTCGACATCCAGCAGGCGGGCCAATTCGTGGCGCGGGTGCAGTGGACACTCAGCGGTGTTCACAACCAGCTCAATGCCTTGGCTGCCATTGCGGCCGCAGAGCACGTTGGCGTCGCGCCCGATGCCGCGGCAAAGGCCCTGGCCAAGTTTCAAAACGTCAAACGGCGCATGGAAGTGCGCGCTCGTGTGACCTTACAAGGGGCCATGCCACCCGGTGAAGCAGCAGCACCCATTACCATTTACGATGATTTTGCCCACCACCCCACGGCCATTCACACCACCATCAATGGCCTGCGACGTCTGGTCGGCAATGCGCGGATCCTTGCAGTGTTTGAGCCTCGCAGTAACACTATGAAGCTGGGCGCCATGAAGGCACAGCTACCCTGGAGCTTGGAAGAAGCGGACCTTGCGTTTTGCCACTCAGGCGGGCTGGACTGGGATGCCACAGCGACAATGTCTAGCTTGGGTGACACTGCCTTTGTGGCCGCCACTATCGACGAGACAATTGCGCAGGTGCTACAACGAGCACGCGCCGGCGACCATATCCTATGCATGAGCAACGGGGGATTTGGTGGCATTCACCTTAAGCTAAGAGATATGCTCCAAAAGTTATAACGATGCATCGTCGAATTCTGGCTCAATGCTCTTGGCCCACCCGACGAATCATTGGCATGACCTATGTCAAGGCAATCTCACTGGTTGCGCTGCACACTTATGGCATTACTTACCGGAGCAACTTCCATGAAATTGATTTCTGACCTGTTTGGTACCGACTACGGCCTGATGAGCATCAGCGGCATTGTCTTTATGCTTGGCATGGGCGTTTTCTTCGTGCGCTTTTTTCAACGAAAAATGGCAGAAGACGGCGCAGCCGCTGCCAAAGCAGGGCGCTAGCCCACAGCGTTTGTAACCTGCCTGAAGACGAGTCTCCTCTACGCGGGTCCGTGCCGACGAGGGGCGTGGCAGAACTTACGCAGCCTTCAAGGCTTCAAGCTTCAAGATCCGGTAAAGCCGGCCATGTTTATCTTGGGGCTCCAGCACTCCCTCGCGCACGAGCGCGCTGATCTCGCGACTGACGGTTTCCATTTTCAGGTCCATCATCGCCCCCATATCCTCTCTGGCAAACAGGGTGACGGTGTGCGCATCCGTGGCGTCGCGCATTTTCAGGACAAAATTACTAACGCGGTTGCGTGCTGTACCAAAATTAATGTCCACAACCCAATCGTCTGCGTCTTTAAGTGCACTGGACCATTTCTCCATCAACCTCTGGTGCAGACGGGGAGACCGGGTTTGCAAGGTATGAATCACTGCCAGCGGGACCCGGCACACGGAAACATCGGTTAAAGCCACTGCATCACAGTCATAGCGCGCATTTGCCAAGGCAGAAAGCCCCGCAACATCCCCTGGCCGCAAAACCCGCACAATACGCTGGCGTCCATCGGGCGTGCTGCGCACCAGCTTGATCATGCCCTTACGCAACGTAAAGATGCCCAGCGCAGAGTCTCCTTCGTGAAACAACGCCGCACCCAAAGAAAACTCCAAGTCATCCACCGGTGCGTGGATCATCTTGAAGTCGTCTTCATTCAGATCGGCAAACAGCACCATATCCCGAATGCCACAGGCGCGGCAATCAGAAGTGCCTTTCCAGGCAGATTCGGTTTTGATAGGGATCATGGTCAACTGGGTCGCTTCAGTTTTGGCACCGCGGCGGTGTGGGGCGCATCTGGCAGATTGTGTCACGTCACGTTGCGTACCTGCCTTACAGGGCCAAAGCGGCGCTCTCCGCATTACCTGAAAATGCGCTACACTGAAAGTAATTACTCAATTACTTCATTAACTATGGAATTATTAGCGAAGCCATCCAAGCAAGCGACTGAGGTTCGCCGAGCCGGGCTGGTTGTCGCCGCGCTACGCCTGGCAGCACACCGCAACCCGGCCGACATCACCACAGCCGACCTAGCGCGCACGGTGGGCATTACGCAAGGTGCAGTTTTCAGGCACTTCGCCAGCAAAGAAGCGATCTGGCTGACCGTACTGGACTGGACCACGGACACCCTGCTTGCACAGCTTCGCCATGCGGCTGCCGGGCATGATGAAGTCCCCTTGCCCCCCCTTCAAGCACTGCAAGCCATCTTTGTGGCGCACGTGGACTTTGTGACGACACATCCCGGCGTTCCACGGGTGATCTTTCAAGAATTACAGCACGCTCAGGAAACACCACTCAAGGCCCGCGTTCGCGGGCTGATGCAGCAGTACCGCACGCTGGTGATGGACATGCTACAGCGCGCACAAGCGCAAAATCTGCTGGTAGCTGGCACCGATATTCAAGCGGCGGCCGTGCTGTTTCTGGGTGCAGTGCAAGGCCTGGTTCTACAAGCCCTGTTCAGCGGCCAGGTGCAGTCCATGTCCGTCCAGGCCCCCGCCGTATTTGCCATTTACCTGCGGGGCATTGCCACCCAACAGGCCCTCCCATTCATTACCCAAAGCGCCACTCACACCAGGGAAAGCACAACATGACCCAACACCCACTTTTGCTGCGCCGCGTTGGCATTGCTGCATTGGCAATCGGCATGGCTGCCGCACTGGCCTTTGTCGCGCTGCGCACCGGCCCCCTGGCATCGGTTCGCGTGACAGTCACCACGGCGCAAGAAGGAAAACTGAGCCCCGCCATCTTCGGCATCGGCACGGTCGAGGCCCGGCGCGGCTGGATGGTTGGGCCCACGACCGCAGGGCGCGTGCTGAGCGTGCGGGTAGACGTGGGCGATGTGGTGCGGGCCGGTCAACTGCTGGCAGAAATGGATCCTGTGGATCTGGACCAGCGCCTTTCCGCACTGGACGCGGCCTTGGCCCGCGCCACCAGCACACAAGCCGCTGCACAGGCCCAGGTCACCGACGCCAGTGCACGCCGCGACCTGGCAGCCATCAATGCCCGGCGCAACCAGGATCTGGCGGCTCAAAACTTCATCAGTCCCGGCGCGCTGGAAGGCCGCCTGCAAGAAAAAGTCTCGGCTGATGCCGCACTTCAAGCAGCTCAAGCCAACCTGAGCGGCACCGCGCAAGACATCACCCGACAAAAAGCCGAACGCGCTGCACTGCAACAGCAGCGCGGCAATGTGCGCCTGCTGGCCCCAGCAGACGGTGTAGTCATCAGCCGGGATGCCGAAGCTGGAAGCACAGTGGTAGCCGGGCAACCCGTATTGCGCCTGATCGACCCTGCCAGCCTGTGGGTGCGCATGCGGGTCGACCAGGGCCGCTCGACCGGGCTCGCACCTGGCCTGAAAGCGCGCATCATCTTGCGCTCACAGCCGCGCACCCCGCTTCAGGGGCAAGTGGCCCGGATCGAGTTGCTGGCCGACGCGGTGACCGAAGAGCGCATCGCGCAAATTGCGTTTACGTCCACACAGACCCCCGCCGCCTCAGTCGGCGAGTTGGCCGAAGTCGAGTTGCAACTCCCCGAAACCCCTACCGCTCTGTTACTACCCAATGCCAGCATCCAGCGTCTACAAGGCCAGACCGGCGTGTGGCGCATGACGGACGGCAAACCCGCGTTCGCCCCCGTGCGCCTTGGCGCCAGCAGCCTGGACGGCCGTGTGCAGGTGCTCGAAGGTTTGAACGCTGGTGACTCGGTCGTCGTCTACAGCCAGAAAGCGCTAAACGAAGGGGCCCGCGTGCAAGTGGTGGACGCACTGGTGAAAGCAGTCGCTGAAAGCACCTCCGGCAACAGCAAAGCAGGTAGCGCACCATGATCAGCCTGGCCGGGCGCGACATCGCGCACAGCTGGAGCAAGTTCGTGCTCACTGGCATAGGCCTGGGCTTGCTGATTGGTGTGACGCTGACCATGGCCGGGGTGTACCGCGGCATGGTGGACGACGCCCACGCGCTGCTTAACAACAGCGGTGCCGATCTCTGGGTGGTGCAAAAAGACACGCAAGGGCCGTATGCCGAAGCGTCCAACATCCGGGACGATGTGGTACACAGCCTGCGCGGTATGCCCGGCGTCGCTCAGGTCGCCAATGTGACTTACTTCACCATGCAGGTGCAGGGGTCCGACGGCGACGATACCCGCGCCATGGTAGTCGGTATCGAGAGTGGCCAATCGGGTGA
Source organism: Burkholderiales bacterium (assembly GCA_037143475.1). Taxonomy (GTDB): domain Bacteria; phylum Pseudomonadota; class Gammaproteobacteria; order Burkholderiales; family Burkholderiaceae_C; genus Allorhodoferax. Next base: position 6,993 of record JBAWYQ010000021.1, on the reverse strand, counting down.
ACCCGGCTACTTGGTGGCGGGGCGCCAACTCACGCGCAGCCATTACGAGGCAGTGGCCGATGTCAAAACAGGCTTTGCGCTGGGCGAGCGCATCCGCATTCGTCGCCACGACTACACGGTGGTCGGCCTGACGCAGCGCATGGTTTCATCAGGCGGCGACCCCATGGTGTTTATTGCCCTCAAGGACGCGCAGGAGGCGCAGTTTTTGAAGGACAACGATGCCATCCAGAATGACCGCACGCGCACGAGCGCCAACCCCGCTTTCAACCGCCCCGGCGTGCCTGGACTGCTGGACGCAGTGCAGGCGCTGCAGAGCAGTAGCCACAGTGTCAACGCCGTACTGGTACAAATGGCCCCCGGCTTTGAGGCGGAGCAGGTGGCCGCGCCGATTCGCCGCTGGAAGCACTTGCAGGTATTCACCCGGGCGGGCATGGAGGACATTTTGGTGTCCAAGCTGATCGCCACCTCAGCCAAGCAGATTGGCATGTTTCTGGTGATTCTGGCGATCGTGAGCGCGGCCATTGTGGCCTTCATCATCTACACCATGACACTGGGCAAGATCCGCGAGATTGCGGTGCTCAAGCTCATTGGCACGCGCAACCTGACAATTGCCAGCATGATCTTGCAGCAAGCGCTGGGCCTGGGTCTGATTGGCTTCGTCGTCGGCAAGGTGGCTGCCACCATCTGGGCGCCCGTGTTTCCCAAATTTGTACTGCTGCTGACGCAGGATGCGGTTACCGGACTGGTCGCCACGCTGCTGATTTGCGCGCTGGCCAGCACGCTAGCCATTCGTACGGCGCTCAAAGTGGACCCGGCTGCGGCCATTGGATGAACACGATGCACGCATACCCCCCAGCCAGCGCCCGCTCCGGCGGCATCCTGATCGAAGGTCTACGCAAAGTCTATGGCGCCGGCGACACCGCCGTCGAAGCGCTCAAGAACGTCAACCTGCAGGTGAGTCCCGGCGAGGTGGTGGGCCTGGTCGGGCCCTCGGGCTCGGGCAAAAGCACGCTGCTCAAGTGCCTGGGCGCCATCATTGAGCCCACCTCCGGGCGCATGACATTGGGCGACGACGTCATCTATGACGATGGCTGGAAGGTACGTGATCTGCGCACTCTGCGACGCGACCGCATCGGCTTCGTGTTCCAGGCCCCCTACCTGATTCCATTTCTGGACGTAACCGACAACGTCGCCCTGCTGCCCATGTTGGCTGGCATGCCCAACGCAAATGCCCGGGCTCGCGCAGTGGAGCTGCTGACGGCACTGGATGTGCAGCACCGTGCCAAAGCCGAGCCCAGCCAACTCTCTGGCGGTGAGCAGCAGCGCGTGTCCATAGCCCGGGCTCTGGCCAACCGCCCGCCGGTGATATTGGCTGACGAGCCCACCGCTCCGCTGGACAGCGAACGCGCATTGGGAGTGATGCGCATCCTGAACCAGATGGCGCAACAGTCCCAGACCGCCATCATCGTGGTCACACACGACGAAAAGATCATCCCGACCTTCAAACGGATTTACCACATCAGGGACGGACAGACGGTAGAAGAGGCGGGCGAGGGTCGGTCACTGGAGTGATCATCAACAATCAAATAGGCCTCAAGCCCCCGCAGACATTGCGCAAGCCGCTCCTGAATTAGGAGCACTTCGCAGCATTCCCAATCTGTAACTATTTTTCGTGGGTGTTGGAAATCACCGACACCACACCCGTTTTGCCGGTGATACCTTTGCGCCCTGACCTGAACTTCAACGTAAAAACCATGCCCAAAACCCTGATTGAACCTTTCCGCATCAAAAGCATAGAACCCATCCGCATGACCACACGCGAGGAGCGTGTGCAACTGCTGGAGGACGCCAAGCTCAACGTCTTCAAGCTGCGCGCTGAAGACGTGCTGATCGACTGGCTAACCGACTCCGGCACCGGCGCCATGTCGAGTCGCCAGTGGGGCGCCATCATGGAGGGCGACGAAAGCTATGCCGGCGCGCGCAGCTTCTATCGTCTGGAGGCGGTGATCCGCGACATCACCGGCATGCAGCACTTCATACCCACCCACCAGGGACGTGCGGCAGAAAAAGTACTGTTCACCGCCGTCTGCAAAAAGGGCGAGTTAGTGCCCAACAACTGCCACTTTGACACCACCCGCGCCAATCTGGAATATCTGGGCATCGAAGCGGTTGATCTGGTCATTCCCGAAGGCCTCCAACCGGCGCTGGTCTACCCGTTCAAGGGAAACATCGACTTGGAGCGCGTGGAAGCTGTGCTGAAGGCCGAGGGTCATCGCATTCCGTTTGGCATGATCACAGTGACCAACAACACGGGTGGCGGGCAGCCCGTATCGATGGCCAACATTCGCGCCTACGCCAAGTTGCTCAAGCAGTACGGCAAGCCCTTCATCATGGACGTATGCCGCTTCTCGGAGAACGCCATGTTCATCAAGATGCGGGAACCCGGCTACGAGAACACGCCCATCAAAACCATCGTGCAGGAGATGTTCTCGTATTGCGACGGCTGCACCATGAGCGCCAAGAAAGACGGCATGGTCAACATCGGCGGTTTTATCGTGCTGCGCAGCGACGAGTGGATGGATGCCGCGCGCAACGTGCTGATCATGACCGAAGGCTTCCCCACCTACGGCGGGCTGGCCGGGCGCGACCTGGAAGCGCTGGCCGTGGGCCTGGAGGAGGGTATGGACGAAGACTACCTGCGTTACCGCCTGCGCACGGCTGAATACCTGGGTGAACGGCTGGAGGCCTGCGGTGTCGGCTTTGTCAAACCCACTGGTGGTCATGCGGTCTACATCGACGCCAAGACCGTGCTACCGAATATGCCCGTTGAGCACTACCCGGCCTGGGCGCTTTGCAATGCGTTGTACCTGGAAGGCGGCATTCGCGGCGTTGAAATAGGTTCGATGATGTTTGGCAAGCGCCTCGACAGCGGCGTGGAGACCTTCCACAGCATGGAACTGGTGCGTCTGGCATTCCCCCGGCGCATGTATACGCAAAGCCACTTCGACTACGCAGCCGAAGTGATTGCCGAGGTAAAAGAGAAGGCGGCGAGCATCCGCGGCGTCAAGATCACCAAACAGCCCCAGTTTTTGCGCCATTTCACCTGCGAATGCGCCTGGGTCGACCGTTGACACGCAAGCCCTCTCAGGTAAAGAAATGTTGAGACCGACCGCCGCCGCGCCGGCACTTGTAAAATCGGCGGTCTACTTCTTCTAGGTGGTTTTGCTCATGTCCTTTTTCTCCATCCGCCAGGCACTTGCCGCTCTACTGGTTGCCGTGCTGGTTTCTGCTTGTGGTGGCAGCGGCAGCTCGGCGCCTCCACCGACCGGTGGCATCACGGTCAAGGCCGGCGATGGAAATGTCACGATTACCTGGGCCAGTACGCCAGGCGTGAAATACTGGCTGTTTTACGCACCGGCGTCCACCATCTCCAGCACAGACTGGATCAATATCCCTGGCAGCCGCGCGATTCTGGATGTCACATCACCCTACGTGCTATCGGGCCTGGCAAACGGCTACACCTACGCGTTCACCGTTAATGCCCGCAACGGCGATGGCCCCGGCGGACCAGGCACCCCTTCCGTAACGGCAGTAGGACGCCCCGCTGGCGAAACCTGGACGGCAGGCACCCCATTGGGCAGCAGCACCATGCGAAGCATCGCCTACGGAACCAGCACCGCTGACTCCTTGGGCTACTACATGGCGGTGGGTGATGGCGGCAGCACGTATCGGAGCTCCAATGGCATCAGTTGGAGCGGGATTGGCGCGGCAGCCAATACCAACCTGAATGCAGCTACCTATACCTTGAGCAAATTCATTGTTGTGGGCAACGGCGGCGCCATTACTTACGGCACGGATATGTCCACCTGGACGGCGGCGGCCTCTGGCACCACCGAAAACCTAAACGCCATCGCCAGCAATGGGGCCGTGGCAGTCGCCATTGGTAACAACGGCACCGTGCGCACATCCGTGGATGGCATAACCTGGAATGCGGTCTCTGTACCCACCACGAAAAACCTGTACGCAATTACCTATGCGACCAACGGCATCTGGACGGCCGTGGGCGCCGGCGGAACATTGCTAACCAGCCCTGACGCCGCCACCTGGACCGCAGTGGCATCCGGCACGAGCGCTGACCTGCGCTCCGTAGCGGTGCAGACAACCACCACTTACACCTTTGTCGCCACCGGCAACGGCGGCACGGTGATTCGCAGCACCGACAACGGTGTGACCTGGGCAGTGCAAACTTCAGGCACCACGTCTGACTTGCTGGCCATCAGCCCAACGTCCAGTCAACTGTTGGCAACCGGTGCGGGCGGGACCGTCATTACAAGCCCCGATGGCATTACATGGACCACCCGCACCAGTGGTACAACGGCCAGCCTGTACGCCGTGATCAGTGGTTTCGCCCAGTACGTAGCCGTTGGCCAAAGCGGCGCCAACATCAACTCGCAATAAAGTTGAGCCTTATAGTGCGCGGCGGGCTGTGACGGCTGCGGACAGCAGCGCCAGCGACTTCAGTGAATCGTCCCAGCCCAGGCATGCATCGGTAATGCTCTTGCCATACTCCAGGGTGTTCGGATCATCTTTACCTGGGGTGAACTTTTGTGCACCAGGGTTCAGATGACTCTCAACCATCACACCAAATACGCTGCGCGCGCCGCCTGCAATTTGTGTGGCAATGTCACCTGCCACTTCCACCTGTTTCTCATGCTGTTTGCTGCTGTTGGCGTGGCTGCAATCCACCATCAGGGTGGTGGGCAGTTTGGCTTTTTCCAGATCCTTGCATGCAGCGGCCACACTGGCGGCATCGTAATTCGGCGCCTTGCCACCACGCAGGATGACGTGGCAATCGCGGTTGCCCTTGGTTTGCACAATGGCCACCTGCCCATTCTTGTGCACCGACAGGAAATGGTGCGCACCCGCAGCAGCCTGAATGGCGTCGGTAGCGATCTTGATATTGCCGTCGGTGCCGTTCTTGAAGCCAATGGGCGCCGACAGACCTGAAGCCAGTTCGCGGTGCACCTGACTCTCGGTGGTACGCGCACCGATGGCACCCCAGGAAATCAGGTCGCCCAGGTACTGCGGAGAAATTACATCCAAAAACTCACTGCCGGCGGGCAATCCCAGACGGTTGATCTCTATCAACAACTGGCGCGCAATGCGCAGTCCTTCATCGATGCGGAAGCTTTCGTCCAGGTACGGGTCGTTGATCAGACCCTTCCAGCCCACAGTGGTTCGGGGCTTCTCGAAGTACACCCGCATCACAATCTCCAACGTGTCAGCGTATTGGGTGCGCAGAACTTTCAGCCTGCGGGCATAGTCCAGCGCAGCAGCAGGGTCATGAATGGAACAGGGGCCAATCACCACCAGCAAACGGTCATCCTTGCCGGCCATGATGTTGTGGATGGCGTGGCGGGTCTCGGTAATCAGTTTTTCGACCCCGGTGCCCTGGATCGGGAAAAAGCGAATCAAATGTTCAGGGGGCGGCAACACGGTAATGTCCTTGATGCGTTCGTCATCGGTCTGGCTGGTTCGGTCGGTCTGTTGGGCAGCTTGCGGATACCAGGCGGCAGGTGTAATGGAGGCTTTTGCGATCATGAGGTCGTTCCTGAGTAGAAAAAATCGGGCAAAGAGGGCGAAAAAAAACCGCCGGGGGGCCGGCGGTTTAGTGAGGATTTTGGACGTCTGTGGGTCAGGTACGTTCAGATCTCTCTACCGCCGAAGCGCTTGAGAACCAAAAGTAGCTAAAGTAAAAACAACCGAAATGCATGGGCATGACTGTAGCACAACCGCCTAGTCACTCTTGCGTCGCCCACGGCGACCTTCCTGGCGGACTACTTTTTGTCGTATCTTGCGGCGTGCCCACCACGCGCTCCACCGCCCCCACATACTTGGCGCGGCCGACGCATCGTCACCTGGAGCAGCGCTCTTGCGCGATTGCTCATAGACGTCCAGCAACAGCGAGCCCGCTCCCAGAAAACGCCACGCGGCAAGATCAAAATCGGTCAGGGCCGGAACAGCATGACGAGGCGGCGCGGCCTCCATCGCCCATTGGGTCACCAGAATACGAAAGTGATTCAACGCCGCAAAATGCGCATCAAACTCGTAGAACCGGTGCCAATCCACACCCAGCGCCAGCAGCAGCACGCGGTGGGTGCGCAAATCGCCAACCAGATTGATCAAGGCCAGCGCCAGCGGTGGACGTTCGCCGCCCCGCAGTTGCAGTATGGCGACCAAGGCTTCAATTTGAGCCGCCAGGACCTGCAAGCTTTCGCCTACCTGAAGCGACTCCTCGTCGGCCACCGCTGATCGCAAAAATTGGCTGTATTCGCCAAACGACTGAAAACTGTGTGACTGGGACTGCAATTGTGAACCGCCCCGCGACAGCGAATAGGCCTGCGACGGCAGAGTAGGCGATTCGCTGGTCATGTTGCTTGCACTGCTCAGGACTCGCCCCGCCGCGTGTCAAGCGGTTCCGCCTACGGTCAGCCCATCAATACGCAAGGTCGGCTGCCCCACACCGACGGGCACGCTCTGCCCGTCTTTGCCACAGGTTCCAACGCCACTGTCGAGCTTCATGTCGTTTCCGATCATGCTGACGCGTTTGAGGCACTCAGGGCCGCTGCCCACAATGGTGGCGCCTTTGACCGGGTACAAAATTTTGCCGTTCTCGACCCAATAGGCTTCACTGGCCGAAAACACAAACTTGCCCGAGGTGATGTCGACCTGTCCACCGCCAAAATTGGTGGCATACAGGCCCTTCTTGATACTGGCCACAATTTCCTTTGGATCCTTGTCTCCGCCGGGCATATAGGTATTGGTCATGCGCGGCATGGGAATATGGGCATAGCTTTCGCGCCGGCCGTTACCCGTGGGCGCAACCCCCATCAGGCGCGCATTCATCGCATCCTGGATATAGCCCTTGAGAATGCCGTCCTCAATCAACACGGTACGCTGGCTGGTATTGCCTTCGTCGTCCACGTTGAGTGA
>JBAWYQ010000020.1:0-32873 GCA_037143475.1 Burkholderiales bacterium | reverse complement strand
GTGCGCAGGCGCATTTCGATTGCATAGGTCGCAGATTTGCCGGTCAGGTAGTTCTGCAGGCAGGCAGCATTACTGGCGAGGTCATCAGGATGGATCAACTCGACCCAGGCCTCTGCGGTCAAGGGCAGGTCCTGCTCAGCGTAGCCCAACGCCGAATCGAACATGCGTGAGCGCAGCATTTCATCTGAGGCCATGTCCCATTCCCAAATGCCTTCTCCGATGGCATCTACCGCCCCGGTCCAGCGCGCCTCATGCTCTAGGACTTCCTTGCGTAGCCGATCGCGCTCGACCAGTAAAGCGCGCTGCGCTTCCTGCCGTTTAGCCTCATTGGACTCGTGCAATCGCACCGCCAGCGCGACTTGCATGATCAGCGTCACGGCCAACGGTAGCCAGCGCTGCAAATGGACTACGTTGACGCCCAGCGCCCCCGGAAGCAGGTCCAGCGAAAACAGAACGCCGAAAATGCGCGTCAGCAGGACCAGGACGGCAGCCAGCAGCAGGTACCGCGCTTCGCGCCGGCCGTCACGCAATAGTCGGGACGACAGGTACAGGATCAGCAGTGCCGACAGCCCGGAGAAGCTCACTGCAATGCGCGTCGCCTCTGGTGGATAGTGACCCGTGAAGAGCGATATCATCAAAACGCAGGGAAGCGCCACCATGGCGCGAAAGAAGTAAAAATGGAACTTTTGATCGCGCTCAACGCGCAGCATGCGCCGGTAAAAGGGCGCAGTGGCTCCCAGAAAGATCAGCACGCTGGCCTTGACTGCAGCATCGGCAAGCAGGGGCATCTTTGGTAGCAGGTACTGGGCCGCAAGGCCAGTGAAAGCGAAGTAGAGCAGCAGATTGGCGCCGACTAACAGGCTGACCCAGCCGTAAAGCGGTTCACGCGTGCCCCACCAGAGCAGCAGGTTGAGCAACAGCACCAGCATAAAGACGCCGAGCAAGAACCCCATCACGACATAATCAAAATCCTTAGCTCCTTGAAACCGTTCGGGTTGCCAGAGTTGCAGTATCACGAGCGAGGCACTGGTGGTCTGCAGGCGCAAGTAAAAGGTGTGCGGTGCGCTGTCGGCCAGGGCGAGCTTGAAGATGAAACCGCGATACGCTTCCTCGCGGCTGGCAAACGGCAGGCGGTCGCCACTGCGGCGTTCTGTAAAGCCGGCACCGGCGGGGGTGAACAGGCGCAGGTCGTCCAGGAACGGTGGCATCACCTCGAGCCACCAGGGCCCGGCCGCTGGCGCTTGCACGCTAAAGCGCAGCCAGTGCACCTTGCGCGTGTAACCGGCGCTAAACAACCCGTCCAGCGGAGTGAAGCGCTGTGCTGCGCCGGGCGCGCTGACACTGGCGATGGTCTCGCTGCCGTCGGCGTCGACCAGCACGGCAAGGTTTTGGACAGCAATCGGCTGGGCCGTAGCGGCAAACGGCAGAGCAAGAGCCAGCAACAGGAGTAGCGCGCGAATGCTGTGCTTAAGCGCCTTTTCGATGGGCGTCTTTTTCCAAATTGACATGCAGAACCTTAACACCGAACTGATGTCTATTCGCAATTTATGTAATATTTAAACAAATAGTGAGAAGTTTTTATTGACGTTTCCATATTTGTGGGCATTGCTATCGGTCAGCGCTGTTTGTGACGACCGTACGATACTTGTCAATTTCGCCCCAAAGCTCACACCCTGTCCGCACATGCCCCACCACACGTCCCGCCTCAAGGTGCTCAGTGTCGGAATTTTCAGCCTGATATTGGCGCTGGGCGTGGCCCGCTTTGCCTACACCCCGCTTTTGCCACTCATGCAGCAGCAAGCCGGTCTGGGTGTGGCCGCCGCCGGTTGGCTGGCCGCCATCAACTACGCAGGGTATTTGAGCGGTGCGCTGATTGCATCGCGAATCAGCAGCCTGGTGTTCAAAGATCGGCTCTACCGCATCGGCATGGTGCTGGCCATAGTCAGCACGCTGGTGATGGGCTTGAGCACGAATGTGGTGGTGTGGGCGCTGTCGCGTTATGTGGCAGGGCTGACCAGCGCTGCCGCCATGCTGCTGGGCACCGGACTCATCATGAACTGGCTCATCCGCAACAACCACCGCAGCGAGATGGGCATCCACTTTGCCGGCATTGGCCTGGGCATTGCGGGTTGTGCCGGTGCGGTCATGTTGTTCACTCCCTGGCTGGACTGGCGCGAGCAATGGTTTGCGTTTACGGCGCTGGGTTGCGTGCTTCTGGTGCCTGCGCTGCGCTGGTTACCACCACCCGACACCAGTGGGCTCACCACCAGCGGGAATAAACTGCAAGACAAGCCTCCGAGCCCGCTTTATTTGCGTGTGTTTATGGCGGCCTACTTTTGTGCCGGCTTTGGCTATGTGGTAAGCGTAACCTTTATCGTCGCCATCGTGAACCAGTTGCCAGGGTTGTCCGGGTGGGGCAATCTGGTGTTTTTGGCCATTGGGCTAGGGGCTGCACCGGCCTGCATCAATTGGGATTTGATAGCCCGGCGCACCGGTGACTTGAATGCGCTCATTCTGGCGGCTGTGCTACAGATTGTGGGCATATTGATGCCGGTTCTGGTGCCAGGCCTGTGGGCTGCCATGCTGGGTTCTTTGCTGTTTGGCGGAACCTTCATCGGTATGGTCAGCCTGGTGCTCAGCATGGCCGGGCGTTACTACCCCACGATGCCTGCCAAGATGATGGGCAAGATGACGCTTTCCTACGGCGTTGCACAAATGATAGGCCCAGCCATCACCGGCGTGATTGGTGCGGAGTTTGGTAGTTACAACGCTGGCCTGTATGTAGCTGCCGGCGTCATGGTGGTGGGCACCGGACTGCTTTTCGTGCTCAAGGTGGTCGAGCGGCGCGATGCACTGGGTGTATCAGGTCGGTCGTGAAAGAAATACTTGCTAAAACAAAATGGTTTGGCAACACCTATTGAAGAACGGGTGACCACCTGGGCCACAACTCGACATTGCTCACTGGTGGTACATTGAAGCAAGGAGACCTTCTGCACATGTCCAATGCGTCAGCGTCTTTGAAGATTATTCGTGATCATGGGCCTGCAAGCCAGTTGTTTGGCGGGCAGCCTGCAGCGCGGTTCCGACTGCTGCGCTACTTCAGCCTGACCAGCCTGGTCGGTGTGTTGATCGTGCTGGCCATTCTGGTCTATTTCTATCGATTCTTTGCGTTTGAAGCGCTGGAGCAGCACGAGACTCAGGACAATGTTGCCATCACGCGCATCTTTGCCAGCACCATCTGGCCGAAACACTCGGCTTATGTCAAGAGTTCTGTAACCCTGTCCAGGGAAGAACTACAGCACCACCCTGAGGTGGAAAACATCCGAGCCGATGTCGTGCGCCAGATGTACGGACTGTCTGTCGTTAAAGTCAAAATTTACGATCTGAACGGACGCACGGTCTTCTCTACCGACCTGAACCAGATAGGCGAAGACAAGAGCGGCAACGATGGCTTCATCTCTGCAAGAGCGGGCAGTCCAGTGAGCGAAATTACCTTCAGAAATCAGTTTGCCGCCTTTGAAAAGGTAATCAATGACCGAAATCTGATCTCCACCTACATTCCGATCCGCACGGACGACAAGAAGGCTCCAGAAGGGGTGTTCGAGGTTTATTCGGACGTGACCGAGTACGTCGGCGAATTGGAACGCGCAACGTACCGAATTGTGGGACTGGTGCTGGCCAGTTTGGGGCTGCTTTACGGATTCCTGTTTGCCATTGTGCGTCGCGCGGACCAGACCATCCAGGCGCAGAGTGAAGAGGTGGATCTGGCGCATCAGGCGGTCTTGGTGCACCAGGCAATGCACGATCCGCTCACCGGATTGCCCAACCGCGTCAGCTTGTCAGAGCGCCTTGATGGCATGTTGCGCTCCATGCAGCGCAGTGGGAAAAAGTGTGCCATCCTCACCATCGGCTTGGATGGATTCAAGGAGATAAACGACTCGTTGGGGCACATTGTCGGAGACCAGGTGCTAAAGGAAGTCGGTCACCGCCTGACCGAGCAGTTCCGCGGAGCCGACATCACCGCTCGCATGGGAGGCGACGAATTTGTGGTGGCCATTTCCGAAGTCGGGCGGGCGCTGGAGATTGAACTGATCGTGCAGGCGGTCGAGCGCATACAGAAAGTGGTATCAGAGCAGCCAATCGCGGTGGAGGCCCAGGCGCTGACGGTGACCGCCAGCATTGGTGTGGCGATATTCCCGGATGATGGTGACGATGTTCTGGAACTGCTCAAGAGTGCTGACAATGCCCTCTCTCACGCCAAGAAGAGGGGCCGCAATAGTTACCAGTTTCATACAGCAGACATGAACTCCCGTGCCTTGGGCATGTTGCTGATCGAGAGCGAATTGCGCCAGGCCTTGAGCGAAAAACAGTTTCTTTTGTATTACCAGCCGCAGATTGAACTGCGCAGTGGCAAGGTCATTGGGGCTGAGGCGCTGATCCGGTGGCAGCACCCACAGCGCGGCTTGCTGTCGCCGGCTCACTTCATTCCAGTGGCTGAAGAACGCAGCCTGATCGTTGCCATAGGCGAGTGGGTATTGCATGAGGCCTGTCGCCAAATTCGCGAATGGCGGCAGGCCGGCATGGCGCATATCCCGATCGCGGTCAATCTGTCTGCCAAGCACTTCAATCAGAAGTCGCTGCTCCCTGACGTCGTGCAAACGCTCTCGGACTTTGGAATTCCAGCAAACTGCCTTGAACTGGAACTGACGGAGACGTCTGTGATGCAGGATGCCGATGCGACCATCGCAACGATGGAGCGGCTGAAGGAAGTCGGAGTTCTGCTCGCCCTGGATGACTTCGGAACCGGTTATTCCAGTCTGAGCCAACTCAAAGGGTTGCCGCTGGACAGTCTTAAGGTGGACCAGTCGTTTGTGCGTGGCCTACCGGATGACCGGGATGACCTGGCCATTTGCACCGCGGTGATCGCGATGGGTCAGGCGTTGGGAATGAATGTGATTGCCGAAGGTGTGGAAACACCCGAGCAGCTGGCCGTTTTGCGTTCACTCGGTTGTGATCAGGTGCAGGGCTATCTCTTTGCAAAACCGATGCCGGCTGACGAGTTGCTTAAGTTTGTGATGGCACAACTAGCCTAGACCAATCGGTCCGAAAATCCAGGGTTTACCCCGATCAAATCAATCAAAAGCCGTATAGACAACTTGGACAATGTCCGCTAAAGTTGTCTATACAAGTTTTTTGTTGTCCGCTTGCCTTTTCCACACCTTTACGGAGCACTTCCATGAAAATTTCCGGAACCACTTCCTTTGCATTGACCGCTGTTGGCCTGGCGCTTCTGTCTGGCGCCGCACTGGCGGACATCAAAATTGGCATCACTGTGCCACTCACAGGTTTTGCCGCCGCCGATGGAAAGTCCGCGCTGGATGGAGCCAAGCTGGCGGTGGCCCAGGCCAACGTCAAAGGTGGCATCAATGGCGAGAAGCTGGATATGGTGGTGTATGACGACCAGGCGTCTCCAAAAGAAGCCGTCCCTGCGGCCACCAAGCTGATCGAGAAGGACAAGGTGGTGGGTGCGGTGTCGGGCTCTTACTCGGGCTCCACCCGCGCGGCCTCGCCCGTGTTTCAGGCAGCACAGGTGCCCTATGTGGTGTCGTACGCCATTCACCCAGACATTACCCGTTCGGGCGACTTCATGTTCCGCGTCTCGGCCATGGGCGAGGTGCAGGGCCGTGGCGGTGCGAAACTGGTCGCCAATCTGGGCAAGAAGAAAGTGGTGCTAATCACGCTCAAAAACGACTTTGGCCAGTCGCTGGCAGCGGGCTTCAAGGAAGCCGCTGCCAAGTTCGGCATCACCATTGCGGGTGAGCATGAATACAGCATCCAGGACCGCCAGTTTGGCGCGCTGGTCTCGGCCGTCAAGGCGCAAGAGCCTGAAGTGATTTACGCCAGCGGTTACTTCTACACCGCAGGCCCCCTGGTGAACCAACTGCGCGCCGCTGGTGTAACCGCCACCATCATCGGGCAAGAGGGTTACGATTCCGAGAAGTTCATGGAAATCGCCGGTCCGGCGTCTGAAGGCGTGCTGATCACCACATCCCTGGACCGCGACTCGGCCAACCCGGCCACCAAGGCATTTTTGGCGGACTTCAAAGCCGCCAACAACGCAGGCGCCGACATGGTCGCCGCATCCACCTACACCGCCACACAGGTTCTGATTGACGGCCTGCGCAAGACCGGAGGCAAAGGCGGCGCTGCACTGCGCGATGCCATCGCGGCGGGCACCTACGACAGTGCCATCGGCAAGCTGACCTTCAACGACCTGCATGAGGTCAACAAGGACCTACAGGTGCAGGTGGTGAAGGACAAAAGCTTCCACCGCCACTCGGTGATTTCGGACCCCGTGCTGCTGGCAGCACCGACCAAGTCAGCCAAGTAAGCGTCGACTCCCCAGTCTTGCACAGGGAACAAGCACGTCCATGTTTTTTGTTGAACTCATTGCCCAAAGCCTGGTGCAGGGCAGCATCTACGCGCTGATTGCGCTGGGGCTGACGCTGGTCTACGGCCTGCTGCGCATTCTGCATGTGGCGCATGCCAGTCTGTTCACCTTGGGCGCCTACATGGGCGTGCTGACCTACAACGCCACGGGCAGCATGCTGCTCACGCTGCTGGCGGCCATGACGGTGTCAGGCCTCTCGGGCGTGGCCATGTTCCGGCTCGCTTACCAACCCATTCTGAAGCAGCCCCCGCATGTGGCTCTGATTGCGTCCATCGGCCTGTTCATTGCAGCAGAAGAGTGCTTTCGCATCATCTTTGGTGCGTCAGGTCTGTCGTTCACCAATCCGCCTTTGCAAGGTCAGGTACAGCTGCCAGGCGGACTTCAGTTCAAGCAGGCCGAACTGGCGGTAATGGGGGGCACGGTGCTCATCATTGCCATTTTGGGTTGGTTGCAAACCCGCACACGCATCGGCGTGGCCTGCCAGGCCACCGTGTCGGACCCGCAAATGGCCGAGTCCTTTGGCATACGGCTCACCATGGTGCGTGATTTGAATTTTTTGATTGGCTCCGCGCTGGCGGGTTTTGCCGGTGTGTGGGTGGCCCTGCTGAACAACCTGGTCGAACCCACCATGGGCAGTGTGCCCTCGTACAAAGCGCTGGCCATCATTGTGCTGGGCGGTTTGGGCTCTGTGCCGGGCACGCTGATGGCGGCGCTGGTGCTGGGCCTGGTGGAGTCATTTGGCATGGTCTACCTGGGTAAGGTGTTGGACCGCAACGCCATTGCATTTACCTTTTTGATTGTGGTGTTGATGGTCAGGCCACAAGGCCTGTTTGCCAAGCGCTAGGACGGAGCCACCATGAACTACGAAATCTCCCTGATCACCACGATTGGTATCACCGTGATGTTTGCCTTGTCGCTGAACCTGATCACCGGCTTTTGCGGCCAGATCAGCCTGGGCCATGCCGCCTTTCTGGGCCTGGGCGCCTATACCTCGGCCATGCTGTGCCAGGCCGGTTTGCCATTCTGGTTGACGCTACCGCTGGCCATGCTGGTAGCCGGCTTGCTGGGTGTGTTGGTCGGGATCGCCAGCCTACGGGTACGGGCCGACTTTCTGGCCATCACCACCATGGGCGTGGGCTTTATCTTCATTGGCGTGGTGCGCCAGCAGGAGTGGATGGGCGGCGAAATGGGCGTTACCGGCTTTCCTGGATCGGGGCTGGGCAAGACCGGTTTCATGGTCTTGTGCCTGACGATGGCTGCACTCACTGCGGGCTTGAGTATCTACATCCAGCGCGCGTGGATGGGTCGTGTGTTCAAAGGCATTGCCGAAGATGAGGACACCATGCGCGTGTTGGGCATTGACGTGCCGCGCTACAAACTGGCCGCCTTTGCGATTGGCACGGCGCTGGCCGGTGCGGCGGGCGGTCTGTATGCGCAAAACCTCAAGTTCATAGGGCCTGACAGTTTTGGCTTTGTGGAGTCGGTCACGGTGCTGTCAATGGTGGTGGTCGGTGGCATTGGTTCGGTGTTCTGGGTGGTGGTGGCCGCCGCGGTGCTGTCGGCGCTGCCGGGCTGGTTCCAGTTCATTGGCGACTACAAGCTGCTGGTGTACGGCGGGTTGCTGTTCACCATGATGCGCTTCTCGCCCCACGGTTTGGCCGGAATAGCCGCGCGCTTTGCCAAGCCGAAGGCGGCGGTCACACAGGGAGTCGCACCATGACGCACGCCTCTGGTGAAGCCCTGCTCAGGGTTGACCACGTCTCGGTCCGCTTCGGCGGCCTGACGGCAGTGGACAACGTGTCGTTTGACGTGCATGAAGGCGAGCTGCTGGGGCTAATCGGCCCCAATGGTGCCGGCAAGACCACCATGTTGCGCGCCATTACCGGCGTGGTGACGGCTAGCGATGGCAACGTCTACCTCCGTGGCGAACCGCTGGTGCACCTCAGCATTGACCAGCGTGTGCGCCGCGGCCTGTCGCTGTCGCAGCAGTTGGTCAAGCCCCTGCGCACCATGACCCTGGTCGAGAACGTGACACTGGCGGCCGGCTTTGCCAAGACGGCATCGCCCCTGCGCTCTCTGCTACATGTGGCCAGCGACGCGGAGACGGCGGTGGGCATGGCGATGCTGGAGCGCGTAGGCATTGCCGAGCGTGCCCACCAGCTGCCGGGCACGCAGCCGCTGGGCGTACTCAAACGGCTGGAGCTGGCGCGCGCGCTGGCCCTGCAGCCAAAACTCTTTTTACTCGACGAACCGCTGGCCGGTCTGAATTCCAAAGAAGCGCGGGAGTTTGCCAACACCATCGCCAGCATCCACCAAGCCGGCATGACGGTGGTGCTGATCGAGCACAACCTGGGTGAAGTCATGCGCCTGTGCCAGCGCCTGGTGGTGCTGGACAACGGCAAAAAGATTGGCGACGGCGAGCCGCGCACGGTGATGAACGACCCGGTTGTGCGGACCGCCTACCTGGGCGGCGATGCCCTGAGCAATGCACAGAGCGAGAGCACGGTGCAGGAGGCTGCACATGCTTGAGCTGCAAAACCTGTCCTGCGGCTACGGCCCGTTCAACGCCGTGCACGAGTTGTCATTGGTGCTGCGCCCCGGAACCATCACCGCACTGCTGGGAGCCAATGGAGCAGGCAAGTCGTCCACGCTGATGTGCATCGCCGGGCATGGTGAATTGCAGGCGGGGCGCATTCTGTTTGGTGGAGACGACATCAGCACCCTGCCGGCCACCCAGCGGGTGCACGCCGGCATTGCCATCTCGCCAGAGGGTCGGCGCCTGTTCAAGGATTTGTCGGTAGAAGACAACCTGCGCGTAGGCGGCATGATCCACCCGGTTAGTTGCTATGCAAAGGACCGAGAGCGCGTGCTCACCCTATTCCCACGGCTTGGCGAGCGCGTGAGTTCATTGGCCGGCAACCTGTCGGGCGGTGAACAACAGATGCTGGCCATTGGCCGTGCGCTGATGACGCGGCCCAAGCTGATCATGATTGACGAGCTGTCATTGGGTCTGATGCCCAAGGTGATTGACCAGTGCTACCAGGCGCTGAAGCTGCTGCGCAGCGAAGGCATGACGGTGCTACTGGTGGAGCAAAACACCGAACGCGCACTGGCCACTGCGGATGATGTGTGCGTGCTGGAATCTGGTGCCACCGTGTGGCGCGGCTCTGCGCAGGATGCGCGCAACGACCCCAGCCTGGCGGCGGCCTTTTTGGGTTTGCACTAATCGACAGAGATCCGTCAGAAAAGTGGCGGTGACGGCGTCCGGCCATGCACGTGTGACGTGCATGCTGTGCTGGCTGGCAACGGGGACTACACTTCCCCCATGTTGAAAGACACTGTTTCAAAAACGATTGAAGTGAGGCTGGAACGGTTCCGGCAAAAGAGCCGCATTCAGGCAGGATCGCTGATTACCACGGTGTTTGGTGATGCGATCTTGCCCCGTGGCGGACGGGTCTCCCTGGGCAGCATGATCCAGCTGCTGCAGCCATTGGGCGTCAATGAGCGCCTGGTGCGCACCGCTGTCTATCGACTGGTCAAGGATGAGTGGCTTCAGTCCGAGGCCCTGGGGCGAAGGACCGACTACATGCTCACCCCGTCTGGGCGCAGCCGGTTTGACGAGGC
Organism: Burkholderiales bacterium; assembly: GCA_037143475.1. Classification (GTDB taxonomy): domain Bacteria; phylum Pseudomonadota; class Gammaproteobacteria; order Burkholderiales; family Burkholderiaceae_C; genus Allorhodoferax. Next base: position 22,798 of record JBAWYQ010000020.1, on the reverse strand, counting down.
CTCCAGACAAATCTATGCAGCCGACATTCCGGGTTGGGACAGGCGCTGGAGGCTTATTCTGGTCGTCGGAGACCTCGAGCTGCGCGTGCGCGAGCGCCTGCGCAAGTCGTTGTTCTGGCATGGATTTGGCGAGACCGCCTCCGGCAGTTTTGTGCACCCCACGGCAGACCTTGAGAAGGTAATGGAAAGTCTGATGTCTGAGGGACAAGAATCGGTACTGGCGCAGCTAATGCCACTGGTTGCGGTGAACTCCAGAGTCACCCCATGCGCGACCGATATCGACATGGTGAAAAAGGCCTGGAACCGCGATGGTTTGGCTTTGTCCTACGAAGGCTTTCTGCAAAAGTACGAACCCATTCGTACGGCGCTGCTATCGTTCGGCCAGGATGATGTGTCCCCGGAAGATGCATTTCTGGTGCGCACCTTGCTCATCCATGATGTGCGCAGGTTGCTGTTGCGTGATCCGCAGTTGCCAGAGAGCTTGCTCCCGTCATCGTGGCCCGGCAGTCGCGCGCGCCTTCTTTGCCGAGACCTGTACCGCAAACTGCTCCCGTTGTCGGAGCAACATTTGGATGCGAATGTCAGACTATCCTGCGGCAGCTCCCCGCTCTCATCGCAGGTTGTTGCCAGCCGATTTGAATATGGAATGGACCTACAGGCCGGCGCTTCCCGCGCCAGGTGAGGAATTGACCTATGGACGACGAAACAAAGAGTAGTCACGGCGTGCAATCGCTGGAAATTGGGGTTGGCGTACTGAAAGTTCTGGTGGAATCCGGTTCGGCCATGATGCTCAAGGAAATTGCCGCCGCTGCAGAAATGCCTGCGTCCAAGGCGCATCGGTATCTGGTGAGTCTGGTGCGTTCAGGTTTGGTACAGCAAGACAGCGAAAACCTGAAATATGACCTCGGACCACTGGCCATTCCGCTGGGCTTGGCGGCTGTGGACAGGCTTGATCGCGTCAAGCTTGGACTCAACAGTATTTCCGAGCTCCGTGACCTGACCAATGAGACCACCGCGCTCTCTGTTTGGGGGGCTTTTGGTCCGGTCATGGTCCGGTGGGAGCGCCCCCACCGCCCGATTACGGTCAATGTGGTCACGGGCAACACCGTCAGTTTGTTGGCCACATCCACAGGGCGCCTGTTTGCTGCATGGATGCCAGCAGAAGTGATAGGTCCGCATATTGAACGGGAATTGCAACAAGGTCGCTCGACCGAGTTCAAAACCCTGGAACAGGTGGAGGCAGTGCTGCAAGATGTCCGTGACAGTGGCTACTCATTCGTGAAGGACAGCGACTATGCGAGCCGCGTCTTGGGGCTGGCGGCTCCGGTTTTCAACTTCAAGAACAAAATCACCATGGCGGTTTCGATCGTGGGTGTCGAAGGAATATCAGACTTGGGCCCGCACAGCCTGGCCCTGACGGAACTGAAACGCACCGCAGCAGATTTATCCAAACGATTGGGCTCGACACGATAAGCGATTCTAAAAATCCCGTTTTTCACATGACTTTGTGTCTCTTGTTAGCTTACTCAGGCGACTTTCAACTTCCGCGAAGTTGCGTCAGTCACCCGCAATCGATTTTTTCGATTCAAGAAGGACAAAAATTACGAATGAAACATTAGTGAAAACCCTAAATCGGACTAAGTACAAACCCGAATGCGATACAAAACTTTCGACATAAATTGATTTTGCGTATCTTTTCATTTGACGTAACCAGTTCTGAATGTCAGAATTCCCGGCAATTGAAAGACGCCAAATCCCAGCAATTCATGCGCTGGCCAAACCACGAGGAGACTTCTGTGCCCCAAGGTCAACAAACAATTTATCACCGCCAGGTTCATTGGGTGGGCGCCTGATGCTGGCCGAGTTTTTGCAGTTTCTTTTCTCGGGCGTTACCGTCGGTGCCACCTATGCGCTGGCGGCCCTGGGCTTTACGCTGATTTACAACGCCAGCAATGTGATCAACTTTGCGCAAGGCGAATTCATCATGCTTGGCGGTATGTTGGCGGTGTTTTTCACCCAAGGGGGTATGCCCTTGCCTCTGGCATTGCCGTTGGCAATTCTGGTGCCCGCCCTGGTAGGCGTGGTGGTTGAAAAGCTGGCGATTGAGCCGGTCAAAGGGGCTGAATCGGTCACACTGATCATCATCACCATCGGAGCGTCTTTGGTGATCCGAGGCCTGATTCAGGTCTGGCTGGGCAAGGGCACCTTCAGCCTGCCGGCTTTTTCGGGTGATGTGCCACTGCGCATTCTGGGCGCCACGCTGATGCCACAAAGCCTGTGGGTGCTGGGTGTGACGGCCATTGTGGTGGTGGCGCTGTGGTACTTTTTCAACCGCACCTTGCACGGCAAGGCGATGTTGGCCACCTCGTTCAATCGGGTGGCAGCCGAACTGGTTGGCATCAACACCAACTGGGTGCTGTTTTTGAGTTTTGCCATGTCTGCAGCGCTGGGTGCGCTGGGCGGCATTCTGGTAACACCCATCACACTTACATCGTATGACGTGGGCATCATGCTGGGGCTCAAGGGTTTTGTGGCGGCTGTCGTCGGCGGGCTGGGCAATGGCCTGGGTGCGGTGGTAGGCGGCTTGCTGGTGGGCATTCTGGAAGCGATGGGTGCGGGCTACATTTCGTCGTCTTATAAGGATGCGATTCCATTTGTGCTCATCCTGCTGATCCTGTTCTTCATGCCACGCGGTCTGTTTGGCGGCAAATCTACCGACCGGGTCTGAGTCATGAAAAACAACCAATTCCTGGGTCTGTACATCATCATGGCGGTGCTGCTGATACTGCCCTTTGTGTTACCCAACAGTTTTTATGTTGACCTGGCCATCCGCATGGCCATCAATGCCGTGATCGTGCTGGGCCTGAACCTGCTGATCGGATTTGCTGGCCAGATCAGCCTGGGGCACGCGGGCTTTCTGGGAATTGGCGCTTATGCCACTGCCGCCCTGCCCACACACTTTGGCTGGCATCCGCTGTTGGCCATGGCGGCGGGCGCAGCCGCTGCAGGCCTGCTGGCCGCCACCGTGGCACGGCCCATTTTCAAGCTCAAAGGCCATTACCTGGCCATGGCAACGCTGGGCCTGGGCATCATCATCAACATCGTGGTGCGCACCGAAGCCAGGTGGACCGGCGGCCCCGACGGCATGTCCGTGCCGCCCATGAGCCTGGCTGGCTTTGAGATATCGGGCGACAAGCACTGGTACTGGATCGTGGCGATTTTGCTTTCCGTTAGCGTCTGGGCATCGCTCAGCCTGATTGACTCACCCTTTGGCCGGGCACTGCGCGCCTTGCATGGCAGTGAAGTCGCCTCCAAGGTTGTCGGGGTGGATGTGGTGCGTTACAAGGTGGCCATTTTTGTGCTTTCAGCCGTGTTTGCCAGCATCATGGGTAGCGTGACCGCGCATTACGTAGGGTTTGTGACGCCCAACCTGGCAGATTTCTTCCACTCCATCGAGCTGGTCACCATGGTGGTGATTGGAGGCATGGCCTCGGTGTATGGTTCGGTGGTGGGTGCCGTGCTGCTCACCGCCTTGCCGCAAGCCCTGACCTCGTTTGAGGGCTGGGAAACCGTGGCCTTTGGCACGATTCTGATGCTGTGCATGATTTTTCTGCCAAAAGGCCTGGTGCCTACGCTGGCCGCCAAGTTTGACAAAGGGGAATGAGCATGGCCCTGCTAGAAGTCAAAGACCTTTCCATCCACTTCGGCGGTGTCAAGGCGGTGCAAAACGTCAGCTTCACCATTGACGCCGGCATTGTGTATGCCGTGATTGGCCCCAATGGTGCGGGCAAAACCACCCTGTTCAACCTGATCACCGGCATTTACACCCCCACCACCGGCACCATCCTTCTCGATGGGGAGTCCATTGCGGGCAAATCTCCTGACGAACTGGCCCGCCGGGGTGTGGCACGCACGTTTCAGAATCTGCAGATCTGCATGAACATGAGCGCCATTGAAAACGTGATGGTGGGCGCGCACCTGCGACTGGACCGCAACCTGATCAAGGCGGCATTGCGCTGGCCAGCGTTGCGCCAGCGTGACCGAGAACTGCATGCAGAAGCCGCCGAACTGATGCAATTTGTGGGCTTGAAAAACTACGTGAACGCACGCGCCGACAGCATGCCTTACGGCGCCCTCAAGCGCCTGGAAATTGCCCGCGCCCTGGCCATGAAGCCGCGCCTGATTTTTCTGGATGAGCCCGCCGCCGGTCTGAATCCCAAAGAAACCATTGAAGTCGATGAACTGGTGCGCAAGGTGGCCGACTCCGGGGTCACCGTCGTATTGGTGGAGCACGACATGAAGATGGTGATGAACCTGTCGGACCGTATTCTGGTGCTTGACTATGGCAAAAAACTCACCGAAGGCTCGGGTGTGGAAGTGCGCAACAACCCGGATGTGATAGCAGCCTATTTGGGCGCTCACGCCTGAAGGAGAAACAAACATGGACGCACTGCGCATCATCAGCGAAGACCATAACAACCTGTGGAGACTGGCCACGACTGTCGATCAACTGGCCAGCGACATGGAAGCTGGCGCACCGCTGGATCTGGCCTTTTTCAGCTCGGTGCTGGACTACATAGAGCAGTTTGTCGAGCGCTCACACCATCCCAAGGAAGACGATTACCTGTTTCCGATGCTGCGACTGCGCAACCCCTACGCCGCCGACACGCTCGATGCCCTGCAAGCTGACCATCGGGCTGGCCTGGGTCGACTGACAGCACTGCGCCAGAGTCTGGCCATGGCAGCCAACGGTAGCCTCCCGCTGTCCAGTTTGGCCAACCAGTTTCATACCTATACGGCTGGCATGAAAAAGCACATCCTGACCGAAGAAAAGCAGGTTATGCCACTGGCACGTAAAGCCCTGTTCAAGGAAGACTGGGTTGACATTAATCGGGCTTTTCTGGATAGCAGCGACCCGGTGTTTGGCGATCAGGCGCAGGCCGAGTTCCGTGAGCTGTACCACCGCATCGTCAGTACAGCGCCCGAGTCTGTCGGCCTGGGCGCGCACAGCGCCGGCGATTTGCAACCCAAGGCTGCCATTGCCCAGGCAGCGGTGTTGTTACGCGTGCAGGTCATGGAAAGCTGCTACGGTCGCATCAAGGCGCTCAAGGGCATCAGCCTGGAAGTGCGCAGGGGCGAAACTGTGGCGCTGGTCGGAGCCAATGGAGCCGGAAAAACCACGTTTTTGCGCACCCTGTCGGGCGTGCAGCCCATGAGTGCGGGCAGCATCCACTTCGATGGGGAAGACATCAGCAAGCTGCGATCGGACAAGCGCATGCGCCGTGGAATTTGCCAAAGCCCAGAAGGCCGCCAGGTCTTTGGGCCGTTGTCGATCGAGGACAACCTGCGCCTGGGGGCCTACACCCAGCCTCGGCACCAGGTGGACGGTGACATGGAGAAGATATTCACCATGTTCCCGATCTTGAAGGAAAAGCGCGCCCTGCCTGCGGGCACACTGTCGGGAGGGCAGCAGCAGATGCTGGCGATTGGCCGAGCTTTGATGGGTCGCCCGCGCTTGCTGCTGCTGGATGAACCGTCGATGGGGCTGGCGCCCTTGCTAGTGCAAGAGGTGTTTGAAGTGATCAAAACGCTCAAAAGTCAGGGCATGACGATTCTGCTCGTCGAGCAGAACGCTCTGGCCGCGCTGGACATTGCCGACCGCGGCTATGTGCTTGAGACGGGGACCGTGACGCTGACCGGCACCGGCAAGGAACTTATCAGCAACGAACAGGTGCGCGCCGCGTACCTGGGCATGTAAACACCCCAACAAGTTAACCCAAGGACCCCCATGACCAAGAAATTCGCGTCTCAAGCCGACCTGGAAGTCAAAAAGACCACGTTTGCCCAACTCTCCAAACACTGCTGGGCCTATACGGCCGAGGGCGACCCGAACACTGGCGTCATCATCACCGACGAGGCGGTGTTGATTTGCGACGCGCTGGCCACACCGGTGATGGCGCAAAGCCTGATTGCCGAGATTCGCAAGGTGACCGACAAGCCGATCAAATACGTGGTGCTGTCGCACTACCACGCCGTGCGGGTGCTGGGTGCCTCTGGCTATAAGGCCGCAGGCATGCAGGAAATCATTGCCAGCCAAGGCACATACGAGATGATTGTCGAGCGCGGCGCGCAAGACATGCAGAGCGAGTACGAACGCTTTCCGCGCCTGTTTGATGCCTTTGATTCCATTCCCGGCCTGACCTGGCCAACGCTCGTATTTCAGGAGCAGATGACCCTTTACCTATCGGGGCTGGAAGTCAAAATCATGCATGTTGGCCCGGGCCACACCAAGGGCGACACGATTGTCTGGGTGCCGTCTGAGAAAGTGTTGTTCTCGGGTGATCTGATGGAAGCGGACGCAGCCTGTTACACCGGCGATGCGCAGCTCGAAGAGTGGCCCGCAACGCTGGACGCGCTGGCCGCACTAAAGCCCGAAAAAATCGTCCCCGGCCGTGGCCCTGCATTGGACACACCCGAGCGTGTCGCCGCTGGCCTGGCTTACACGCGTGATTTCGTCAGCACACTGCTCACTTCAGCCAAAGAGGCTGTGTCCCAAGGCATGAACCTGAACCAGGCTATGGCGCATTGCCGCAAGGCGATGGACCCCAAGTTTGGCCATGTGTTCATTTATGAGCATTGCCTGCCGTTTGACGTGACCCGTGCAGTGGACGAGGCCAGTGGCATCAAGCACCCGCGCATCTGGACGGCCGAGCGCGACAAGGAAATGTGGCACGGCCTGCAAGCCGCAGAGTAAACAAGTCTGGCTGGTCGCATCCACAAAAAAATACAGGAGACAAACGCATGCTGAGCACTTACCAATATCCAAAATTCGATTACGTCCGCCCGCCTGAACAAAGCGGCGCAGAGAAAAAACGCTACCCCGTGGTGGTGGTCGGTGCTGGCCCGGTGGGCCTGGCGGCAGCCATTGAACTGGCCCAATCCGGCGTGCCGGTGGTGGTTCTCGACGACGACGACACCGTGTCGGTGGGCTCGCGCGGCGTGTGCTACGCCAAGCGCGCACTGGAAGTGCTGGATCGCATCGGCGTGGGCCAACCCTGCGTGGACAAGGGTGTGAGCTGGAACGTGGGTCGCACGTTCTTCCGCGAGCAGGAGGTGTACAACTTCAACCTGTTGCCGCAAGCCGACCACAAGCGCCCCGGCATGATCAACCTGCAGCAGTACTACCTGGAGGAGTTTGAGGTCAGCCGCGCCAAAGAACTACCCAACCTGAACGTGCGTTTTAAGAACAAGGTGTTGTCTGTGACACCCCAAGGTGATGGCGCCACGCTGCAGGTTGAGACACCAGATGGTGTTTACACACTGGAGACTGACTGGCTGGTGGTCGCTGACGGGGCTCGCAGTGGCATTCGGCGCATGATGAACCTTGACATTGACGGCAAGATTTTCAAAGACCGTTTTTTGATTGCCGATGTGGTGATGACGGCTGATTTTCCACACGAGCGCTGGTTCTGGTTTGACCCGCCGTTTCACCCCGGGCAGTCGGTGTTGCTGCACCGCCAGTCGGACAACGTCTACCGCATCGACTTCCAGTTGGGCTGGGACGCCGACCCCGAAGAAGAAAAGAAACCAGAGAAGGTCATTCCGCGCATCAAGGCCATGCTGGGCGATGACCGTGAGTTTGAGCTGGAGTGGGTCAGTGTGTACACCTTTCAGTGCCGCCGCATGAATGCCTTCACCCACGGCCATGTGTTGTTTGCGGGGGATGCCGCGCACCAGGTGTCACCTTTTGGTGCACGAGGGGCCAATTCCGGCATTCAAGACACCGACAACCTGTGCTGGAAGCTCAAGCTGGTGATTGAAGGCAAGGCCCCGAGCAGCCTGCTCGATAGCTACTCAGAAGAGCGGGTGTTTGCCGCGGACGAGAACCTGATGAACTCCACCCGCTCCACTGACTTCATCACACCCAAGAGCAAGACCTCATTGATGTTTCGCAATGCCACCCTCAGCCTGGCACGCGACCATGCGTTTGCCCGTGCACTGGTCAACTCCGGGCGTTTGTCGGTGCCTGCCATCCTGACCGAGTCCAGCCTGAACACACCTGACAGCGTTGTGTTTGCCGGCGACATGGTGCCCGGTGCGCCAATGGATGATGCGCCCATGCGAGTGGATGGCCAGGCTGCCTGGTTGCTCGATCAGATGGGTAACCAGTTCATGGCGCTGGTTTATGTGAATGAGCTGAACAGTGTGACCACCGCCCAATTGGCCGAATTTAAAGCGCTGGCATCACAGGCCATTGCCGTGGAAGTGGTGCTGATTGCTGCCAAAGCGGGTGCTACAGGTCAGGGCGTGCGCATGCTGGAAGACCGGGCCGGTCGTTTTGCCGAGCATTTTGATGCCCAGGATGGCACCACGTATCTGATCCGCCCTGACCAGCATGTGGCGGCGCGCTGGCGCAGTTTTAACAACGCACTGGTGATTACTGCCGTTGCGCGTGCCACCTGCAACCAATATTGAGGAGCACGACATGTCACTGAACCTGAAACCCAATTTTTCTGAATCCGGCAAACGTTACTTTCATGCCTTTACCCCAGGTGACGATTTTTACGAAGCGTTGATTGACACCCACCGTGACTTGAGCGACGAACAGAGTGCCATGGTCAACGCCAAATTGGTGTTGCTACTGGCTAACCATGTGGGTGACATCGCTGTGTTGCGCGAAGCCATGCGTATCGCACGCCAGGACTCTCAATAGATCGCTATGACTTACCAGAACATTCACTTCGAAGTGCAGACTGGCGGCATTGCCCGCCTGACGCTCAACCGCCCCGACAAGCTCAACAGCTTCAACGGCGCCATGCATGCCGAGATGCGCAGTGCGCTGGCTACCGTGCAGGAAGACAAAAGCATTCGTGTGCTGGTGATCACCGGGGCGGGGCGGGGGTTTTGCGCCGGGCAAGACCTCGCAGACCCTGACATGGCCTTGGGACCTCTACTGCCCGACATTGGCAATGTAGTGGAACAAAACTACAAGCCCCTGGTGCTGGGACTGCAAAACCTGCGTGTGCCTACAGTGGCCATGGTCAACGGAATCGCGGCCGGAGCCGGAGCCAGCCTGGCGCTGGCCTGCGATCTGGTGATCGCGGCAAGGTCCGCTTCATTTTTACAGGCTTTCAGCAAAATTGGCTTGATTCCCGATACAGGCGGAACCTGGTTTTTGCCGCAGCGGGTCGGCATGGCGCGCGCACTGGGTTTGGCCTTGCTGGCTGACAAGCTGCCGGCAGAAAAAGCCGCTGAGTGGGGCCTGATATGGCAGGTGGTGGATGACGCCGATTTGCCCGCTACGGTCGACAAGCTGGTCACGCAGCTAGCCGCCATGCCAACCAAGGCGCTGGTGCGCACCCGTGCCGCCATGCATGCCGCACCCAACCACACGCTGGAGCAGCAGCTCAACATGGAGGGTGGCTTCATGCGCGAACTCGGCTGGAGCCCGGACTTTGCCGAGGGCGTGGCCGCCTTTATGGAAAAACGCGCGCCCAAATTCACAGGAAACTGAAAGCAATGACCCAAGCACTCTCTATGCAGACGGTGGTTGCCGTGATTGGTGCCGGTGCCATGGGCGCCGGTATTGCCCAGGTGGCAGCCGCAGCCGGGCATAAGGTCAAATTGCACGACACCCGTCCCGGTGCAGCCGCTCAAGCCATTGCGGGCATCTGCGCCCAGTTTGAAAAAATGGCAGCCAAGGGCAAGATGAGCCTGCAGGCGGCGCAAGAGGCGGGTGGCCGCCTGCTCGATGCACCCACGCTCTCCGATTTGGCAGATGCCGGTCTGGTCGTGGAAGCCATTGTTGAAAACCTGCAGGTGAAGCAAAAGCTGTTCAGCGACCTGGAAGTACTGGTGTCCGGGGACTGCATCCTGGCCACCAACACCTCATCCATCTCGATCACCGCTATTGGGGCTGCGCTGAAACAACCGCACCGTCTGGCGGGTCTGCACTTCTTCAACCCCGCACCGCTCATGGCACTGGTCGAAGTAGTGTCTGGCCTGGCAACCGCCCCCGAGGTGACTCACACGCTGTTTGATACTGCCGCGGCTTGGGGCAAGACCCCGGTACGCGCCAAATCCACACCCGGTTTCATTGTCAACCGGGTGGCGCGCCCGTATTACGGGGAAGCCTTGCGCGTATTGACCGAAGGCGCCGCCGACTGTGCCACGCTGGACGCCTGTTGCCGCGAGGCAGGTGGCTTTCGCATGGGGCCGTTTGAACTGATGGACATGATCGGCCATGATGTCAATTTTGCTGTCACCAACTCGGTCTGGCGCGCCTATTTCAACGATCCGCGTTTTTCGCCCTCATTGATTCAGCAAGATCTGGTCGACGCCGGATTTCTGGGCAAGAAAACCGGGCGTGGCTTTTACAACTACCTGGATGGCGCCAGCAAAACGCTACCCGCCTCGGCGCCCGCGAATGTCGCGCCGAACGACATCGTAATTTATGGACAAACAGCAGCGGCGCAGGCTTTGACGAAACGTTTGCTGACCAGCCAGGTGCCCTTTGAGGCTGCTGCCGCACAGGGCGACACGCTGGCCACCGCTGGCGGAGTTACCCTGCGCATCACCGATGGCCGCACGGCCACCCGATGCGCCTTTGACACGCAAACGCCCAACACGGTCTTGATCGACCTGGCATTGGACTACCACAAGGCCACCCGACTGGCCGTAGCCGTGGCAAGCCAGTGCGCCCCGACTGCCGCCAATGCCGCCATCGGACTGCTGCAAGCGGCAGGGTTTGCGGTATCGGTGCTGCAAGACGTACCCGGCCTGGTCATGATGCGCACCGTCGCCATGCTGGCGAATGAAGCGGCGGATGCCGTCAACCAGGGCGTGTGCGACGCGCCAGCAGTCGACACCGCCATGCGCCTGGGTGTCAACTATCCCTGCGGCCCGCTGGCTTGGGCAGATGCCATCGGCCTTGAAAAAATCAGTACTGTACTGACTAACCTGGCCCATACCTATGGCGAAGACCGCTACCGCACTTCACCCTTGATCCAACACCACGTTTTTGCAGCAAAGACTTTCCTATGACCGACCCCATTACCGATCCACAGGCGCTTGCAGACGCCGTAACGCACGCCATGTGGTCCCGCGACCGTGCCACCCAGGGTCTGGGCATACAGATTCTCAGCGTCAGGCCGGGTTATGCGTTGATGGCCATGCCGGTGCGCAGTGACATGGTCAACGGCCACCACATCTGCCATGGTGGCTTCATGTTCACGCTGGCCGACAGCGCCTTTGCCTTTGCCTGCAACAGCTACAACCAGAACACCGTGGCATCCGCCTGCCACATCGACTTTCTGGCCCCGGCTCGCGAGGGGGATGTGCTGGAAGCCGAAGCAGTGGAGCGCTCGCTGTCAGGGCGCACCGGCGTATATGACATCACGCTGCGCACCGGAAACGGCAAAACAGTTGCGCTGTTTCGCGGCAAAAGCTACCGTATCAAGGGCGAAGTCATCGCCGGTTTGCAGCAGGCCGATAGCGCAGTCTGAGCGCACACGTTCAGTTTTTCGAATACCCGAAGGAAACAAACATGACCGTCAAACACCCCCAACCCGGTGACCTTGAAGCCATAGAGACCGCCAGTCGCGACGAAATCTCCGCCCTGCAATTGCAGCGACTCAAGTGGTCACTTCAACACGCCTACGATAACGTGCCACTGCACAAAAAGTCCTTTGACGAGAAGGGCGTGCACCCCAGCGATTTGAAAACCCTGGCGGACCTGGCCAAGTTCCCGTTCATGACCAAGACCGCCTTACGCGACAACTATCCGTTTGGCCTGTTTGCCGTACCACGCGAGAAGATTGCGCGCCTGCACGCGTCCTCGGGAACCACCGGCAAGTCCATCGTGGTCGGGTACACCACCAAAGACATCGACAACTGGGCCCATCTGGTGGCACGCTCCATCCGCGCAGCCGGCGGCCGTGCTGGTGACATGCTGCACAACGCCTATGGCTACGGCATGTTCACCGGTGGTCTGGGCGCGCACTACGGTGCCGAGCGCCTGGGCTGCACCGTGGTGCCGATGTCGGGCGGTCAGACCGAGAAGCAGGTGCAACAGATCGTGGACTTCCAGCCGCAAATCATCATGGTCACGCCGAGCTACTCGTTGGTGATTGCCGAAGAGTTCGAACGTCTGGGCATCACGCCGGATCAAATCTCCTTGAAAGTCGGCATTTTTGGTGCCGAACCCTGGGGCGAGGGCATGCGCAAAGAGATTGAACGCAAACTGGGCATTGATGCCATCGACATCTATGGCCTGACTGAAGTCATGGGACCGGGCGTGGCCTGCGAGTGCATCGAGTCCAAAGACGGTCCGGTAATTTGGGAAGACCACTTTTACCCTGAGATCGTCAACCCCGAAACGGGCGAAGTGGTCGCAGACGGCGAAGACGGAGAGTTGGTTTTTACCTCGCTGTCCAAAGAAGCCTTCCCCGTTATTCGCTACCGCACCCGCGATTTGACCCGCCTGCTGCCACCCACCTCGCGGTCGTTCAAACGCATGGGAAAAATCACCGGGCGCTCAGACGACATGCTGATCGTGCGCGGCGTCAATGTATTCCCCAGCCAGATTGAAGAGCAGATCCTGCGCGACAAACGGCTCTCGGGCAATTACCAGATTCTGCTCACACGAGATGGTCACCTGGACAACGTCGAGGTGCGCTGCGAACTGCAACGCGAGTTTTCAAGCAGCCTGTCTGCGGACGATGTAGCGGTGATCAGCAAAGATCTGCAGCACCACATCAAAACCATTGTGGGCATCTCAACCCGCGTCACGGTGTTGGGTTTTGAAACGATCCCCCGCACCCTGACCGGCAAAGCGCGGCGCTTGATTGATGAGCGCCCCAAACAGAACTGAAACCAACCCCTCCGCGTATTGCATGCCATTTCGCGCGCTAGCCCCCGTCAAACGGGCGCAAGTAGCTATCGTTTTTATATCAACAGGATGTGATTTATCACCCACCCATGTATGACTGATGCTTTCATCTGCGACGCCGTTCGCACTCCGATTGGCCGCTACGGCGGGGCACTGGCTGGCGTTCGTGCCGACGACCTGGCCGCCATTCCCATCAAGGCACTGATGGAACGCAACCCCCAGGTCAACTGGGCCAGCGTAGACGATGTGATCTATGGCTGTGCCAACCAGGCCGGTGAAGACAACCGCAACGTGGCACGCATGGCCGGTCTGCTGGCGGGCTTGCCCGTGGAAGTGCCTGGTACCACCGTCAACCGTTTGTGCGGCTCATCGCTCGACTGCGTTGGCATGGCAGCCCGCGCCATCAAGTCAGGGGAAACCGAACTGATGATCGCGGGCGGCGTGGAGAGCATGTCGCGCGCGCCCTTTGTCATGGGCAAGGCCGAGAGCGCTTATTCGCGCAGTGCAGCGATTTTTGACACCACCATCGGCTGGCGCTTTACCAACCCGCTGATGAAAAAACTGTACGACACCCACTCCATGCCGGAAACGGCCGACAACGTGGCAGCAGACTTCAATATCTCCCGGGCTGACCAGGACGCCTTTGCGCTGAGATCCCAACAGCGGTGGGCTGCTGCCCACGCCGCCGGGCGCTTTGCCGATGAGTTGATTCCCGTCGTCATCCCGCGAAAAAAAGGTGACGCTATCGTCGTCGACACCGATGAGCATCCGCGCCCCGAAACCACCCTGGATATGTTGGCCAAGCTGAAGGGCATCAACGGCCCCGAACTGTCGGTGACTGCAGGTAACGCCTCAGGGGTGAACGATGGCGCCTGCGCTTTGCTGATTGCCAGCGCCGCCAGCGCCAAAGCCAACGGGCTGACACCCAAAGCCCGCATTGTGGCCATGGCAGCGGCCGGTGTGGCACCCCGCATCATGGGATTTGGCCCGGCGCCTGCGGTGCGCAAGGTGCTGGCGAAAGCCGGTTTGACACTGGATCAGATGGATGTCATTGAACTCAACGAAGCCTTTGCAGCACAAGGCCTGGCCGTGACGCGCGACCTGGGTCTGAATGATGACGACGCAAGAGTCAACCCGAATGGCGGCGCGATTGCGCTGGGGCATCCGCTGGGAATGAGTGGTGCGCGGTTGGTGACAACCGCTCTGTATGAACTGGCACGGCGTGGCGGGCGTTATGCGCTTTGCACGATGTGCATCGGTGTTGGGCAAGGCATTGCCCTGGTAATAGAGCGAGTCTGAATACTTTTTTAACCCTGAAGGAGACAAAACGATGAAATTCACCTTGAAAAAACTGGCGCTGGGCGCCGCCCTGGCGGTTGGTGCAATGGCTGCTTTTGCCGCTGATCCCATCAAGATTGGATCGGTCCTGTCCGTCACCGGCCCGGCCGCCTTTCTGGGCGACCCCGAACTCAAAACCATGCAGATGTATGTGGAAGACATTAACAAAAAGGGCGGTGTGCTGGGTCGCCAACTTGAATTGGTGCACTACGACGACGGCAGCGATGCCGGCAAGGCCAATGGCTTTGGCAAGCGTCTGATCGATGACGACAAAGTGGACATCATCGTCGGTGGCACTACAACCGGCGCCACCATGTCCATGGCCCCGCTGGTTGAAAAAGCGGGTATTCCTTTCATCTCGCTGGCCGGTGCGGTGGTGATTGTTGAGCCGGTCAAAAAATGGATTTTTAAAATGCCCCACACCGACCGCATGGCCGCGGAAAAAGTGTTTGAGGACATGAAAAAACGTGGCTTGACCAACGTGGCGCTGTTTTCCGAAACCAGTGGCTTTGGCCAGTCCGGCAAAAAGGAAACCGAAGGTGTGGCCGCCAAATATGGCATCACCCTGGTAGCCAATGAAACCTATGGCCCCAAAGACACCGACATGGGCCCACAACTCACCAAGATCCGCAACACACCCGGTGTGCAGGCCGTGTTCATCTTTGGCCTGGGACAAGGCCCGGCGATTGCCACTAAAGGCTACAAACAGCTCGGCATGACGTTGCCGCTGTACCACGCCCACGGTGTGGCCTCTGAAGAGTTCATCAAACTCGCCGGCCCTGCTGCCGAAGGTGTGCGCTTGCCCGCCGCCGCGTTGCTGGTGGCGAGCAAGTTGCCGGCTAGCGACCCGCAGAGAGCCGTGGCCGAAGGCTATGCCAAGGCATTTGAAGCCAAGTGGAAAACCGACGTTTCGGCATTTGGCGGTCACGCCTATGACGGCCTGATGTTGGCTGTGGACGCGATCAAGCGCGCCGGTGGCACTGACAAAGCCAAGGTGCGGGATGCGCTTGAAGCAACCAAAGGCTTCATCGGCACGGGTGGCAAGGTCAACATGTCTGCCACCGACCACATGGGTCTGGACCTCACTGCGTTCCTGATGCTGGAAATCAAGAACAACGACTGGACCATCGCCAAGTAATTCCCACCAAGCACCGCACCATGTACAGCACCCTGGTCATTGAGAACACCGGCAAGGTCGCCACCATCTGGATGAATCGCCCGGAGGTGTTCAACGCCTTCAACGAGCCACTCATCGCGGATCTGACCGATGCCTGCCGGATGCTCGACATGGACCCGGCGGTGCGGGTCGTGGTGTTGGCCGGACGGGGGAAACATTTTTCTGCCGGCGCCGACCTGAACTGGATGCGCCGTGCAGCCGAAGGTACCGAAGCCGATAACCTGGAAGACGCACGCCGCTTTGCACGCATGTTGCACGCGCTTTCGGGTTTATCCAAACCCACGATCGCGCGCATTCAGGGCGCGGCGCTGGGCGGCGGAACCGGTCTGGCTGCAGCCTGCGACATGGCGGTGGCAAGCGAAGACGCGGTCTTCTCTACCTCCGAAGTCAAGTTCGGCATCATTCCCGCGGTGATCAGCCCGTATGTGCTGCGTGCCATCGGACCCCGCCAGGCTTTGCGGTACTTTCAAACCGCCGAGCGCATTTCCGCACAGCGGGCGTTGTCGATCGGTCTGGTCAGCGAAGTCACGCCGGTCGATGCTCTGGATGCAGGCGTTGCCGCACTGATCGAGCCCCTGTTGGCCGGTGCCCCGTCGGCGCAAAAGGCCGCCAAAGATCTGATCGAAGCCATCAAAGGTCGCCCGATTGACGAAGACACGCTGGAAGAAACTGCCCGGCGTATTGCGCGCCAGCGCGCCACAGCAGAGGGTCGCGACGGGGTTGCGGCGTTTTTGGACAAACGCCCACCGGCGTGGCTGGCAAGTTAAGTCTCACTTTTTTTACCCACTGGAGTCACACTTTATGTACACACAGTCATTCAATGTGCAAGAAACCCCCGGTCAGCAGAAGGTCACGCCCGTAGCCTCGCTGGAAAACCCCGAGTTTCAAGCCCGTTTTGACCAAAAGATCGATGCCGACGGCAAGATCGAGCCGCAGGACTGGATGCCCGAGGCCTACCGCAAAACGCTGGTACGCCAAATCAGCCAGCACGCCCATAGCGAAATTGTCGGCATGCTGCCCGAGGGCAACTGGATCAGCCGCGCGCCCAGCCTCAAGCGCAAGGCCATTCTGATAGCCAAGGTGCAAGACGAAGGCGGCCATGGCCTGTACCTGTACAGCGCCGCGGAGACGCTGGGTGTGGGTCGCGACCAGATGCTGGCCGACCTGCACAGTGGCAAGGCCAAATACAGCTCGATCTTCAACTACCCGACGCTGAACTGGGCCGATGTGGGCACCATTGGCTGGCTGGTCGACGGTGCTGCCATCAGCAACCAGATTCCGCTGTGCCGCTGCTCTTATGGCCCGTATGCCCGCGCCATGATTCGCGTCTGCAAAGAGGAGTCATTCCATCAGCGCCAGGGATATGAAGCGCTGCTGGTGATGATGCAGGGCACTGCCGAACAAAAGGCCATGGTGCAGGACTCGGTCAACCGGTTCTGGTGGAAATGCCTGGCCATGTTTGGACCACCAGACGCCAACAGCCCGCACAGCGAGCAAGCCATGCGCTGGGGCATCAAACGCATCAGCAATGATGATCTGCGCCAGAAGTTCATTGATGCCACCGTACCGCAAGCCAATGTGCTGGGAATAACCCTTCCCGACCCCAAACTGAAATGGAACGAAGAGCGCCAGCACTACGACTATGGCGAGATCGACTGGGACGAATTCTGGTCCACCGTGAACGGAAACGGCCCGTGCAACCGTGAACGCCTGGCGACCCGCGTCAAAGCCCATGACGATGGCCAGTGGGTGCGCGATGCCGCGCTGGCATACGCCCGTAAACACCAACCCCAACAAACCAAGGAAGCAGCATGAGCACGACAACACCCGCATTGAAAGATTGGCCCCTCTGGGAAGTATTTGTTCGCAGCAAACAAGGACTGGAGCACAAGCACTGCGGCAGCCTGCACGCCAGTGATGCGCAGCACGCTCTGCAAATGGCACGCGACGTGTACACCCGCCGCCAGGAAGGCGTGAGCATCTGGGTGGTACCCAGCAAGAGCATTGCAGCCAGCGCCCCGGAAGACAAGGACGCGATGTTTGACCCTGCGGCCGACAAGATCTACCGTCACCCGACCTTCTACGACATTCCTGAAGAAGTGGGGCACATGTAATGGCGGCCCATTTTCAAGACTACCTGCTGCACCTGGCGGATAACGCAGTCATTCTGGGGCAGCGCAATGCCCAGTGGTGCGGCCACGGCCCGGTCCTGGAAGAAGACCTGGCGCTGGCCAACAACAGCCTGGACCTGATCGGTCAGGCACGTTTGTTGTACCAGCATGTCGTCACCGTGCGCAAGGATGGCAAAAGCAGTGAAGACCTGCTGGCCTATTTCCGTGACGTGCCGGAGTTCAAGAACTACACGCTGCTGGAGCTGCCCCACAGCACGGCGCTGGCCCCCACCAGCAGTGGTGACCGTGACTACGCGGTGACGATTGGCCGCAACTTTCTCTACAGCGCCTTGATGGTGCTGGTGTGGGATGCCTTGAAAGGCTCGGCGGATGCGCAGCTCGCGGCGATCGCTTCCAAGTCTCTCAAAGAAACCCAGTACCACTTGCGTCACGCCCGTGACTGGATGCTGCGCCTGGGTGACGGAACCGATGAGTCACATGCCAAGATGCAGGCCGCCATCAACCACTTGATGCCTTACACCCAGGAGTTCTTCGCGCCCTGCGCGATGGAAACCGTCGTGGTCAAGGCCGGGCTGGGGGTTGACACCCGTGCCTTGCAAGCCAGTTGGAACACGCTGGTGGACGAGGCCCTGGCTGAAGCCACTTTGAGCCGTCCGGCCGCTGGCGGATATATCACCACCGGCAAAACGGGTGTGCATTCCGAGCACCTGGGTTTTGTTCTGGCCGAAATGCAAAGCCTGGCACGCGCCCACCCCGAGGCCGTCTGGTAGCCACCATGAACGCCAACGCCACCCCATGCGCGGTGCAACCTGTGTCAGTGGCCTTGCCCGATGGACCCATTGCACGCAAAGAACCCTCTGAGGCGCATTACGCGACGTGGAGTGTGCTGGAGTCGGTAACTGACCCGGAAATTCCGGTGGTCAATCTGCGTGAAATGGGTATTCTGCGAGCCGTACGTCAAACCGCCACGGGGTTGGAGGTGGTCATCACCCCCACTTACAGCGGCTGCCCCGCCATGAGCCAGATGCAAGACGATGTGGTCAATGCGCTGGCCCAGGCCGGCGTGGCCGCTCGGGTGCTGACGCAGATTGCCCCCGCCTGGTCAACCGACTGGATGACCTCCGAAGCACGCGAAAAATTGCGCGCCTACGGCATCGCTCCACCGCACCCCAGTGGTTGTGGCACTGCAGGCGTCAACGTCATCCAGTTTGCTTCTAAAAAGATAGCTGCCAGCGCAGAGCTGACGGTGCCCTGCCCCCAATGTGGCTCGCACAACACGACCGAGACCTCGCACTTTGGCTCCACCGCCTGCAAGGCGCTGTACCGCTGCCTGAACTGCCAGGAACCCTTTGATTACTTCAAACCTTATTAGGCCAACATGTCCACTTCCCCCCGTTTTCATGACCTGCGCGTCTCACGCGTCAGTCCCGAGGCTGCCGGCTCGGTGGCCGTTGCCTTCGATGTGCCGGATGCCTTGCTGGAGAGCTTTGACTTCCAGCCGGGCCAATACCTGACCTTGCGCAGCAAAATTGATGGTGCCGATGTGCGCCGCAGCTACTCCATCTGCTGCACCCACAGCCACTTGAAAAGCCAACACGAATTGGTGGTCGGCATTCGCCCCATGGAGGGCGGCGTTTTCTCCAATTGGGCGGCCACCCAGCTCAAGGCCGGTGATACCCTGGCGGTGATGCCACCCGACGGGCGCTTTGTCTCCAAACGCCCACGTGCCCTGCACCGCGTTGGCTTTGCGGCGGGCTCCGGAATCACGCCGATTTTGTCCATCATGGCCAGCACATTGGAAGACCAGCCCGATTCCAAATTCACTCTGGTCTATGGCAACCGCAGCATGGGCAGCGTCATGTTCAATGAAGCGCTACAGGACCTGAAAGACCGCTTTGCCGGTCGGTTGACTCTGATTCACATCCTCTCACGCCAGGCGCAGGAAGCCGACTTGCTGCAAGGCCGCATTGATGGCGACAAGGTACGTGCACTGATCGCCGCGTTGCTGCCGGTGGGCAGCATGGACGAGGTGTTTGTCTGTGGCCCTGAAGCGATGATCGAAGCCACTCAAAAAGCCTTGCTCGACGCCGGTGTGCCAGAAAAACAGGTGCATACCGAACGCTTCACCTCGCCTGCGCTGGAAACATTGACTCCTGAAGCCCGTCAGGCGGCAGTGGCCAAGAGCATGAAGCTGCCTGCCGGGGGCCAGGTCTTCTTGACCGTAGTGCTCGATGGCAAGTCCCATGCCCTGAAGATGAACCCGGATCAGCACGTGCTGGACGTGGCCATGGCCGCGGGCCTGGACCTGCCGTTTTCCTGCAAGGGCGGTGTCTGCGCCACTTGCCGCTGCAAGGTCATGACCGGCAGCGTGGCCATGGACAAGAATTTTGGTCTGGAAGCCTGGGAAACCGACAAGGGCTTTGTCCTGAGTTGCCAGTCGCGCCCTACCAGCGAAGCCGTGACCGTGAGCTTTGACGAACGCTAACCCCAACTCTTTTGAAAACCATAATGACCCAGACCCTTCAAAGCTATATCGGCGGACGCTGGCAAGGCGCACACGCTGCGACCGTGCTGCGCAGCGCTGTCAACGGCAAGGCCGTTGCCCACACCCATGCAGAATCCCTCGACTTCGGCGAAGCCGTCGAGCATGCCCGCCGCAAGGGCCTGCCCGCCTTGCTGGCCATGGACTTTCAGGAGCGCGCACTGCGACTCAAGGCGCTGGCCAAGTACCTGATGGAACACAAGGAACAGCTCTACGCCGTGTCCGCCCATACCGGGGCCACCAAGGTGGACAGCTGGATCGATATTGACGGTGGCGCGGGCACCCTGTTTGCTTACGCATCCATTGGCAGCAACGAGTTGCCCTCGGGCAATCTGGTGCATGAAGGCCCGGCTTTCCCCCTGGGTAAAAAGGGCGGCTTCTCCGGAACCCATGTGCTGGTGCCGCGCGGCGGGTTGGCGGTGCACATCAATGCATTCAACTTCCCGGTCTGGGGTCTTCTGGAAAAGTTTGCGCCCAGTTTTCTGGCGGGCATGCCCTGCATCGGAAAACCGGCATCGGCCACCAGCTACCTGACCGAAGCAGCCATGCGGCTGATCGTGCAGTCCGGCATCCTGCCGGAAGGCAGCCTGCAACTGGTGATTGGCGGAACGGGTGATTTGCTGGACCGACTGAACGGCGCCGATGTGGTCACTTTCACCGGCTCGGCAGATACTGCATCGCGCTTGCGCGTACACCCCAATCTGATTGCCAACTCCATCCCCTTTAACGCTGAAGCAGACTCACTGAATTGCGCCATCCTCGGGCCGGATGTCGCACCCGATGATGAAGAGTTTGCCTTGTTTGTGAAAGAAGTGGCACGCGAAATGACAGTCAAGGCCGGTCAGAAATGCACCGCCATCCGGCGCGCCATCGTGCCAGCCAAACACCTGGACGCCGTCTGCGAGCAAGTGGCAGCGCGCCTTGCCAAGACCACGGTGGGTGATCCGGCCGACGAACGCGTACGTATGGGCCCGCTGGCCTCGCATGCGCAACAGGCCGATGTGGCCGAACGCATTGCCATGCTGCGCCGCGACGCCGAACTGGTGTACAGCGGAGATGCCAATTGGGTGGGCACGGGCACGGCCGATGGCGCCTTCTGCGCGCCCACGCTGTTGGCCTGCCGCAATGCCCTGAATGTGGATTCCGTCCACACCGTCGAGGCATTCGGCCCCGTCAGCACCGTCATGGGATACGAAGACTTTGACGAAGCACTGGTTCTGGCCGCGCGTGGTCAAGGCAGTCTGGTTGCCACGCTGGTGACACACGATACGGCCGTAGCAGCCAAGGCCATACCGGCAATGGCCGCATGGCACGGACGACTGCACATTCTGGACCGCGAGGCGGCCGTGGAATCCACCGGTCACGGCTCGCCGCTGCCCACGCTCAAGCACGGCGGTCCGGGCCGCGCCGGGGGTGGTGAAGAGCTTGGCGGCCTGCGTGCCGTCAAGCACTACCTGCAACGCGCGGCGGTGCAGGGCTCGCCCACTATGCTGTCCGCCGTTACCGGCGAACATGTGCGTGGGGCCAAGGTCAACAACACGGCCATTCACCCTTTCCGCAGTTATTTTGAAGACCTGAAAATCGGTGACTCGCTGCTGACCCACCGGCGCACCGTGGGCGAGGCCGACATCGTGGCCTTCGGTGGTATTTCGGGTGACTATTTCTACATGCACTTTGACGAAGAGGCGGCAAAACAGTCACCCTTTGGCAAACGCATTGCGCACGGATATTTCGTGCTTTCGGCTGCAGCGGGTTTGTTTGTATCCCCGGCACCTGGACCGGTGCTGGCCAACTATGGTCTGGACACGCTGCGCTTTGTGAAGCCGGTGGGCATTGGCGACACCATCCAGGCCCGTTTGACAGCCAAACGCAAGATCGACCGCAACAAGAAAGACGCCAACGGAGTCGGTCAGGGCGTGGTCGCGTGGGACGTCGAAGTGACGAACCAGCTCGGTGAACTGGTGGCCAGCTACGACATCCTGACCCTGGTTGCCAAGCGCACCTGACCATCCATGCCTTGTTATTCGATTGAAGGGGTCATCCCGGTGGTGCACCCCAGCGCCTACGTGCACCCCACCGCAGTGCTGATTGGTGACGTCCACATCGGGCCGGATTGCTACGTGGGGCCGAACGCCAGCTTGCGGGGTGACTTCGGTCGCATCGTGCTGCTGGCGGGTGCCAATGTGCAGGACAACTGCGTCATGCATGGCTTTCCGCAGCAGGACACGCTGGTGGAAGAGAACGGCCACATCGGCCACGGCGCAGTACTGCACAGTTGCACCGTGCGCCGCGATGCGCTGGTGGGCATGAATGCGGTGGTGATGGACGAGGCCGAGGTGGGCGAGCAAGCCATTGTGGCCGCCTGTGCCTTCGTTCCGGCGGGCATGCGCGTGGCGGCACAAGCCCTGGTCGCCGGCGTGCCGGCGAAGTTCATTCGAAGCCTGCGCGCCGACGAGATCGCCTGGAAGCTGACCGGTACAAAAACCTACCAGGACTTGACGCGACGCTGTTTATCCACGCTGCAAGAAGTGCAACCTCTCGCGCAGGCAGAAGCCAACCGTCCCAGCGTGCAAGCCCCAGAAGTCAAGCCGCTGATCGCCACCCGGCGCGGTGGTACACCGGATTAACCCGCCTCAATCAACAAAAAAGTCTGGCAGAAAATTCTTGTTTCCCGGCGTGACGGCGTAGCAATCCAGGTCGGTGATGCCATTTGCGGCCAG